>NZ_JBHMFS010000010.1:0-191740 GCF_051433165.1 Falsiroseomonas sp. E2-1-a4 | reverse complement strand
CCATGCCGCGAGGCGCGGCGCGATAGATCCACGCGCGGCGACGCGCGATAAGGCTGTCATCGCGCTAACTCCGAAGCGTCATCGCACTGTCATGGCAAGCAGCTAAACGCCCGCCATGTCAGATACCCCTGCCACACAGGGCCAACTTCGCCTGACCGGCGTGGCCAAATCCTTCGGGTCCGCCCAGGCGCTGCGTGACGTGACGCTGTCCGCGGCGCCCGGCACCTTCCTGGTGCTGCTCGGCCCCTCCGGCTGCGGCAAATCGACGCTGCTGCGCGTGCTGGCGGGGCTGGAGGCGCCGACGGGCGGTCAGGTCTTCATCAATGGGCGCGACGCGACGGGGCTGGCCCCCGCATCCCGCGGCATCGCCATGGTGTTCCAATCCTACGCGCTGTTCCCGCATCTGTCGGTCGCCGAGAACATCATCTTCGGCCTGCGCGCCCGCGGCGTGGCCCGCGCCGAGCGTGATGCAAGGCTGTCCCGCACCGCGCAGATGATGGGCCTGGCGCAACTGCTGGACCGCCGGCCCGCGCAACTCTCCGGCGGCCAGCAGCAGCGCGTGGCGCTGGCGCGCGCCGTGGTGGCAGAAGCGCCGATCTGCCTGATGGATGAACCGCTTTCCAATCTCGACGCCAAGCTGCGGGCGGAGATGCGGCGCGAGATCCGCGCGCTGCAACAGCGCCTCGGCATCACCATGGTCTATGTCACCCACGACCAGGCCGAGGCGATGAGCATGGCCGACCAGGTGGTGCTGATGCGGGACGGCCAGGTGGAGCAGGACGCAACGCCCGCCGAGCTCTACGCCCGCCCCGCCACCACCTTCGCCGCCAGCTTCATCGGCACCCCGCCCATGTCCCTGCTGCGCCTGGTGCCCGGTGCGCAGGGTGCGGAAGTGGCCGGTGCGCCGGGCCTCACCGTGGCCCACGCGGCCGCCACCGGCGCCACGCTGGGCATCAGGCCGGAGGAGGTGACGCCGACCGATGGCGCCGGGCTTCCGGTGCGCGTCCTCGCCGCGGAATTCCTCGGCGCCGAGACCGTGCTGGCCTGTGCGGTCGGCGACGGCGCGGAGGTGATGCAGGCGCGCATCCCCGGCCATCACGCCATGCCCACGGGCACGCATCTCCGGCTGCGCCTGCCGCCCGCACTGCATCTCTTCGACGCCAAGACCGGCCGGCGCCTGCCGGAACCGGTGCGCGAAACCGCCTACGCCTGACAACAGGAGCGCCCTTCACATGACCATCACACGTCGCCTGGCCCTCGGCAGCCTCGCCGCCGCCCCACTGCTCGCAGCCCCCGCCCTGCGCGCGCAGTCCCCCGTCGAGATCGTGTTCAACTATCCGATCGCGGTGGGCGGCCCGATCACCCGCATCATCGACGGCTATTGCGAGGATTTCGCCCGCGAGAACCCCGGCTTCCGCGTGAAGCCGATCTATGCCGGCAGCTACCAGGACACGCTGACAAAGACGCTGACGGCGATGCGCGGCGGTGATGCGCCGCATCTGGCCTGCCTGCTCTCCGTCGATATCTTCACCCTGATCGGCGAAGACGCAGTGCTGGCCTGGGACGATCTGCCCGGCGCCGAGAAGCCCTGGCTCGACAGCTTCTATCCGGGCTTCCTGGAAAACAGCCGCACTGGCGGCAAGACCTGGGGCATTCCGTTCCAGCGTTCGACCGTGGTGCTGTACTGGAACAAGGAAGCCTTCCGCGAGGCCGGGCTGAACCCGGAGACGCCGCCCGCCGATTGGGCGCAGCAGGTGGAATTCGCGCAGAAGCTGACCAAGCGCCAGGGCGATGCCACCAGCCAGTGGGGCATGCAGATCCCGTCCTCCGGCTTCCCCTACTGGCTGTTCCAGGGCCTGACGACGCAGAACGACGTCCGCCTGATGAACGCCGAGGGCAACCGTACTTTCTACAATGATCCGAAGGTGGCGGAGGCGCTGCAGTATTGGATGGACCTGTCCATGAAGCACCGCGTGCACCCCACGGGCATCGTCGAATGGGGCACCACGCCCCGCGACTTCTTCGAGCGCAAGGTGGCGATTATGTGGACCACCACGGGTAATCTGACGAATGTCCGGGCCAACGCCCCCTTCCCCTTCGGCGTCGGCATGCTGCCCGCCGGCAAGCGCCGCGGCAGCCCGACCGGCGGCGGCAATCTGTATGTCTTCAAATCCGCCAGTGCGGCCCAGCGCGAAGGTGCGGTGAAGTTCGCACGCTTCCTGACGACGCCGGAGCGCGCCGCGCAATGGGGCATCGACACCGGCTATGTCGCCGTTACCCCCGCGGCCTTCGAGACGCCGGCGATGCGCGCCCATGTGGCCGGCTTCCCCGCCGCCGCCGTGGCGCGTGACCAGCTTGAGCACGCCGTGGCTGAGCTCTCCACGCAGGAGAACCAGCGCGTGACCAAAGCGCTGAACGACAACCTCCAGGCAGCCCTCACCGGCCGCAAGCAGGCCGCACCGGCCATGGCCGACGCGCAGGCCGAGGCCGAGCGCATCCTCCGCAGCTACCGCTGAGAAAGGATCTCTTCCCATGACGCAGATCACCCGTCGCGCCGCGCTTATCGCCGGCGCCAGCCTGCTCGCCACGCCGTCCCTGCTGCGCGCGCAGACCGCGCAGGAGCTGAGCTTCTACTACCCGATCGCCATCGGCGGCCCGGTGCCGCGCATCATCGACGGCTATTGCGAAGCCTTCCAGCGTGAAACCGGCATCAAGGTGAACCCGGTCTATGCGGGCAGCTACGGCGAGACGCTGACCAAGGCCGTCACTGCCATCCGTGGCGGCGCCGGGCCGCATTTCTCCGTGCTGCTGGCGGCCGAGCTGCACAGCCTGCGCGACATGGACATCCTCGCCCCGATCGAGGACATCGATGCCAGCGCCGAGACCGCTGCCTGGCTCGGCGGCTTCTTCCCCGCCTTCCTGGCGAACAGCAAGGCGGAGGCGAAGACCTGGTCGGTGCCGTTCCAGCGCTCCACCAGCGTCTATTACTACAACAAGGACCAGTTCCGCGAAGTCGGGCTGAACCCGGATGCGCCGCCCGCCACCTGGGCGCAGCTGGTCGAGGCCGGGCAGAAGCTGACCCGCCGCGAGGGCTCCGCGCGCTGGGGCGTGCAGATGGCGACCAATTCTGGCACGGCGCAATGGACCTTCGGCGCGCTCGCCAACCAGGTGAACCACCAGTTGATGAATGCGGCCGGCACCGAGGTGTTCTTCAACCATCCCCGCGCCATCGAGGCCGCCGCGTTCTGGCGCGCCATGGCCTATGACCACCGCATCCAGCCGCAGGGGCTGACCGACTGGGCCACGCTGGCGCCGAGCTTCCTGAACGGCACCGCCAGCATGATCTGGAACACCACCGGCAACCTGACCAACATCCGCACCAATGCGCGCTTCGATTTCGGCGTCGCCGGGCTGCCGGGCAAGGACGGCCCGCGTACCGTGGTGGGCGGCGGCAATCTTTATGTCTTCAAGAATGCCAGCCCGGCCGAGCGTGCTGCCGCGCTGCGCTTCATGCGCTTCCTGACGCAGCCGGAACTGGCCGCCGATTGGTGCATCAAGACCGGCTACCTGGCCGTGCGCCCGGATGCGTGGGAAACCGAGAACCTGCGCCGCTACAGCGCCGAATTCCCGGCCGCCACCGTCGCCAAGAACCAGCTGCCGGTCGCGGTGGGAGAGCTTTCCACCTACGAGAACCAGCGCGTCTACAAGGCGCTGAACGACAACCTCCAGGCGCTGCTGGCCGGCAGCAAATCTGCGCAGCAGGCGATGGCCGATGCGCAGGCCGAGGCCGACCGCGTGCTGCGCCCGTTCCGCCGCGCCTGAGACCGCGCTGATGCCCAGCCGCACCACGCTGCACGCCTGGCTGATGCTGACGCCGGCGCTGGTGCTGCTGGTGGGCTTCACGCATTACCCGGCGGTGGCCACGCTGTGGCATTCGCTGTTCACCACGCCGCGGGCCAACCGGCCCGCGCGCTTCGTCGGTGCGGAGAACTACCAGATCCTCGCGGAGGATCCGGTGTTCTGGCAGGCGCTGTGGAACAACATGATCTACGCGGGCGCCACCATCCCGCTATCCATCGGGCTGTCGCTGGCCATGGCGGTCTGGGTGAACGGCAAGCTCCGCGGCCGCACCGCGCTGCGCATCGCCTATTTCACGCCGACCGTGCTGCCGATGATCGCGGTCGCGAATCTGTGGCTGTTCTTCTACACGCCCGATTACGGCCTGCTGGACCAGATCACCGGCGCCCTGTTCGGCTGGGGGCCGACCAATTGGATCGGGCAGCGGGAGACCGCGCTCGGCGCCATGATCGTGATCGCCGTCTGGAAGGAAGCCGGCTTCTTCATGATCTTCTACCTCGCGGCCCTCCAGGCGATTTCGCCCAATCTGTATGAGGCCGCTGCAATCGAGGGGGCGTCGCGCGCGCGGGTGTTCTTCCGCGTGACGCTGCCGCTGCTGGGGCCGACCACGCTGTTCATCGCGGTGAATGCGGTGATCAACGGCTTCCGGCTGGTGGACCACATCATCGTCATGACGCGCGGCGGGCCGGACAACGCCACGGCGCTGCTGCTGACCCATATCTACGACCTCGGCTTCCGCTTCTGGGATACGGCGGCAGCCTCGGCGGCGACAGTGGTGCTGCTGGTGATCCTGGCGCTGACGGCGGCGCTGCAATTCGTCTTCGCCGCCAAGCGGGTGCATTACCGATGAGCGCCACAACCCTGACCCAGGCTCCCGCCCTGCCCCGCCTCGGCACGCTGCTGGAAACCGCGGCCGCCTGGCTGCTGGCGCTGGTCTGGGTGGCGCCGCTGCTTTACGCGCTCTGGGCCGCTTTCCACCCCACGGGTTATTCGACGCGCTTTGAATTATTCGCACCCCTGACGCTGTCGAACTTTGCCTCCGCCTGGGAAGCCGCGCCCTTCGCGCGCTATTTCCTGAACACCTTCGCCCTGGTGACGATGGTGTTGGTCGCGCAATTCGTGCTGTGCACGCTCGCCGCCTTCGCCTTCGCCCGCGCCGCCTTCCCTGGCAGCAGCATCCTGTTCGGGCTGGTGCTGCTCCAATTGATGATCATGCCGGACATCCTGCTGGTCGAGAATTACCGCACGATGCGCGCGCTCGGGCTGGTGGACACCATCCTCGCCATCGGTCTGCCCTACATGGCCAGCGCCTTCGGCATCTTCCTGCTGCGACAAACCTTCAAGCAGGTGCCGAAGGAGTTGGAGGAAGCGGCGCGGGTGGAGGGCTGCGGCACGCTCGGCATTCTGCTGCGCGTCTATGTGCCGCTGGCGAAGCCGACCTACCTCGCCTATGGGCTGACCAGCGTGTCCTACCACTGGAACAACTTCCTCTGGCCACTGGTCATCACCAACAGCGTGGAGACGCGGCCGCTGACGGTGGGGCTTTCGGTGTTCGCCTCCACGGACCAGGGCATCGACTGGGCGATCATCAGCGCGGCGACGCTGATGACCTCCGCGCCGCTACTGATCGGCTTCCTGCTGTTCCAGCGTCAGTTCGTGCAGTCCTTCATGCGCGCCGGGATCAAGTAACTCGGGCAAGATAGTCGTGGCCCATCCGCGCATAGGTCAGCGGATGCGCCTTCGCCGGGTCCTGCTCCGCCTCCACCACCAGCCAGCCCTCGTAATCGGGTAGTTGTGCGAAGACCGCCGGATAGTCCACGCAGCCATCGCCGGGCACAGTGAATACGCCTTCCAGCACGGCATCGAGGAAGGACAGGCCGCGCGCCTTCACATCCGCCATCACGCCCGGACGGATATCCTTGCAATGCACATGCACCACCCGCGCGGCATGGCGCCTGGCGGCGCGCACGGGGTCGCCACCCGCAAAAGTCAGGTGGCCGGTATCCAGCAGCAGGCCGACATCGCGCGTGCCTTGCATCAGCCGGTCCACCTCATCCTCCGCCTCGATCACCGTGCCCATGTGGTGGTGATAGGCCATGGTCAGGCCGCGCGCCTTCAGTCGCCGCGCCATCTCATCCAGCCGCGGCAGCAGCAGATCCCATTGCGCGCGGGTCATGATCGGGCGGCAGCTCAGCGCGGCCGCCTTCTGGCCATGCACGCTGCCGGTTACCTCGCACTGCACCATGGTGGTGCAGCCCAGGGCAGTGAGCAGCGCGATATGCGGCTCCGCGGCCGCCATCTCGGCGTCCACGTCGCGACTGAGAAGGTTCGAGCCATACCAACCCGAGACCAGCGCCAAGCCGTACGCATCCAGGATCGGCTTCAGCGCCGCGGCCTCACGCGGAAACTTGTTGCCCAGTTCCACGCCCGCGAAGCCAGCCAGCTTGGCTTCGGCAAGGCAGGTCTCGAGCGGGGTTTCCGCGCCGAGCTCCGGCATGTCGTCATTCGTCCAGGTCAGGGGATTGATCCCGAGCCGCACCCGCATCTTCGTCACGCTCCGCTACCCCGCTTGCGCAGGGCGGTTTCATAGGTCTGGCGAGCCGCTTCCTGCGCCGTGCCGCGCGGGGCCGCACTCACCGGCACCTCCCACCAGGCGCCGCCCTCCGCCGTGCTGGCGGCCGGATCCGTGTCGATCACCACCACGCTCGTGCGTTTGCTGGACAGCGCCTTGGGAAGCGCGGCCTCCAGCCCGGCGATGCCGTCCACCTTCACAGCCTGCGCGCCGAGTGCCGCGGCATGGGCGGCGAAATCCACGCGCGGCGCGGCGTCCGGCAGCAGGTTCAGAAAGGGCGCGCCGCCGGTCGCCCCTTGCAGGCGGCTGATGCAGCCAAAACCACGATTATCCAGCACCACGATGGTCAGCTTGGCGCCTAGTGCGACGCTGGTCGCGATCTCGCTGTTCATCATCAGGTAGCTGCCATCGCCGACCAGCACCACCACCTCCCGCTTCGGCGCCGCCAGCTTCACGCCCAGCCCGCCGGCGATCTCGTAGCCCATGCAGGAGAAGCCGTATTCGACGTGGTATGAGGCGGCGTCCCTCGCCCGCCATAGCTTGTGCAACTCCCCCGGCAGGCCACCGGCGGCGCAGACCACGATGCCATCCGAAGGCATCGCCCGGTTCACCGCGCCGAGCACCTGGGCATCCGAGGGCAAGCCCGCCTCACGCGGCTTCGGCGCGGCAGTAATCCGCTCGACGCTGCGGTGCCAGCGGCCGGTCGCGGTCACCGCCCTTTCCTGCCACGGCCGCGGCGCATCCCAGCGGCCGAGGCCGGCGCTCAGCGCCACCAGGCCGCGTAGCGCATCCGCCACCAGCGGCTGCGCGCCATGTTTTTGCGCATCGAAGCCGGCGACATTCAGGCCGAGGATGCGCGCGCCGCCGAACAGGGCGCGCGACCCGGTGGTGAAGTCCTGCAGCCGCGTACCGACCGCCAGCACCACATCCGCCTTCTCCGCCAGCGCATTCGCCGCCGCACTGCCGGTGACGCCGATGGCGCCGGCGTTGCGCGGGTGGTCCCAGGGCAGGCTGCCCTTGCCGGCCTGGGTCTCCGCCACCGGCACGGCGTGGCGATGCGCGAAGTCGGCCAGCGCGGACTCGGCGCCCGCATATTTCACGCCGCCGCCGGCCAGGATCAGCGGGCGCCTGGCGTCCCGCAGCAGGGCCACCGCGTCGGACAGTTCGTGCCGATCGGGTTCCGGCGCGCGAGGACGGTGCAGGCGCTTGCGGAAGAATTCCGTGGGCCAATCGAAGGCCTCGGTCTGCACATCCTGCGGGAAGGCGAGCGTGGCCGGGCCGCATTCCACCGGGTCCAGCAGCACCCGCAGTGCCGCCGGCAGCGCGACCAGGAGCTGCTCGGGCCGCATGATTCGGTCGAAGTAGCGGGAGACCGGCCGGAAGCAGTCATTGGCGGAGGCAGTGCCATCCCCGAAATTCTCGACCTGCTGCAACACCGGGTCCGGCTGGCGGCTGGCAAAAATGTCGCCGGGCAGCAACAGCACCGGCAGGCGGTTCACATGTGCCAGGGCGGCGGCGGTGACCATGTTGGTGGCGCCAGGCCCGATGGAGGTGGTGCAGGCCATCATCCGCCGCCGCGCATGCGTCTTCGCGTAGGCGATGGCGGCATGCGCCATGGCCTGCTCGTTATGGGCGCGAAAGGCCGGCAGGGACTTGCCCATGGCCTGCAGGGCCGGGCCAAGCCCCGCGACATTGCCATGGCCGAAAATCGCCCAGACGCCGCCGAAGATCGGCAGGGTGCGCCCATCCAGCTCGGTCATCTGGGCAGCCAGGAAGCGCCAGGTGGCCTCGGCGGCGGTCAGGCGTATGGTGGCCATGGATTCAGGTCCTGGACGTCATTGGCGGCGAGCCGGGGCAGAGTTACGATTTGATGACAGTCCCCACAAGCGGGCCGCCAGGAAACACCATGTTGCATTTCGCACAGTTTGGCGCCGGACGCATCGGCGCCATCCATGCCCAAAGCCTGGCCACGAGCGGCCTCGGACGGCTGCGCCACGTGGTCGACGTGCACGGGCCGGCCGCCCAGGCCCTGGCCGCGCGCCACGGCGCCCAGGTCTCGACGGTCGAGGCCGCGCTGGCGGACCCGCAGGTCGGCGCGGTGATCATCGCGAGTTCCACAGACACCCATGCGGATCTGATCATCGCCGCGGCCCGGGCCGGCAAGGCGATCTTCTGCGAGAAGCCGATCGACCTGTCGCTGGCCCGCGTCGACGCCTGCCTTGCCGCGGTGGAGGCCGCCGGCGTGCCCATGCTGGTCGGCTTCAACCGCCGCTTCGACCCGGATTTTGTCGAACTGCACCGCCGCATCCAGGCGGGCGCGATCGGCGCCGTCGAGCAGGTGGTGATCACCAGCCGCGATCCGGGGCCGCCGCCGGTCGCCTACATCAAGGTCTCGGGCGGGCTGTTCCGGGACATGACGATCCATGATTTCGACATGGCGCGCTGGATGCTGGGCGAAGAACCGGTCGAGGTCTTCGCCACTGGCTCCAACCTGGTGGACCCCGAGATCGGCGCGGCGGGCGATATCGATTCGGCCATGGTGGTGCTGAAGACGCCATCGGGCCGCATGGCCACCATCAACAACAGCCGCCGCGCGGCCTACGGTTACGACCAGCGGGTGGAGGTGCATGGCAGCCTCGGCCGGTTGATCGCCGGCAACCGGGTGGGCAGCACGGTGGAGCAGGCGGATGCCCAGGCCGTCTCCACCGAAAAGCCGCTGCACTTCTTTCTGGAACGCTATGCGATGGCCTATCGTGCCGAGATGCGGGCTTTCATCGAGGCGGTTACCAACGGCACGCCGATGCCGGTCGGCGCGGCGGATGGGCGGCAGGCGCTGGTGCTGGCCGATGCGGCGCTCCGCTCCATGGCCGAAGGCCGGGTGGTGCGGCTGTGAACATCCGCCTGCCCGGCCGCCGTATTCTCGTGACGGGCGGCACCCAGGGAATCGGCGAGGGCGTGGCGCTGGCCGCAGCAGAAGCCGGTGCCGCCGCCATCTGCATCACCGGCCGCAATGCCGCACGCGGCGCGCAGGTGGTGGAAAGGCTGCGCGGGCTGGGGGCTGCCGCGCACTTCGTTGCGGCGGACCTCGCGGATGCGGCGGCCACCGCCGGCATCCTGGCACAGGCCGAGGCAGAGCTGGGGCTGATCGACGGGCTGGTGAACGCCGCCGGGCTCACCGATCGCGGCACCATCCTCGACACCGATGCGGCGCTTTGGGACCGGCTATTCGCCGTGAATGCCCGCGCGCCCTTCCTGCTGACCCAGGCTTTTGCCCGGCGACTGGTGGCGGAGAAGCGGCGCGGCTCCATCGTCAACGTCATCACCATGTCGAGCCACGGCGGCCAGCCCTTCCTCACCGGCTACGCCTCCTCCAAGGGCGCGCTGGCGACGCTGACAAAAAACACCGCGCTTGGGCTGCGCCCGCACCGCATCCGGGTGAACGGCATCAATCTCGGCTGGGCCGACACGCCAGGCGAACACGCCATCCAGGCGAAGGATGGCAATCCGCCGGATTGGCGGGAACAGGCGGAACCGGCACAACCCTTCGGCCGGCTGATCCGCCCGGCGGATGTGGCCGGCCTCGCCACCTACCTGCTGTCCGACGCCGCGGAGATGATGACCGGCGCCTTGATCGACTTCGACCAGAACGTGATGGGAGCCTATGCGTGACCCGCGATGAGCTGAAGCACCGCATGGACGTCGCCGCCGCCATCGCGCAGGAGGCCGCTGCGCTGGCCTTCCAGATGCGCGCCAACGGCATGGCGGAAACCACCTTCAAGGGCGCGCAGGATTTCCTGACCGAGGCCGATGGCGCGACCGAAAGCTTCATCCGCGCCAAGCTCGCCCGGCACTTCCCGGATGATGCGATCATCGGCGAGGAACAGGGCGGCGCGGTGGTGGGGGACGGGCCGGTCTGGATTCTCGACCCGATCGACGGCACTTCGAACTTCTCCCGCGGCAGCGATCGCTGGTGCGTTTCCATCGGCATGGCGCGAGGCGGCCGCGCCGTGCTCGGCGCCATCGCCCGCTACGCCCCGGCCGAGGTGTTCGCGGGCGCCGAGGGCTGCGGCGCCACGCTGAACGGCGCGCCGATCCGCCCCGCCAGCACCACCGACATGCGCCGCGCCATCATCGAGGTTGGCTGGTCGAACCGGAAGCCGCTGGCGGATTTCCACAAGCTGGCCGAAGCCACCATGGCCGCCGGCGCCGGGCTGCGGGTGGGCGGGTCCGGCACGCTCGGGCTGGTGGAGACAGCGGTCGGGCGGCTGGATGCGTATATCGAAAGCCATATCAATTCCTGGGACGCCTGCGCCGCCATCGCCATCGCGCGGGAGGCCGGCTGCTGGATCAATGGCTTTGACAGCGGGGACTGGATTGCCTCCGGCAACCCCATCGGCATCGGCGCGCCGGCGCTGGGCGCGACACTGGCGGGGCTGATGAAGGCTTGAGGAACCGCTTGGCAGGGCCTTAACTGGAGTGTCACAAACAAGATATCGGACCGGCGTCATAACGCCGGCCATCCCAACGGAGGCTACCCCGTCCATGTCGATCCCCCGCCGCCTTCTAGCCACCGGCTTCGCCGTCACCCTCACCGCCCTGCTGCCGGCCGCCGCCAGCGCGCAAGGCAACCTGACCGTCTATTGCTCGGTGCAGGAGGAATGGTGCCGCCCGATGATGCAGGCGTTCGAGCGCGCCACCGGCGTGCGCGTCGCCATGACGCGCAAATCCTCCGGCGAGACGATGACGCAGATCCGCGCCGAGGCCGCCAACCCGCGCGGCGATGTCTGGTGGGGCGGCACCGGCGACCCGCACATGCAGGCGGGCGAGGAGAACCTGACCGCCGAATACCGGTCCCCGCGCATGTCCGAGCTGCATGATTGGGCGACCCGCCAGGCCGAACAGGCGCGCTTCCGCACCATCGGCATCTATGCCGGCGCGCTGGGCTATTCCTACAATACGACGGAGCTGACGCGCCGCCGCATCGCCGCGCCGACCTGCTGGGCGGATCTGGCGAAGCCGGAGTTCCGCGGTGAGATCCAGGTGGCGGACCCCAACACCAGCGGCACTGCCTACACCATGCTGGCCACGCTGCTGCAGGTGATGGGGGAGGAGCCGGCCTTCACCTTCCTCAGCGCCATGCATCGCAACGTGAACCAGTACACCCGCTCCGGCGCCGCGCCAGCCCGCGCGGCCGCGACTGGGGAAACGCTGGTCGGCATCACCTTCCTGCACGATGCGGTGGCGCAGAAGGTCAACGGCGCGCCGGTGGAGATCGTCGCCCCTTGTGAGGGCACCGGCTACGAGATCGGGTCCATGTCCATCATCCGCGGTGCGCGGAACATGGAGAATGCGCAGCGCTTCTATGACTGGGCGCTGACGGCGGAGGCGCAGGCCATCGCCGCCCAGGCCAATGCCTTCCAGCTTCCCTCCAACCGCAACGCGCCGATTCCGCCGCAGGCGCCGCGCTTCGAGAATATCCGCCTGATCGACTACGATTTCGCGCGCTGGGGTTCGGCGGCGGAACGGACCCGCGTGATCAGCCGCTGGGAGCGTGAGGTGCGCGCCGGCGCCCGCTGATTTTTGGGCACGGGCCGGGGCATGTCCCGGCCCGACTTGCATTTGACCACCCCGGATAGGCTCTGACATGGGCGCCCTGACCCTGGCTCGCGCCGCGCTGATCTGCGCGACGCTCGGCCTGTTCCTCGCCCCCTGGCATGGCCTGCAGGATGGCTTGTCCGAACTTGCCGCCTGGCCGGGCGGCAGCGCGGCGCCGCTGGTGGCGCTGCTGCTGGATGGCAGTCGCTGGTGGCTGTGGCCGGTGGCGATGCTGCTGGCACTCGCCGCGCCTGCCCTGCTGCGCAAGCGCGCGGCAGGCCTCGCCTGGATCGGCGCGGGGCTGGTGCTGGTGGTGTTCGGCGCCGGCTACGCCATCGGGCTGAACGGGTTGAACTGGGGTTGGCTGGCGCCGCTGCTCGGGGCGCCGCCGGCGCAACCCTCGCTGGGCTGGGGCGCGCTGCTGGTGCTGGCGGGTGGCATCGGCATGTTCGCCGCGGGCCAGGCGGCGCGCGGGCGGTTCGGCGCGGATGCCTTCGTGGCCTTCCTGGTCTGCGGCTGCGGCTTCCTGCTGGTGCTGTTCGTCTTCCTGCCGCTGGTGAAAATGCTCTCGGCCGCCTTGTACGAGGATGGCCGGCTGGCACCTGCCGCCTTCGGTGCAAGGCTGGTGGCGCCGGAGGCCTGGAGCCTCGCCTGTCTCTCCACCCATGCAGGCTGCGGCGTGGTGTGGAACACGCTGCTGCTGGCGAGCCTGACGGCGGTGATCTCCACCTTGCTCGGCCTCGCCTTCGCCTTGTTGGCGGTGCGCGGCGGCACGCGCGGGCCGGTCAGCGCCGGCGCCTTCCGCGCCATGACCATCCTGCCGCTGATCACGCCGCCCTTCGTCGTGTCGCTGGCCCTGATCGTGCTGTTCGGCCGCACCGGCATCGTCACCGGCTTCATGTGGGACTGGTTCGACATTCCGCGCAGCCGCTGGATCTACGGCCTGCCGGGCGTGCTGATGGCGCAGGTGCTGGCCCAGGCGCCGATCGCCTTCCTGCTGCTGGACGGCGCGCTGCGCGCGATCTCACCGAGCCTGGAGGAAGCGGCCTCCACCATGGGCGCGCGGCGCATGCGCGTGTTCCGCACCGTCACCTGGCCGCTGCTGAAGCCGGCGCTGGCCGCGGCCTTCCTGCTGGCCTTCGTCGAAAGCCTGGCGGATTTCGGCAACCCGCTGGTGCTAGGCGGTGACTTCGACGTGCTGTCCACCCGCATCTTCTTCGCCATCGCGGGCGCCCGGCATGATCCTGGCCGCGCAGCAGCGCTGGCTTTGCTGCTGCTGGCGCTCACCTTCGGCGCCTTTGCGCTGCAGGCGTGGTGGCTCGGCAAGCGGCGCTACACCACCGTGACCGGCAAGGGCGACAGCGGCCTGCCGGCGGCGCTGCCGAAGGGGCTGAAATTCACCTGCGCCGCGGTGGCCTGGCCCTGGATGATCTTCACCGGCGCCGTCTATGGCATCATCCTGATCGGCGGATTCGTGCATGACATCGGCCGTGGCGACCTGTCCTTCACCTGGCGGCATCTCGGCACCGGCTTCGAAGTGGGGTGGTTCGATGGCGCGCCGGCCTTCCTCGGCAGCGCCTGGGACAGCCTGTTCACCACCATCCAGGTCGCGGCCATCTCCGCACCGCTGACGGCGGGGCTGGGCATCCTGCTGGCCTGGCTGATCGCCCGCCAGAACTTCCCGGGACGGCGCGGGCTGGAATTCATGACCATGCTGTCCTTCGCCATCCCCGGCACGGTGGTTGGCGTGTCCTACATCATGGCCTTCAACGTGCCGCCGGTGGAACTCACCGGGACGGCGCTGATCCTCGTTATCTGCTTCGTCTTCCGCAATTTGCCGGTCGGCGTGCGCGGCGGCA
This sequence comes from Falsiroseomonas sp. E2-1-a4, assembly GCF_051433165.1. Taxonomy (NCBI): domain Bacteria; kingdom Pseudomonadati; phylum Pseudomonadota; class Alphaproteobacteria; order Acetobacterales; family Roseomonadaceae; genus Falsiroseomonas; species Falsiroseomonas sp. E2-1-a4. The sequence continues at coordinate 177,856 of NZ_JBHMFS010000010.1, read as the reverse complement.
TCGCGGCCCTGGCGCAGATCGACAAGTCGCTCGACGAAGCGAGTGCCACCATGGGCGGCGGCGCCTTCCAGACGTTGCGCCGCGTGGTGCTGCCACTGCTGCGGCCGGCCATTGTCGCTGCGCTGGCCTATTCCTTCGTCACCGCGATGACGGCGGTGTCTGCCGTGATCTTCCTGGTCTCGGCGCGGCACAACCTCGCCACCGTCTATATCGTGGGCCGGGTGGAGGCGGGCGAAATGGCGCTCGCCATCGCCTATTCCACCGTGCTGATCGTCATCATGCTGGTGATGGTGCTGGGCATCGAAAAGCTGGTCGGCCGCGCGCGCATCGGCCGCGGAAGCGGCGTTGGTCCAAACATCCGCGGCAGCGCCCCACCCCCCATCCGCGCCGGAGCCTGAACCCATGTCGGACATTGCCATTCGCTTCGACCGGGTGACCAAGGCCTTCGGGACGATGCGCGCCGTGGATGAGGTGTCGCTGAATCTGCCGCGCGGTGCGCTGGTGACGCTGCTCGGCCCCTCCGGCTGCGGCAAGACCACCACGCTGCGGCTGGTGGCGGGGCTGGAACTGCCGACCGGCGGGCGGATCGAGATCGAGGGGCGCGACGTCACCGGGCTTTCCGCCGCGGAACGCCGCATCGCCATGGTGTTCCAGTCCTATGCACTGTTTCCGCATATGAATGTGCTGGAGAACGTCTCCTACGGCCTGCTGGTGAACGGCGCGCGCAAGGCCTCGGCGGAGGCGGAAGCCAACGCCATGCTGACGACGTTGGGGCTGGAGGGGCTGGGCCAGCGACTGCCCTCGGAGCTTTCGGGCGGCCAGCAGCAGCGCGTGGCGGTGGCGCGCGCTTTGGTGCTGCGGCCCAAGGTGCTGCTGTTCGACGAGCCGCTATCGAACCTCGATGCCCGCCTGCGGCGGCGGGTGCGGGAGGATATCCGCGACCTGCAACGCAAGCTCGGCCTGTCCGTGGTCTATGTGACGCATGACCAGCAGGAGGCGCTGGCCGTCTCCGACCTGGTCTGCGTGATGCGCGCCGGCAAGATCGCGCAGATGGGCACGCCGACGGAACTGTATGACGACCCGGCGGATGGCTTCATCGCCGACTTCATGGGCGAGGCGAATGTGCTGGCCGGCGAGGTTCTGGCGCCTGGCCGCATCGCGCTGGGTGGAATCGAGTTGGATGTGACGATGCGCGCGCATCCGCCCGGCCCGGCAAAGATCGCGGTGCGTCCCGAATCCATCCTCCCGCAGCCGGAGGGCGCGCCCGGCCTGCCCGGCCGCATCCAGCGCGCCGCCTTCCTCGGCCAGACGCGGGAGTATGAGGTGGAGACGGCCGCAGGTACGCTGTTCGTGGTAACGCCGGCGGCAAGCCCGGCCTTCGCGATGGGCGAGGCGGTGTCCTGCCGGTTGGACCGGGTGATCCCGCTGCGCGACGGAACAGGATGAGCACCATGCAGATCGACTACTACCTCTCCCTCGGCAGCCCATGGACCCATCTGGGCGCGGCGCGGATCGAGGCCCTGGCGGCACAGCACGGCGCCACCATCCGGCCGATCCCGTGCGATTTCGGCGGCACGGTCTTCCCGGCCTCCGGCGGCCTGCCCCTGCCGAAGCGCAGCCCGCAGCGCCAGGCCTACCGGATGCAGGAATTGCGGCGGTGGCGGGAGGCGCTGGGCATTCCCATTCACCTTCAGCCGAAGCATTTCCCCTGCGACGAATCCTTCTCCGCCGCCTGCGTCATCGCCGTGCGCGAAACCCGGGGCGACGGCCCTGCCCTGCGCCTCGCGCACCGCATCCTGAAGGCGCTGTGGGAGGAGGAGGCCAATCCAGCGGACCGGGACACGCTGACGCGGCTGATCGCCGAAACCGGCCTGGACGCGGACGCCGTCACGGCGCTGGCCGCGGACCCGCGCTGGGCGGAGATACGCCAAGCCGACAGCCAGGCGGCACTCGCCCGCGGTGTCTTCGGCGCGCCGAGCTATGTGATCGGCGACGACATTTTTTGGGGGCAGGACCGGCTGGAATTCGTGGCGAAGCGCCTCGCTCAGGACGCGTAGCGGGCAAGAGCAAGGTCGCTGGCGTCGATATCCGGCGCCTTGCCGCTCATCAGATCGGCCAGCACCCGGCCCGATCCACAGGCCATGGTCCAGCCCAACGTGCCGTGGCCGGTATTGAGGAACAGGTTCGGGTAGCGCGTCGCGCCGACCACCGGCGTGCCATCCGGCGTCATCGGCCGCAGCCCGGTCCAGAAGCTGGCCTTGGCCACGTCGCCGCCGCGTGGGAACAGATCCGTCACCGTATGTTCCAGCGTGCGCCGGCGCGGCCCGCGCAGCGTGTCGGAGAAGCCGGCGATCTCCGCCGTGCCGCCGACGCGGATGCGGTCGCCGAGGCGGGTGACGGCGATCTTGAAGGTCTCATCCATCACGGTGGAGACCGGCGCGCCCTCCGGGTCCGTCACCGGCAGGGTCAGCGAATAGCCCTTCACGGGATAGACCGGCACATGCAGGCCCAGCGGCCGCAGCAGTTTCGGCGCGAAGCTGCCGAGCGCGACCACGTAGCGATCCGCCATCACCTGGCCCTGGCTGGTGGCGATGGCCGTCACCTCGCCCGCATTTGTCTCGATGCCCTGGATGGTGATGCCGTGGCGGAACTTCACGCCGGCCACTTCGGCCAGGGCGGCCAGTCGCTGGGTGAACAGGAAGGCGTCGCCCGTCTCATCCCCCGGCAGGCGCAACCCGCCCACATACTTGCCCTCGACGAAGCGCAGCGCCGGTTCCACGGCGGCGCAGCCGGCGGCGTCCAGCACCTCATAGGGCACCTTGAACTGGTCGAGCACGGTGGTGTCGTTCGGCACCAGATCGAGCTGCTTCTGGGTGCGGAACAATTGCAGCGTGCCCTGGGTGCGCTGGTCGTACTGGATGCCGGTGGCGCCCCGCAGGTCGCGCAGGCAATCCCGCGAATACTCGGCCAGCCGCACCATGCGCGACTTGTTGAGGTTGTAGGCATCCTCGGTGCAATTCGCGAGCAGGCGGGCCATCCAGCCATAGAGCCGCGTATCCAGCAGCGGCCAGACCACCAGGGGGCGGTGGTGCATCATCAGCCATTTCAGCGCCTTCACCGGAATGCCCGGCCCGGCCCAGGGCGCCGAATAGCCGGGCGAGACCTGGCCGGCATTGGCGAAGCTGGTCTCCATGCCTGGCGCCGGCTGGCGGTCCAGCACCGTCACCTCATGCCCCGCCTGGGCCAGGTACCAGGCGCTGGCCACACCCACCACGCCGCTGCCGAGCACGACCACGCGCATCTTCGTCATCCTTTGCGAAGCATGAAGATAGACGGTGAATCCAGCGAATTTCTTGCCGCATCGTCGCAGCATTGCTCGCCAAAGGGCGCGATGCGCAATATTCTGCGAAGAATTCGTGGAATCTACTGATGGACGAGATCGACCGCGCTATCATCCGCACGCTGCGCGCCGATGGCCGCATGCCGAACGCTGCGCTGGCCGCAGCGGTGGGGCTTTCGCCATCCGCCTGCCTGCGCCGGCTACGGCTGCTGGAAACGCGGGGAATCATCCGTGGCTACACCGTGCTGGTCGACGAGCCCTTCTCCGCCGGCGTCGTCACGGTGATCGTGCAGATCACGCTCGAGCGGCAGACGGATGACCATCTGCGGCGCTTCGAGGATGCGGTGCGGCGCTGCCCCGAAGTCCGCCAATGCCACCTGATGACCGGCATCGCCGACTACCTTTTGCGCGTGGAGGCGCGGGATGCGGCGGATTACGAGCGCATCCACAAGGAAGCGCTGTCCCGCATGCCCGGCGTCGCCCGCATCCAGTCGAGCTTCGCCATCCGCACGGTGATCCGCGGGTGACAAGTTCCACCGTGGCGCCATCACCGCCCTGAATGGTCGCCATCGCCGCCAGGCGCTGGCGGGCGGGCGCCGCGAGGCCCACCTCAGGGTCAACAGCGGCGCCATCCGTGCCGCCCGCATTCAAGGATACCGCAATGACCGAAACCCCCGACCTGTTCGGCCCCGTGAAGCTGGGCGCACTGAGCCTGCACAACCGCATCGTCATGGCGCCGATGACGCGCAGCCGCGCGCCCGGCAACCTGCCGAATGCGCTGATGGCAGAATATTACGGCCAGCGCGCCTCCGCCGGGATGGTCATCACGGAAGGCACCACGCCGGCCGCCAATGGTCGCGGCTACATGGACATTCCGGGCATCTACAGCGATGCGCAGGTCGAGGGCTGGCGCGGCGTGGCGGATGCGGTGCATGCCAAGGGCGGGCGGGTGTTCCTGCAGCTCATGCATGTCGGCCGCATCGCGCTCACCGAATTCCAGGATGGGCTGGAGCCGGTGGCACCCTCCGCCGTTGTCGCGGCCGGGCAGATGTTCAGCCCCTCCGGCATGAAGCCGCACGCAACGCCGCGGGCGCTGACAGAATCGGAGATCGAGGCGGTGATCGAGTCCTTCGCCCAGGGCGCGCGCAACGCCATCGCGGCCGGGATGGACGGCGTCGAGATCCATGGCGCGAATGGCTACCTGCCCGGCCAGTTCCTGGCGCCGAACGCCAACAAGCGGACGGATCGCTGGGGCGGCTCGGCTGAGAACCGGGCGCGCTTCCTGATCGCCATCACCGATGCCGCCGCCAAGGCGATCGGGCCGGATCGGGTCGGCGTCCGCCTCAGCCCGGGTAACCCATTCAACGACATCGATGATCCGGATGTGGAGGGCACCTACACGCCGGTGATCCAGGGGCTTTCCGGCAAGGGCCTGGCCTATCTCCACTTCCTGGATGCCAAGCCGGCCTTCGACGTGATCGGCCTGGCGCGGAAGCAATTCGGCGGGCCGATCATCCTGAACGCGGGCTACGACAAGGCCCGCGCCCAGGCGGATATCGCCAGCGGCCGCGCGGACCTGATCGCCTTTGGGTCCAGCTACATCAGCAACCCGGACCTCGTGGAGCGCCTGCGCCAGGACGCACCGCTGAACGCGCCGGACCAGGCCACCTTCTACGGCGGCGACGCAAAGGGCTACACGGACTACCCGGCGCTCGCCGCCTGACGCGACTTCGCCCCCGGCTCAGCCGGGGGCGGCAGGCGCCCCCCGGATTGGCGCGGCGCCAAACCCGGCCTAGCCTCCGCGGCGATCAACCGTGAGAGGCCCTCCGCATGTCCGAACCCGCCCAGCCCTTCGACCTCGTCCTCCGTGGGCAGGTCGTGCTGTCAGACCGCGTGCTGGCGGATGGCTATGTCGGCATCCGGGGCGAGACCATCGCCGCAATCGGTGAGGGCCTGCCGCCGCCCTCCAAAGCCGTGGCCGATCATCGCGGCAGGCTGATACTGCCCGGCCTGGTCGATGGCCATATGCACACCTCCTCCTCCACCGGCTGGCCGGGGATCGAGAATGCGACGCTGACGGCCGCCGCCGGTGGCGTCACCACCGTGTGCGACATGCCCTATGACGTGCCCAACCCGGTGACGTCGGCCAGCATCTTCGGCGAGAAGGTGGAGTGGGTGAACCGCCTGGCGCATGTGGACATGGCGCTCTACGCCACCATCCGGAAGGAAGGCGGGGCGGAGGATGTGGCGGCGATGGCGGAAGCCGGCGCCTCCGCCTTCAAGGTCTCGACCTATGAATACGACGCGCACCGCTTCCCGCGCCTGGATCACCCGACCATGCTGGCGGGCTTCACCGAAATGGCGAAGACCGGGCTGATGGTGGCGGTCCACAATGAGGACCAGGAACTGGTGGTGAAGCTGACGGAAGCCGCGAAGGCCGCCGGCAACACCTCCCCCATCTGGCATTGCCGCACCCGCCCGCCGCTGGCCGAGAGCATGGCGGATCTTGAGATCTTCGAGATGGCGCTGGAGACCGGCGCGCATGTGCACATCGCGCATTCCTCCATCGCCCGCGGCTTCGACCTGGCCAAGATCTATCGCGACATGGGCGCCAAGACCTCCGGCGAGGCCTGCATCCAGTATCTGTGCATGACGGAGGAGGATGTTGTCCGGCTCCAGGGCTACGGCAAGTGCAACCCTCCCTTCCGCACGGCGGCGGAGGTGGAGCGCATGTGGGCCTCGATGGCGGCGGGCACCATGGCCTATGTCTCCACGGATCATGCGCCCTGGCCGCGGGCCAAGAAGGAATACCACGGCGACATCTTCCCCGTCGGCGCCGGCCTCACCGGCCTGCAATCCTTCGCGCCGCTGATGTACACGCTGCTGGCCGAACGCGGCCTGCCGCCCAGCGTGATGGCGCGCATGTGCTCGGAGGAGCCGGCGCGCTACCATGGGCTGGACCCGAAGAAGGGCGGCATCCGCATCGGCGCCGACGCCGATTTCTGCGTGCTGGAAACCGGCGATTTCGTCTTCGACGAGCGCATCATCCAGGACCGCGAGGATTTCCGCTGGTCCGCCTATCACGGCCGCGCCATGAAGGCGCGCGTCGCCGCCACGCTGCTGCGCGGCGCCGAGATCTGGAACGGCACCGAGGTGAAGGCCAAGCCCGGCACCGGCCGCTTCGTGCCGCGCCAGCACAAGCGCAGCGCGCTCGACAAATGAGCGCGCCGCATGGCTACTACATCAAGCATCTGGCGGTGGATCTGCACCTGGCGGTGGCAGAACACATCGCCGATGCGACGCTCACCGCCGGACGCCAGGCGGCGCTGCTGCCGTTGACCGTGGTGGTGCTGGATGCGGGTGGCCATGTGGTGGTGCAGAAGCGGGAGGATGGCTCCGGCATCCTCCGCGGCGAGATCGCCCGCGGCAAGGCGCATGGCGCGCTTGGCATGGGCATAGGCAGCCGGATCATCCGCGACCGGCTGAAGGACCGCCCGGCCTTCCAATCCGCCATCGCCGCGGCCAGCGACGGGCGCTTCATCCCGGTGCCGGGCGGCGTGCTGGTGTGCCGGGAGGATGGCGCCGTGATCGGCGCCGTCGGTGTCTCCGGCGATGCCTCGGACAAGGACGAATACGCGGCGATCGCCGGTGTGCGCGCCGCGGGCCTGCTGCCCCACCCCGAAACCCCCGTGGAGAATTGGCGCGATGCCGGACTATAGCTTTTCGCGACGCGGCCTGCTGGCCAGCGGCGGCGCGCTGCTTGCCACTCCCGCCATCGCGCAGGATTTCCCCGCGAGGCCGATCCGCCTGGTCATCCCCTTCCCCGCCGGCGGCCCCACCGATGTCTATGCCCGCTTCTACGCGGAGCGGATGACGCGGGAGCTGGGCCAGACGGTGGTGACGGAGAATCGCGGCGGCGCAGGGGGCGCGATCGGCGCGATGGAGGTCGCGCGCGCGCGGCCGGATGGCTACACGCTGCTGTTCGGCACGGCCTCCACCCATGCGCTGTACAATCTGGTGACGCGGCAGCCGCAATATGATGCGGCGAAGGATTTCCAGGTGGTGGCCACGCTGGGCGGCGGGCCGCTGTGCTGGCTGGCGCATCCCTCCCGCCCCGGCACGCTCGCCGAATTCCTGGCGGCGGCACGCAGCGCCAATCCGCCGCTGGCCTATGGCTCGCCGGGCACCGGCACGCTGATGCACCTGGCGACCGAGATCCTGAAGCGCGAATCCGGCAATGTGCCACTCAGCCACATTCCCTATCGCGGCGCCGCCCCGGCCATGAACGACCTGATCGCGGGCACGCTGGCGCTGGCGGTGAACACGCTGGGCGCCGGGCTTCCGCTGCATCAGGGCGGCCGCGCGCGGATGCTGGCGGTGGCGTCCTCCGCCCGCGCGCCGCAGGCACCCGATGTGCCGACCGCGGCGGAAGCGCTCGGCCGGCCCGGCTTCACCGCGGTGCTGTGGCACGCGGTCTTCGCCCCGCCCGGCCTGCCGGCGCCGGTGCTGGCCCGCCTGTCCGCCGCCACCAACGCCACCCTGGCGGATGCGGCCTTCCGCGCCAGCCTGAACACCGCCGGAATCGAGCCCGCCGCCCCCGGCACCCCCGACTCCGCGGCCGCCTTCATCGCCGCGGAGGCCGCCCGCTACAGCCCGATCGTCGAGGCGATCCGGCCGGAGCTGGATGCATGAGGCAGGGCCAAGCATGGTCCTGTCCCCGCCACCGGGCTACAGGCGAGCGCTGAACCGCACCGCAAGACAAGACGCATGACCGATAACCGCCCGCCCGGACAGCGCTGGATCAAGCGCCCGCCCCGCCCCTCCCGCACCGCATTGCCCGGCCCGCCGCCGCGGGTTGGCCCGGGGCGGGGCCATCTGCTGATGGCAATCGCGACCGGCATCGCCACCGGCATCGTCGGCGTGGTGCTGGCGCAACTGGCAGGCGCCCGGTCCGGCGTGCCCGGTTTCGCGGCGGGCTTTGGCTTCATCCTCGGCTTCATCGTGCTGTGGCGCGGCTTCGGCGGCACGCGGCAAGACATCAGGAACCTGTTCAAATGAGCCGCATCCTCACCCTCGCGGGCGCCCAGATGGGCCCGACCCAGCGCAGCGACAGCCGCGACGCCACCCTGGCCCGGCTTGTGGCGCTGCTGGAACAGGCGGCCTCGCGCGGGGCCAAGCTGGTGGTGTTCCCGGAACTCGCCTTCACCACCTTCTTCCCACGCTGGCCGATGGACCGCGACGCGCCGGAGCTGATCGGCAGCTTCGAGGCCGCGATGCCCAACCCGCAGGTGCAGCCCCTGTTCGACCGGGCGCGCGAATTGGGCGTGGGATTCTACATCGGCTATGCCGAGCTGACCCCGGATGGCCAGCGCTTCAACAGCGCCGTCACCGTGGGGCCGGATGGCACGATCCTGTTCAAGTACCGCAAGATCCACCTGCCCGGTTCGGACCACGTGAAGGGCGGCCAGAAGTACCAGCAACTCGAAAAGATGTATTTCGAGTATGGCGACATGGGCTTCCCCGTGGCGCGCGGGCCGGAAGCCTGGGGCCGCCCGGTGCTCGGCATGCTGGTCTGCAACGACCGCCGCTGGCCGGAGGGCTGGCGCTGCCTCGGGTTGCAGGGGGTGGAGCTGGTGATGGTGGGCTACAATTCCGCCGCCTATGACCCGAATGGCGGCGAGGGCGAGAGCGAGGCGCTTCGCACCTTCCATTCGATCCTGGCCGCGCAATCCAACGCCTACATGAACGCCACCTGGGCGATCGCGGTGGCGAAGGGGGGGGTGGAGGATGGCGCCGGGCTGATCGGCGGGTCCTGCATCGTCGACCCCAACGGCGTGGTGGTGGCGCAGGCCAAAACCACGGCGGATGAGGTGATCGTGGCGGAGATCGACCTCGACGCCTGCCGGCAGGGCAAGGAGAAGATGTTCAACTTTGCCGCGCATCGGCGGCCGCAATGGTACGGGCGCATTGTGGATCAGGTGGGGGTGGTGGCGCCGGAATGAACAGGGCTCGGCCAGCCGGCCTGTGAGCAGGGCTGGCCAGGGCGCGCTGCCTCTGGCATCTGCGGTGCAGCATTTGGGAAAGATCGCCCCATGACCCGCCGCCTCGTCGTCGCCGCCGCCCAGATGGGTCCCATCCAGAAGGCCGAGGGCCGGGACGTGGCGGTGGATCGCATGATCCGCCTGATGGAGACCGCGGCGCGCCGGGGGGCGGAGGTGGTGGTGTTTCCCGAACTCGCCCTGACCACCTTCTTCCCCCGCTGGTACCAGGAGAACCTGGCCGAGGCGGACCATTGGTACGAGCACGCCCTGCCCTCGAATGAGACCGCGCCGCTGTTCGACGCGGCGCGGCGGCTCGGCGTGGCCTTCCACCTGGGCTATGCGGAAAAGACGCCGGACGGCCATCGCTACAACACCGCCGTCTTCGTCCACCCCACCGGCGAGATCGTGCTGAAATACCGCAAGGTACATCTGCCCGGCCATGCGGAGTTCGACCCGGTGCGGACGGTCCAGCACCTGGAGAAGCGCTATTTCGAGCCGGGTGACCTCGGGTTCCCGGTGGTGCGCGCGCCCATCGGCAGCGCCGGGCCGGTGAATATCGGCATGATCATCTGCAATGACCGCCGCTGGCCGGAAGCCTGGCGCGTGCTGGGGTTGCAGCAGGTGGAACTGGTCATGCTCGGCTACAACACGCCCAGCCTGAACATGGAAAACCGGGGCTTCGAGGCGCATCACCTGCGTGTCGCCCACAGCCACCTGTCGATCCAGGCCGGCTGCTACCAGAATGCGTGTTTCGGCGTCGGCGTCGCCAAGGCGGGCAGCGAGGATGGGCATGAGCTGTTCGGCCATTCCATCATCGTCAACCCGCAGGGCGAGATCATGGCCCAGGCGACCAGCTGGGATGATGAGGTGATCATCGCCGATTGCGACCTCGGCATGTGCGAACTCGGCCGCAGCACCATCTTCAACTTCGCCCGGCATCGCCGGCCGGAGCACTACACCCGCATCACCAGCCAGACCGGCAGCGAAGCGCCGGCGGTCTGGATGCCGAAGGGCTGAGCCACCGCCGCTCGCCCTCACTGGCTAAGGCGCCGACCACACGTTACCTTCGCCCTCCTCCCCACAAGGTCGTTCCGCATGACTGAACCCACCTACCCCATCCTGTACCGCGTCACGGCCACGACGGAGCTGCGCGAGGGCCCGGGCCCGGACCAGAAGGCGATCCGCACGCTGCCGATCGACCAGGTGGTGGTACTGACGGGGGATGTCGCGGAAGGGTGGCTGCCGGTGGAGGCGCCCTCCGGCCAGAAGGGCTTCGCCCCGGCCGGGCTGCTGCGCCGCCAGGTGGCGGGCGCCAAGGCGCCGCAGCACGTGACCGAGACCTTCCCCTGGCGCAACGTGGACCGGGTGAACCGCGAGCCGAAGATGCTGCACCCGGCCTTCCGCAACAAGGCGCTGCGGACCGTGGCGCGGCTGAATGCGGAGGGCATTCCCTTCGGCATCTATGAGGGCATGCGCGGCCCCTGGCGCCAGAACCACCTCTACGCCTCCGGCCGCAGCCGCACCGGCCGCATCCTCACCCCGGTCCGCGCCTTCGAAAGCCTGCACCAGTTCGGCCTGGCCGCGGATTTCGTGCTGGTGCAGGAAGGCCGCTGGTCCTGGGATGCGGATGAGGGCCAGGCGCGGATGTGGGACCGGCTGCATGCCGTGGGCGCCGATGAGGGACTGGTTTCCAAGGCGGGCGAGCTGCCGCATCTGCAGCTTGCGGATGTCCACCTGGAGGACCTCCGCGCCGGCCGCCTGCCGCCGAACACCGACCCGGCCTGGACCACCGCCTATACCTGGATGGTCCAGAGCTGGGACGGCAAGCCCTCCGGCCCGCCGCTGACCGGCCCGTCGCTGAACGGCCCGTTGCTGAAGTGACCCGGGCGGGCGGGGGTCAGCTCCCCCCGTCCACCTGCAGGATCTGGCCGGTGATCCAGCTCGCGAAGGGCGACGCGAAGAACATCACGGCATGTGCCATGTCCTCCGGCTCCCCCAGCCGGCGCATGGCGATGCGGTTCAGCATCGCCTTCTGGCCTTCCTCCCCATAGCTCTCGAACTGCTTGATCGAGGCGGCATTGGACAGCGCGAAGCCCGGCGCCACGGAATTCACGGTGATGCCGAAGGGGCCGAATTCGCGCGAGAGCTGCCGCGTCAGGCCCACCAGCGCGTGCTTGGAGGAACAATAGGCCTGGATGCCGGTGAGGCTCGCCTTCAGCCCGGCGCCGCTGCTGATGGTGACGATGCGGCCGGTCTTCGCCTTCTTCATCCCCGGCGCAACGGCCTTGGCCAAGTTGAAGGCGGCGTGGGTGTTGATGTCGAAGATCGCGTGCCAGTCTTCCTCCGGCACGTCCTCGATCGGCCGCATCACCTGGCCGCGTACGCCGCCGGCATTGCAGACCAGCACGCCGATGGGTTGGCCGGTGGCCTGTTCGACATCGCGGATCCAGCCCGCGGCGGCGCCCTTGGCCGTCAGGTCGAAGGCGGCGGTGGTGATGCTGCCCTCGGTTTTCGCGGTTTCCTTCAGTTCCTCGGCCGAGAGATCGCAGGCGAAAACCTTGGCGCCGACCCGGGCGAATTCGCGGGCGATGGCGCGGCCATAGCCGTGGCCGGCGCCTGTCACGGCCACCACGACGCCGTCATATCGAATGTTCATGCCATCAGCTCCGTGAGATTTGCGTCGGACATCGGGCGCTCGCCGCGCTCGCATTGGTGGATCATGGCGATCAGCCGTTCCAGCGTCGGGCAGGCCAGGCCATGGGTGCGGCCGATCGGCGGCACCGCGCCGATCTGGGCATCGGCGGGCGTCGCGCGATGGCGCACCCACAGATCGCGCCAGACGCCGGAATGGGTTTTTGCGTTGGGGCGGTTGAAGGCCTCCATCGCCGCCATCGAGGCGCGCGCGGCGTCCTCCGTACCGCCCGGCCCGAAGGCGTTCGGGTCGAAGCCATTGAAGCCCAGCGGCGTCACACCCTCCGCCCGCGCCACCGCGATCACCTCCCCGCACAGAGCGCGCACCAACGGCAGCAATTCGGTGCGGGCGAGCGTGTCGGCGATGCCCTTCTCCGCCAGGCCCTGCGCGTAGAGCAGGCTGGAATAGGCCAGCTTGCCCCACAGATAGCCCCAGATGTTGGGCGTCAGAACCGCATCCGGCTCGAAGGTCTCGGCCAGCAGCTTGTGCAGCGCCTGCACGCGCGGCGTGGTGGCACCATCCAGCTCGCCCACCACGACGGCGCCGCGATTGCCGTAGAGGATGCGGCCCGGCTCGATCCAGTCGGCGCCGAAATTGACGAAGGCGCCCAGGGTGCGCTGCGCGCCGCAGACCTCCGCGATCACCCGCTCGCACAGCCCGTTCTGCAAGGACAGCACATAGCCGTCCTCGGCCAAATGCGGCAGCAACTGGCGGCAGGCGGCTTCCGTGTCATGCGTCTTCACGGCCAGGAAGATGCGGCGAAACACCCCCTTCACCTGGCCGGGCAGCACCGCCGGCGCGCTGATGCGGGGGCGGGAGACGGGGCCCTCGATCGTCAGGCCGCGCATCGGGTCGACGATGGCGGCGACATGGTCGGCGACGACATCGCAGAACACCACGGCGTGCCGCGCGCGCACCAGATGCGCGCCGATGGTGCCACCGATGGCCCCCGCGCCCCAGATCAGGATCGGACCATGGTCCACCGCCTCCCGCGCCCCATCCCTGCCTGCCAAGCCTCAATCCCCTTCTGCCGATGACGGCCATGCGTGCGGCGCCCTTGCGCGGCGCGGGGCCGCCAGACCACCCTGCGTCCCAGGCTAGACAGGACCAGCGCCGCGTCAATGCGTCCCGAAACACGGCGCCCGGATCGAAGTGGCAATCTGAAGGGCGCGGCGCTGATGTCGGCGGCCGCCGTGCTGTTCGCGGCGGAGGTGCTGATGATCCGCTGGATGACCGCGCGCGGCATCCCGATCGAGGTGCAGCTTTTCGCCCGCGCCCTCGGCCAGCTTCTGTGGGTCTCGCCGCGCATCGCGACCAGCGGGCTGGCCGTGTTCCGCACCAAGCGACTGCCGATGCACCTGCTGCGGGGCATGTCCTCCCTCATCTGCTGGGGGCTTTACTATTACTCCTTTACCCGGCTCGACATGGCGACGGGCACGGTGCTGTCCTTCACCAATGTCATGTTCACCACACTGCTCGCCGCACCGATCCTGGGCGAACGGGTGGATCGCTGGCGCTGGTTCGGCACCATCGCCGGGCTGCTCGGCGTGGCCGTGATGCTGCGGCCGGGGGCGGAGGTGGATGCGCTGGGGGCCGCGGCCGCCATCGCCGCGGCCATCGCCTGGTGCGGCATCACGCTGTCGTCCCGCAGCCTGACGCGCACGGACAGCACGCTGACCGTGCTGGCCTGGGTTGGCGTGTTCACCAGCCTCGGCGTGCTGCCGCTGGCTGTGGCGGCCTGGGTGCCGCCCGGCCTGTTCGAACTGGGCCTGCTGCTGGTGGTCGCCACCGTGATGCCCGGCATCATCTTCCTGGTGACGGAGGCGCTGCGCCATGGCGAGGCCAGCGCCATCGCCCCCTTCCAGTATCTGCGCCTGGTGGTGGTGACCGCCGCCGGCTGGATTTTGTTCAACGAGGTGCCGGATCTGTTCGGCTGGATCGGCGCCGCCATCATCCTGTCCGGCGCCCTGGTCATCACCGTGGCGGAAGCGCGCCGCCGATGAGCCCATTCGCCAAGGCCGCACTGCTCTCCGTTGCCGCGGGCTTCGTCTTCAACCTGGAGACGACGCTGGTGAAGGCCATCGAGGGTGTGCCGCTCGCGACCCTGGTGCTGGCGCGCGCGCTGGGGCAGCTGGGCTGGACGCTGCCGGCGCTGCTGCGCGACCCGACCCTGCCGCGGACCCGCGCGCTGCCGATGCAGATCTTTCGCGGCCTGCTCTCCATCGTGTCCTGGTACACCTACTACCTCGCCTTCACCGGCCTGCCGCTGGCCACCGCCACCGTGCTGTCCTTCACCTCCGTTCTGTTCGTCACGGCGTTGGCCGGGCCGGTGCTGGGGGAGAAGGTGCGCTGGCGGCGCTGGAGCGCGACGCTGGTGGGGTTTGCCGGCGTCATCGCGATCGTGCGGCCCGGCGAGGCCGGGGCGGTGGCGCTGGATTGGCCGCTGGCGGCGGCGCTGGCCTCGGCGCTGATGGGCGCGGTGATCGTGCTGACCACCAAGACCCTGGCGCGGACGGAGCGCACCGGCACCATCATGTTCTGGATCGGCGTGGTGGCGGTTTCCGTCGCGCTGCCGGTGGCGCTGCCGGGGCTGGCCTGGCCGGGCTGGGGAAACTTTTTCCTATTGCTGCTCTGCGCGATCTGCGGGCCGTTTGCCATGCATCTGTGGATCAATGCGCTGCGGATGGTGGATGCCAGCGTGGTGGCGCCGATCTCCTATGTCCGGCTGATCTTCGCCGCGGCGACGGGTGTGCTGTTGTTCGATGAGGTGCCAGATGCCTGGCTCGGCTTCGGCGCCGCGCTGATCGTGGGCTCCGCGCTGTACATCACGCGGCGGGAGGCGCAGGTGACGCGCCGCCGGGCGGCGCCGCTGGCCGCCAATGCGCAGGCGGCCTTGCCGATTCAGTCGCCGAAGCCGCAGGCGGACAGCGCCGCATCCAGCGGCCCGGACTCCAACCCGAACGCCCGGTAGCCGAGGCGCAGATGCCCCACATACCACCCCTCCGGCGGCCCGGCCCGCAGCCGCCGCCCGGCATAGATCCAGGCCTCACCGCCTTCCGGAAGCGCCACCTTCAGGCGTTCATAGATGCCGAGCGCCGTACCCTCGAACTTGTCGAGGCTGCGGAGATGCCTGGGGCGGATGCGCCACAGGCCGATGGGCAGAAGGCTCGCCCCATCCAGCTCGATATCCGCATAGCGCCGCAGCACCAGGCGCCAGCCGGGCAGCAGCGCGGTGCCCGCCGGCTCGGCGCCTTCGCAGCGTTCGCGCATGCGGGCGTGGTCGAGGTTGCTGCCATAGGCGGCGTAGAGAAGCGGCATGGCGCGCAGGATTGGCGTGGCGCCGCCGGGCTGGCAAGGCGTCGCGGCGCCGCGGGGCTGATGCCATGATGCTTGCCCTGCAGGCGGCGCCACTGCTGCTGCTGGTGGCGCTGCTGCTGTCCGGCCGCGCCGGGCCGGTGCCCGCGGTCCTCGCCGCCCTGGTGGCCGCGCTGCCCGCCGTGGTGGCCACGCTGGATGCGCCGACGCTGCCCTTCCTGGTGGAGGAAACGCAGCGCGGCGCCTTCCTGGCCTCCAAGCCGATTGCCGTGGTGGTGGGCGGGCTGCTGTTTCACGCCGCCGTTGCCGGCCCAAGCGCCGCGTCCGCCGACACGCCGCCAGAACCGCGCCGCATCTTCGTCGCCTGCCTGCTGATGGGCGGCTTCATGGAAAGCGTCACCGGCTTCGCCGTCGGCGCCGTCTTTGCGCTCTCCGCACTCCGCGGCATGGGGCTGCGCGGGGCGCCGGCCGGCGCCATGGCATTGCTGTCGCTGACCCTGGTGCCCTGGGGCGGGCTGGGGCCGGGCACCTCGCTGGGTGCGGCGCTGACAGGGCTGCCAGCGCAGGATGTCGCGGCGCTGACCGCCTGGCCGAATGCCGCCTGGCTGCTGCTGATGGGGCCGGTGCTGTGGCGCCTCTGCGCCGCCGCCGGGGTTGCGGTGCCGCGGCGGGAGAAGGCGGCGCAGATGGGCTTTCTGCTGGTGGTGTCGGGCCTCCTGCTCGCCTCCCACGCGCTGTTCCCCTTCGAGGTCGCGGGCATCCTCGCCACCGGCATCCCGCTGCTGTTCGCCCTGTGGCGGCTGGACCCGCCGCGGGGGGCGCAGGGCTGGCAGCGGGCCGGGCGGTCCCTGGCCCCCTACCTGCTGCTGACGGCGGCGCTGCTGCTGGCGCGGTCCTGGTCCGGCGCGCCGGCCTGGACGCCCTATGCCGATCTGCCCGGCTTCCCCATCACCCATGTGTCCATCGTGCTGTGGCTGGTGGCCGGCGCCTTGCTGCTGCGCCGCGCCGAGCCCGGGCCGCGCGCGCAGGCGGCCCTGCTGCGCGCGCTGCGGCCGGCGCAGGCGATGCTGCTGTATGTGGTGCTGGCGCGCTGGATGGCCGGCGCGGGCATTGCCGGTGCGCTCGCCACCGCGGCGGCGGAGGGGCTGGGGCCGGCCGCACCCTATGCCGTGCCGGTTCTGGGGCTGGCCTCGGGCATCGTCACCGGCAGCAATGTCGGGTCCAACGCCGCGCTGATGCCGGTACAGGCCGCACTCGGCGAGGCCTCGGGCCTGGCGCCGCTGCTGGCCCCTGCCCTGCACAACTTCGCCGGCGCGGCCGGGGCGGGCATGTCCTTTGCCGTCTGCGCGATGATCTGCGGCCTGGCGGGCGATGGCGCGCGGCCGGCGCAGGTCTGGCGACTGCTGGCGCCGTCCCTGGCCGGGGTGGTGCTGGTCGGCTGGGCTATGGTGGCGCTGCTGGGCTGAGCGCGGCGCGCCCGGCCGGTGTCGCCTCAACCAGCAGGGCGCCGTCCCGCGCCGTGCAGGTCACCAGCCCGCGCTCCACCGCATCCTCCCAGACTGTCAGCCGCGGGCAGTTGGTGCGCCAGCTTTCCATAACCTCCGCATAGGGGCGCGGCGCGGCGGCGATCCACGCCACCAAGTCGCGGATCAGCGGCTCCTTCGGGTCGGTCATCGACGACTCCTGTCACGGACGCCGGGCCGGGAGTGTAGGATGCGACGGGCTGAAAGCCAGCACCATTCGGCGCGGCCGAGCCACCTTTGCGGCACTGCTTGAAGCTCAGCGGTCGCTTCACTTATACCCGGGGCCACCAAGGGGCGCCGCCAAGGGCGCCCCGATCCCTGGGGAGAGACGCCTTTGATCACCATGTCCCGCCGGCTGGCCCTTGCCGCCGCGCTCGCGCTGCCACTGTCCGCGCCCGCCCTCGCGCAGACCCAGATCACCATCCAGCACCCGCTGCCGCTGAACAGCCATTACGGCGCCGGCGCCACCGCGCTGAAGGAAGCCTTCGAACGCGCCAGCGCCGGCCGCTACAGCGTGGTGATTCAGCGCAACGACAATGAGCGCGAGGCGATCGAGAGCGTGCAGATCGGCACCATCGAATGCGTCATCACCTCCACCGGCCCGGTCGGCAATTTCGTGCCGGAAACCCGCAACCTGGACGTGCCCTTCCTGTTCCGCGACACCGCCCATGCCCGCGGCGTGCTGGACAGTGAAATCGGCCAGACCATGCTCGGCCGCTTCTCCGCCCGCGGCCTGACCGGCGTGGTCTGGATGGAGAACGGCTTCCGCCACCTGACCAATTCGCGGCGCGAAGTGAACAACCCCGCCGATGTGCGCGGCCTGAAGGTCCGCACGATGGAGAACCAGGTGCATATGCGCGCCTTCTCGACGCTCGGCGCGCTGCCGACCCCGATGGCGTTCTCCGAATTGGTGCCGGCCTTGCAGCAGGGCACCGTGGACGGGCAGGAGAACCCGATTCCGGTCATCGTGGCGAACAACCTGAACCAGGTGCAGCGCTTCCTGACGCTGACCGGCCACGTCTATTCCCCGGCCATCCTGATCTGCAACCCGGCGATGCTGGCACGCATGTCGGCGGCCGATCGCGCCGCCTTCATGGAAGCCGCCAAGGCCGGCGCCGCCGCCAACCGCGCGCGCGTCACCTCCGACGAGCAGTCCGGCGTCGAGGAGTTGCGCCGCCGTGGCATGACGGTGGTGACGCAGGTGGATTCCGCCGCCTTCCAGACCGCGCTGGCCCCGGCCTTCGCGGAGTATGAGCGCACGCTGGACGGCGCGCTGCTGCGCCGCATCCGTGAGTGGCGCGCCAACTGAGCCAGGCCTGACCGGGGGCGCGGGCCTGGCCCGCGCCCCGAACCCGGGATTGATGCCCCCACCGCAATGCATCTATACGCATATAGCATGCAGCGCCGATCCAACGGGGCTCATCACAGGGATAGGCCGTCCATGAAAACAACCCGCCGCGTTGCCCTTGCCGCCGCGCTTCTGCTGCCCTTCGCCCTGTCGCCCGTACAGGCGCAGACCCAGCTGACCGTGCAGCACGCCCTGCCGCTGGACAGCCATACCGGCGTCGGCGCCCACACCTTCAAGACGGCGCTGGAGCGGCTGACCGGCGGGCGCTACAGCGTCGCCACCCAGCGCAACGACAATGAGCGCGAGATGGTCGAGAGCGTGCAGATCGGCACCATCGACTGCACCTTCACCTCCACCGGGCCGGTCGGCAATTTCGTGCCGGAAGTCCGCATCTTCGACGTGCCGTTCCTGTTCCGCGACGCCACCCATGCGCGCGGCGTGCTGGACAGCGAGATCGGCCAGCAGGTGCTGAGCCGCTTCAACGCGCGCGGCCTGGTCGGCGTGGTCTGGATCGAGAACGGCTTCCGCAACCTGACCAATTCGCGGCGCGAGGTGAACACCCCCGCCGATCTGCGCGGCCTGAAGATCCGCACCATGGAAAACCAGGTGCATATGCGCGCCTTCACGACGCTCGGCGCGCTGCCGACGCCGATGGCCTTCTCCGAGCTCATCCCCGCCTTGCAGCAGGGCACGGTGGATGGCCAGGAGAACCCGATCTCGGTCATCGTGGCGAACAATATCAACCAGGTGCAGCGCTACATGACGATGACGCGCCACGTCTATTCGCCACAGGTGATGATCTGCAACCCGGCGATGGTGGCACGCTTCAACGCGGCCGACCGCGCGCATTTCCAGCAGGCAGCGCGTGAGGCGCAGACCGCCAACCGCAACCGCGTCACCGCGGATGAGGAAGCCGGCGTGGCCGAGCTGCGTCGCCGGGGCATGACGGTGATCACGGAGGTGGACACCGCGGCCTTCCAGACGGCGCTGGCCCCGGCCTTCGCGGAATGGGAGCGGACGCTTGATTCCGCCACGCTGCGCCGCATCCGTGAGTGGCGCGCCAACTGAGCGGAAACGCTCCGCCCTGCCTGACCCGCATCCGAGAGCAACGCGATGAACATGATGAACGTGGTGCCATTGCAGGTCACGGGGGCGGCCACGCTCATCGTGGTGCTGCTGGCGCTCTGGGCGGGTACCGGCGGCGGAGCCAGGGGGGCGGTGCGCACGGCGGTGCTGCGGCTGGACCGTGTCGCCACCGGCATCGCCGCCATCCTCGCCTGCCTGGCGCTGGCCGTCGCGGTGGCGGCGGGGCTGTGGCAGGTGTTCGCACGCTTCGCCACGGAAACTCCCTCCATCTGGTCGGAGGCGCTGGTGCGAACCGCGTTGATCTGGATGGCCTATCTCGGCGTCGCACTGGCGCTGCGCGCTGGCGCGCTGGTCTCCATCGACGTGGCGCATCGCGTGACCTCCGGCGCCCTGCGGCGATCCGTGGAGGCGGCGGCGCTGGCCTGTTCGCTTTCCTTCACGGGGGTCATGTTCTGGTTCGGCTGGACCATGGCGCAGCGCGTGCAGTTCCAGGAAATGGCCGGGCTCGAGGTCTCGATGTCCTGGGGTTATGCCGCCATTCCCGTCGGTGCGGTCTTCGCCATGATCGGCGCAGTCGCCCATTTCCTCGACCGTCGTGACGCCGAACTGGATTACGCCGCATGAGTGGCCATCATAAGGATGACTCGCCATGAGTGGCGCGATGCTCAAGGATAACGCGCCATGAGTGGCGCGGTGTTCAAGGATAACGCGCCATGAGTGGCGCGGTGTTCAAGGATAACGCGCCATGAGTGGCGCGGTGTTCAAGGATAACGCGCCATGAGTGGCGCGATGCTCACCGTCATGCTGGTGCTGTTCGCCATCAGCGTGCCGGTTGCCGTGGCCATCGGGCTTGCCGCCATCGTCGGCATCCATGGCTTCACCAATTTCCCGCTGATCGTCGCCGCGCAACAGCTGTTCGTGGCGCTCGACAAGTTTCCGCTGGCGGCGATTCCCTTCTTCATTCTGGCCGGCAATCTGATGGATGTGGGTGGCATCTCCCGCCGCCTGGTCGCCTTCGCGCAATCCATCGTCGGCGGCATCCAGGGCGGCTTGCCGGCCACCTGCGTCGTCACCTGCATGATCTTCGCTGCCATCAGCGGCAGTTCCGTCGCCACCACCTTCGCGGTCGGCGCCATCATGATTCCGGCCCTGGTGCGCGCCGGCTATCCGGTGGCCTTCGCCGCCGCCCTGCAGGCCACCGCGGCGGAGCTCGGCGTGGTGATCCCGCCCTCGATTCCGATGATCCTGTATGGCGTGACCACGCAGACCAGCATCCCGGAGCTGTTCATCGCCGGCGTCGTCCCGGGCATCCTGATCGCCGCCGCGCTGGTCGTGACGGTGCTGATCTGGTGCCGCCTCAAGGGCTGGGGCAAGCAGGATGGCGAGGGCCGCCTGCCCTTCCTGACCGCGACGCGCCAGGCGGGCTTCGCGCTGTTCATGCCGGTGGTGGTGCTGGGCGGCATCTATGGCGGCATCACCACGCCGACCGAGGCCAGCGTCGTCGCCGTCGCCTATGCCATCCTGGTCGGCATGTTCCTGCACCGGGAAATCGGCTGGCGGGATCTGTTCCCGATCTTCCGCAAGTCGGTGATCAGCAGCGCGGTGATCCTGTTCATCATCGCCTGCGCGGCGGTGTTCTCCTGGCTGCTGAACCGGCAGGGCGTGCCGGATGCGGCGGCCGCCTGGCTGGTCGCCACCTTCGACAGCCCGGCGCTGTACCTGCTCGGCGTCAACCTGTTCCTGTTCGTGATCGGCATGTTCGTGGAGACCAGCGCCAGCATCATCGTGCTGGCCCCGGTGCTGCAGGAAGCGGCTTCGCGCTTCGGCATCGATGGCGTGCATTTCGGTACGATCATGGTGGTGAACCTGGCGATGGGCATGATCACGCCGCCCTTCGGCGTGAACCTGTTCGCCGCCGCCCAGGTGGCCGGCACCAGCGTGGACAAGATGATGCGCTATCTGCCGGTGTTCATCGGCGTCATCTTCGCCTGCCTGATGCTGATCACCTATGTGCCAGCGATCGCACTCGCGCTGCCGACGCTGGTGTTCCGATGAGGCGCCGGGGATGAATGCGGCACCCCGCCCCTTCGCCGGCCCCTCCGCGCTGCGCCATCTGCGGCGGGACCCGGTGTTGAAGGCGGTGATCCGCCGCATCGGCCCCTGCACCTTGCTGCCCGCTTCGCGCGAGCCTTACGAAGCCCTGGTCCGCGCCATTACCCACCAGCAGGTGCATGGCCGGGCGGCGGAGGCGATTCTCGGCCGCTTCATCGCGCTGTATCCGGGCTACGCCTTCCCCCCCGCCCCGCTGGTGCTGGGCACGACCGCGGAGGCGATGCGCGGCTGCGGCCTTTCCGCCAACAAGGCCGCTGCCATCCGCGACATCGCGGAGAAGGCGGTCGGCGGCCTGGTGCCGACCAGCGCCGTCGCGCAGCGCCTGCCGGACGAAGCGCTGATCGAGCGCCTGGTCGCCATCCGCGGCGTCGGCCGCTGGACGGTGGAGATGTTCCTGATCTTCTCCCTCGGCCGGCGTGACGTCCTGCCGATCGACGATTTCGGCGTGCGGGAGGGGTGGAAGGTCGCCGCCGGGCTGGAAACGCAGCCGAAGCCGAAGGAACTCGCCGTGATCGGAGAGGCCTGGGCGCCCTTCCGCTCCATAGCGGCCTGGTATCTGTGGCGTGCTGCGGATGCGGACAGGGCAGCGCGGATCAAGCCGAAGGCGGCGAAGGTGCCAATTCCCGGAGCCATGCCGGGATCCGCTCTTTGAAGGCGAAGTAGCCCTTGGTGGCGGCGGGCCAGCAGGCCGCATCCCAATCCCGGCGCACCACATGCAGCTCCACGCCGAGCCCCTCCAGCGCCGTTGCCGTCCAGCCCACCGGCGCCTGCGGCGTCACCACCGGCAGCCCATGCGCCTGCGCCCAGCCGGCCACCGCCTCTGGCGCCAGCGCCGAGGCGGGCGATTTGAAATGGGCGCCGGCCCGCACCAGCCCATCCGCCAGCACCTGCCAGGCGTGGCGCTCGGCCATCGGCGCGCAGCCGAGCGGGGACCGCGCGCGGGGTACCGCGAGGCCGGCGATGGCGCCGACCGCCAGGCCGGGCGGCAACAGGCTTTCGGGGTGCAGATCATCCTCATGCAGCAGCAGCGCCACCGGGCCTGCGGGCAGCGGCGCCACGGGCCGAAGCGGTTGCAGCGGGGTGGGTGCCGGGGGCGCAGGCGGCAGCGGATTCTCCTCCAGCCCCACCGGATTGAAGCGGCCGCCGGTGAAGCGGCGGATGTTCTCGGCCCGCGCGACATAGGTCTTGCCGGCGGTGTGCAGCCCGGCCACCCAGCGCCAGGACAGGGTGTTGCTGGCCGCATCCGCGTCCAGCAGATGGCGCAGGAACAGATCAGCGCCCAGCGTCCAGGGCAGGCGCAGCGTGAAGATCCAGATGCTGGCGAACCACATGCGGGCATGGTTGTGCAGCCAGCCGCTGTCGCGCAGCTCCACCGCCCAGGCGTCGAAGGCATCGATCCCGGTGCTGCCCTCCGCCGCGCGAGCATAGGCCGCCTGGAGATCCGGCTCCGCCTCCAGCCGCGCCAGATCCTGCGCGAGTTCGGCGCGGTAGGCGGCCCACAGCGCTGGGCGCAGTTGCAGAAAGCCCTTCCAGTAGCTGCGCCAGAACACCTCCTCGATGAATTTCTGCGCGCGTTCCGGCCCGTGCAGCGCCAGCGCGGTGCCGACCGCCTCGGCCTCCGTCACCAGCCGGTGGCGGATGGCGGGCGAAAGGCGGGAGACGTCGTGGCGCTGCCCTGGCCCGAGGTCGGTGTTGCGGCCGCGCTCGTAATGATGCCCCATGCGGGGGCCGAAGGATTCAAGCCGCTGCAAGGCTGTGGCGCGGTCGGCCGGGAAGTTTTCAATCATTCCATCTAGATCGTCCCACGCGGCGATCGCGCAACCGAGGCTTTCGCATGACCACCCGCCGCGCCCTGCTGACGACCCTGGGTGGGCTTACGCTGGCCGGCGGGGCGGGCGGTCTGTATGGCTTCTGGATCGAGCCGGCCTCGCGGCTGGCGGTCGCCGAATACCGGCTGAACCCGCCGAACTGGCCTGCGCGCCGGCCGCTGACCATCGCCGCACTCGCCGACATTCATGCCAGCGAACCGCATATGCCGCTGCGGCGCGTGGCGGAGATCGTGGCGGCGACCAATGCGTTGCGGCCGGACCTGGTGGTGCTGCTGGGCGATTACCGGGGCTATGGCCGTTATGTGCGGCACGGCATTCCGGTGGCGGAAACGGCGGCGGTGCTGCGTGGGCTGCGCGCGCCGCATGGCGTGCACGCCATCCTCGGCAACCATGATTGGTGGGACGACCCGCAGGTGCAGCGGCTACGGCGCGGCGTGCCGCGGACGGCGCATGTGTTGGCGGAGGCCGGGATTTCGGTGCTGCACAATGCGGCGGTGAAGACCGGCTTCCGTGACCAGGGCTTCTGGTTGGCGGGCAGCGGCAGCCTCTGGGCCTTCAGCCAGGGCCGCGGCCACTTCCTCGGCGCCAACGACCTGTCGCGCACGCTCGGCGCCGTGCAGGACCGGGACCCGGTGATCCTGCTGTGCCATGAGCCGGATATCTTCCCCGATGTGCCGGCGGATCGCGTGGCGCTGACCCTGTGCGGGCATACCCATGGCGGGCAGCTGCGGGTGGCGGGGTTCTCGGCCTATGTGCCCTCCGCCTTCGGCAATCGCTACGCCTATGGGCATGTGGTGGAGGCAGGGAAGCATCTGGTGGTCTCGGGCGGGTTGGGTACCTCGATCCTGCCGGTGCGGGTCGGGGTGCCGCCGGAAATCACGCTGGTGCGGCTGGGCTACGGGGCTGCCTGAGCGGCCAGGAAATCCCGCACCACAGTCAGGAAAGCCTGCGGATTTTCCGCATGCAGCCAGTGCCCGGCGGGGATGCTGGCGTGGCGGGCGGCGGGGAACAGGCTTTGGAACAGCGGGTGATGCGCCGGCTGGATGTAGTCGGACCGGTCGCCGGCCAGCACCAACACGGGGCCATCGTAGCGGCCCGGCAGATCCGGCCAGCCGGCAATCTCCGGCATGCCGGCGCCAATCTCCTCCAGCCCGATGCGCCAGGCGGGCGGCACCTGGGCAAAATCCAGGTTCTGCAACAGGAAGGCGCGCAGCGGCGCCGCGGGTACGGCGGGTGCCAGCGCCGCATCGGCCTCCCGCCGCGCCAGGCCGGGGCGCAGTTCCAGGCCGCGCATGGCGGCGAGATAGGCGTTGAACAGCGGCGCCGGGTAATGCACCGGCGCGATATCCGCCACCAGCAGCCGCGTCACCCCCTCCGGCCGCATCAGCGCCAGCGCCATCGCCACCTTGCCGCCCATGGAATGGCCGATGATGGTGGCGGGCCAGGCGCCCTCCGCCTGCAGCGTCTCCGCCACATCTTCCGCCATGTCGGCATAGGCCATGCCCTCCGCATGGGGCGACCCGCCGTGGTTGCGCAGGTCGAGCGCCAGCACCCGGAACCCCTCCGCCGCCAGCGCCTTCTGCACCGTGCCGAAATTCTGCCCGGCGCCGAACAGCCCGTGCAGCAGCACGACCGGCGGGCCATCGCCCAGGCTGGTGACCACGAGCTTCATCCGCGCGCCGCCATGACAACGGAGGCAAAGATCAGCGCGCCGCCGATGATCACATCCCAGCCCAGCGGCTCCCCCAGCCAAAGTGTCGAGACCAGCACGCCGAAGGCCGGCACCATCAGGAAACCGACGGAGGCGACGGCGCCCGGCAGCTTGCGCCCGGCCTCGATCACGCACCAGGTGCCGATCGGCGCGGCGAACAGCCCGATATACAGAAGATGCGGCCAGGAGCTCAGCCCGACGCCGCCATCCGGCTCCAGCAGCAGCGTCAGCGGCACCAGGACCAGCGCGCCGATGCCGAAGCACCAGGGCAGCAGCTCGAACATCGGCGTGCGTGGCGGCCATTTGCGCGACGCAATGATGGCGATGGTCCAGAGCAGCCCGGCCAGCACCAGCATGAGATGTCCAAGCAGCGAATCCATGTGCGACCAATCGACCGACCACGGCCCGATCAGCACCCCAGCGCCTGCCAGCCCCAGCCCGGCCGCGAACCAGCGCGTCCTGGAAACTTGCTCCCCCAGCACCAGCACCGAAAGCGGGATCAGCCAGTAGGTCACGACATTGGACAGCACCGCCGTGCGCCCGGCCGGCACCAGCGCCACCGCCAGATGCGTCAGCGCGAAAAAGCCGCCGAGCTGGAACAGGCCGAGGAAAAGCACCGCACGGCGATCCTCCGCCACCGGAAAGCGCAGCCGCCCCATCGCCGCGAGCAGGATGGCCGCACCAAGCGCGGCGAGCGCCGACCTCCCGAGGCCGAACCACAGGGGGGACGCATCCGCGAGCGCAGCCTTGGTGATGGGCCAGGCACCGCCAAACAGGATGACGGCTGCGAAAAGCAGCCGGAAAGCGGAAGCCATGGGCATTGGCGGTAACCTAGCCGCGCGCTCCGTGTCGCGAAAAGCCTGGTTTTGTGCAAATGCGCTTACAATTCGACACTGATTGCCGGTTGCAGGTCCAACAGGGCCGCCCGCATCTCCCGCGCCGCCTGCCCGGCGCCGCCCGGCGCCCGCTTCTGCAGATCCGCCTCCGTCACCATCGCGCCCTGCGGCACGGCACGCGCCAGCACGGGCCGGCTCTCCGCTTGGCGCTACAGCAGCATTCGATGCAGGTTCATCGGGCTTCCCTCACGGCGAATACCAGGGCCGCGGGCGCGACCCGGGCAGCGGTAGCGCGCTGCCCGGCCGCCGCGCGAGCAGGATGGTGGCCACCAATGCCAGCAGCACCGCCAGCCCCTGCCCTGCCCGGCGCAGCGTGCGGTCCCGCAGCCGCATCGTCAGCGCCAGCAGCAGCAGCGCGGCGGCGAAGGCCAGCCAGGGCGTCACGGCACGGTCAGCATGATCTTGCCGATATGCGCGCTGCTTTCCATCAGCCGATGCGCCTCCGCCGCCTGGATCAGCGGGAAGGTCTTGAAGATGCGCGGCGCCGCCTTGCCTTCGGCCAGCATCGGCCAGACCTTGGCTTCCAGCGCCTGCGCGATCTCCGCCTTCTGCGCCGTCGTGCGCGGCCGCATGGTGCTGCCGGTGACGGTCAGGCGCTTCACCATGATGGGCCGCAGATCCACCTGCTCCGCCACATGGCCATTCAGGAAGGCGATCATCACCAGGCGGCCATCCAGCTTCAGGCAGCGGATATTCTTGGTGAAATACGGCGCGCCGACCATGTCGAGCACCACATCGACCCCCTTGCCGCCGGTCAGCGCCTTGATGCGCTCCTGGAAATCCTCGGCCTTGTAGTCGATGGCCGCATCGGCGCCGAGTTCCAGGCAGGCCGCCACCTTCTCCGCGCTGCCGGCCGTCGCATAGACCGTGGCGCCGAAGGCTTTTGCCAGTTGGATGGCGGTGACGCCGATGCCGGAAGTCCCGCCATGGATCAGGATGGATTCGCCGGGCGCCAGCCGCCCATGGCCGAAGACATTGGCCCAGACGGTGAAATAGGTCTCCGGCAGCGCCGCGGCGCGCAGCGCGTCGAAACCAGCCGGCCAGGGCAGCGTCTGCGCCTCCGGCGCCGTGCAGTATTCGGCATAGGCGCCGCCATTGGCCAGCGCGCAGACCTTGTCGCCGATCTTCCAGCGGGTGACCGCGGCGCCCACGGCCACCACTTCGCCTGCGCATTCCAGGCCGATGACGGGGCTGGCGCCGGGGGGCGGCGGATAGCTGCCGGTGCGCTGCGCCACATCGGGGCGGTTCACGCCCACCGCCTCCGTCCGGATCAGCACCTCATCCGCCGCGGGGCTGGGCAGCTTGCCGCGCACCGGCACCAGCACCTCCGGCCCACCACCCTTGCCCGTGCCGCCCTGGGTGTGGTCGATCAGGGTCATCTCTGCTGGCAGGTTGGACATGGTGCGCTCCTATCCTCGGTCGGAGGAGGAGGGACCATGCGGCGCCGCGACACGTCAAGGCAGCACGCCGGGACGTGCCGGGCTTGTGCGGCGCCGGCCGGACGTGGAAAACTCCCCCGTCGCCGGGAGGGTTGGAGGGATGCAGGGCTTCAGCCGCCGGAGTCTCGGCGGGCTGGCCGGCGCGGTATGGGGCGCCTTCGCGCCGCCCAGCCACGCGCAGGCCCCCGCCACCAGCAGCGGCGCCGCCCCGGCGCCACCGGCCGGGCCCGTCCTGCGGCTCGGCGCATTGTTCCCGCTCAGCGGGCCCTCCGCGCTGTTCGGCGATGAATGCTATCGCGGCCTGGATCTGGCGGTGGAGGACCGCAACGCGGCCGGCGGCGTCTTCGGCCGCGGCATCGCCCTGGTGCGTGCCGATGCGCCGGACGAGGGCGCCGCGGCGGAGGAGGCGCGTCGCCTTGTGCAGGGCCCGGAGCGGGTCGCCGCCATCTTCGGCAGTTTCAGCACCACCATCGCGCTGCCCGCCTCCCAGGTTGCGGAGCTGGCCAATGTGCCGTTCTTCGAGCTGTGCGCGCTGGGCGATGCCCTGGTCGGGCGCGGCTTTCGATGGGTGTTCCGCGCCTCCCCCCAGGCGACGCATTTCGCCGCTACGGCGCTGAAGGGGGTGAGCATCGTGGCCAACGGCCTCAACCGGCCGGACACCGCCTTGCGCCTGGCCATCGCGCAGGAGGATGCGCTCGGCGCCCAATCCATCGGCGCGTCGCAGGAAGCGCTGATACAGGAACGCGGACTGACCCTGATCGAGCGCGCCAGCTACGCCGCGCGCCCCACCGACCTCACCGGCCTGGTGCAGCGTCTGCGCGGGCTGGAGGCGGAGGTGGTGCTGCATGTCGGCGCGCCGGGGGACGAGGTGCTGCTGTTCCGCGCCATGCGGGATGCGAATTGGCGCCCGCGCATGGTGATCGGCACCGCCGGCGGCTATGGGCTGGCGGAGACGGCGCGCAGCATCGGCGCCGATTTCACCGGCACGATGAGCGCGGATTTCACCCCCTTCGCGGTGCATGAACGCATCGCCCCCGGCGCCCGCGCCTTTGCCGAGCTGTATCTGCGCCGCTACGGGGCGGAGCCGCGTTCCGGCCACGGGCTGGCTTGCTACACCGGGGCGCACATCTTCCTCGATGTGCTGCACCGGGCCGGCAGCGCGGAACGGGACCGCATCCGCGCCGCGCTGATGGCGACCGACATCGCCGAGGGCAGCACCGCCTGCGGCTGGGGCGCGCGCTTCGATGAGCGCGGCCAGAACCTGCGGGCACGCCCGGTGCTGTGCCAGTGGCAGCCCAGCCCGGCCACGCCGGGCAACCAGCCCGGGCTGCGCCAGGTGGCGATCGCCCCGGCGGCGGCTGCGATCGCCCCGGCGCAGACGCGGCTGGGGCCGTGATCGCTCAGTTAGCGCGGATGCCCGCGACTCAGTTGGCGCGGATGCCCGCGACTCAGTTCGCGCGGATGCCCGCGGCGCGCACCAGCGGTTCCCACACCGCCATTTCGCTGCGGAGATAGGCGGCGGCCGATTCGGGCGTGCTGTCGCTGACCACCTGCATCGTGAAGCTCAGCAGCCGTTCCTTTACCGCCGGGACGTTCACCGCCCGGTTCACCGCCTGGTTGACCTGCTGGATGATGGCCGGCGGCGTGCCGCTGCGGGCCAGGACCATGTGCCAGGTGTAGGCCTCATACCCCGCGACACCCTGCTCGATCATGGTCGGGATATTGGGCGCGAGGGGGGAGCGTTCCTTGGTGCTGATCCCCAGAGCCCGCAACTGGCCAGACCGGGCGTAGGGCAGCGCGGAAGCCGCGATGTCGAAGATCATCGGCACGCGGCCGGACAGCACATCCGGCAGCGCGGCGGAGCTGCCGCGATAGGGGATGTGGTTCACCCGCAGCCCGCCGGCCGCATGCAGGAACAGCTCCGTCGCCAGATGCACGGCGCCGCCATTGCCGGAGGAGGCATAGTCGTACTTGCCCGGATTGGCGCGCAGCACGGCGATGAACTCCGCCAGATTCTGCGCCGGGAAATCGTTGTTCACCAGCAGCACGACCGGCACCTGGCCGACCAGCGCGCAGGGCGTGAAATCCGCGATCGGGTCGAAGGGCAGCGTCGGGAACATCGCCCGGGTCACCGCATGGGCCACGGTCGTGTACAGCAGCATGGAGCCATCCTGCGGCCCCTTCGCCACGGCATCCGTGCCGATCACCACGCCCGATCCGGTGCGGTTCTCGACCACGATGCGGTTCGGCAGCCCCTTCGACATCTCCTCCGCAATCAGGCGTCCGGGCACATCGGTCGGGCCGCCGGCGGCAAAGGGAACGACCATGCGGACTGGCTGGGTCGGCCAGTTCCCCTGCGCCGCGGCGCCGCGCGGCAGCAGGAATGGCGTGGCCAGAGCACCGGTGCCGAGCGCCAGCGCGTGGCGACGGCCGAATTTCAGTTCTGTCATGGACATGTTCTCCCCTGGGGCGAAATTACCGCCCCTTCATGCATGGGCGGAACAGTCGGGGAGAGTATGGCCCGGCGTCAACCTTGGATCGCCGGGCCGTCGGGGGGCGGGTGCCCCTCAGTTGATGGTGATGTTGGCCTCGCGCACCACCGCGGACCATTTCTGGGTCTCCGCCCGCAGCCAGGCGGCGGCGGATTCGGGCGTGCTGTCGGTGACCAGGCGCATCGCCAGGTCGGACAGGCGCTGCTGCACCGCAGCCTCCGCCGCCACCTGCATGAAGGCGCGGTTCACCTGCTGCACCACATTGGCCGGCGTGCCCTTGGGCGCCATCACCATGTGCCAGGTATAGGCCTCAAGCCCCGGGAAACCGGCTTCCGCCGTGGTCGGCACGTCGGGAAGCTGCGGCAGGCGGGTGCGGTCCATCACCGCCAGGGCGCGGGTTTCGCCGCCGCGCGCATAGGCGAGCGCGGAGGTCGCGACATCGACGATCAACGGGATGGTGCCGTTCAGCACATCCGGCATGGCCGCCGCGGTGCCGCGATAGGGCACGTGCAGCGCGCGGGCATCCATCGAACGCAGCAACAGCTCCGTCGCCAGATGCAGCGCGCCGCCATTGCCGGAGGAGGCATAGGTCATGCCGCCCGGATCGGCCTTCATCGCCGCCTGCAACCCGGCCAGGTCGCGGATCTGCGAATCCTTGCCAACGGTGATCAGCATCGGGATCACGCCGACCAGCGCCACCGGCACGAAATCCGCCTCCGGGTCGAAGGGCAGGCGCTGGAACAGCGCGCGCAGCACGGCATGCGCCACGGTGGTGTAGAGGAAGCTGTGGCCGTCCGTCGCCTTGGCCACCGCCTCCGTCCCCACCAGCACGCCGGCGCCGGTGCGGTTTTCCACGATGATTCGCTGCGACAGGTTGGCGCCAATACGCTCCGCGAACAGCCGGGCCGGGATGTCGGTCGGGCCGCCGGCGGCGAAAGGGACCACCAGGCGGATCGGCTGGCTCGGCCAATTGCCCTGCGCCTGGGCGGATGTCGTGAAGCTGGGGCCGGCCAGTGTGGCCAGGCCCGCGCCGACTAGATGGCGGCGATTCATGCGGCGGTTCTCCGAAGGATCAGTCGGGCAGCGCCGGGGCGCCGCCTTGGTTCCCGCATGTCGCGCTGCAGCAATTCCGCGTCAATCCGCGGGGTTGATCAACCTTGTGTACAGTTCCGGGTCCGTCGCGCCCTCGGTTCCGAACAGCAGCACGCGGCTATCCGGCCCGAGCCCGAGCAGCATCCGCGTCATCGGCTCCCGCACCGCCAGCAGCAGGGCGGCGAGGCCGGCCACCGCACTCTCCCCGGCGACGATCTTTGGCGTGCGATGGGCCAGCAGCCGCATGCAGTCCACCGCGCTTTCGTCGGAGACGGTCATGAAGGCGAAGGCGCTGCGCTCCAGCTCCTGCCAGGCCAGCAGGCTCGGCTCGCCACAGGCGAGGCCCGCCATCAGCGTATCCAGCTCCCCCGCCACCGTCGAAGGCTCCCCGGCCTCGGCGCTGGCCAGCAGGCAGGCGGCCTTGTCCGGCTCCACCACGATGACCTTCACATCCGGGCCGAAACGCGAACGGAGCTGGATGGCGACCGCCGCGGCCACGCCGCCGACGCCGCCCTGGATGAAGGCATGCGTGGGCGCCTGGCCCTCCATCTGGTCCGCCGCCTCATCTACCATGACGCGGTAGCCCTGCATCACGTCGCGCGGGATTTCGGTATAGCCCTCGTACGACGTGTCGGAGACGACGAACCAGTTCTCCGCCTCCGCCGTGCGCGCCGCTTCCCGCACCGCGTCGTCGTAATTGCCGGGGACCACGCGGATTTCCGCGCCATACTTCGCGATGGCGTCGCGGCGGCCCTGGCTGACCGTCTCATGCACGAAGATCACGCAGCGGCAGCCGAAGCGCTCGGCGCCCCAGGCGACGGAGCGGCCATGATTGCCATCCGTCGCGCAGGTCACGGTAATGCCGCGCAGCGCATCCCGGTGCGCGCCGCCGGCCAGTTCCGCCGTGGTCGCGGCATTGGCGACGCCGCGCCGGGCGAGCTCGGACACCAGCAGCCGCGCCACCGCATAGGCGCCACCCAGCGCCTTGAAGCTGCCGAGGCCGAAGCGCCCGCCCTCATCCTTGTAGAGCACCGCCGCGACGCGCGCTTCGGCCGCCACATCCTCCAGCTTCAGCAGCGGCGTCGGCGCATAGCCGGGCCAGGAGGTGATTTCCGCCTTCGCGCGGCGAAAGCTTGAATCGGGCAGCACCACCACGCCGGGGGTGCCATGGCGGCGATTGAGGAGGAGGCGGGCGGGGCGATCTGGGATCATGCGGCGGAGAGTGGCGCGCCAGCCCCTGTCCCGGCAAGTTGGCACGAGGCGAGTCGCGCCACCGAATGGAAAAGGGGGAGAATTCAGATGCAGGTCACGATCCTGGGCGGCGGCGGTTTCCTGGGCCGCAGGCTGGCGGCGCGGCTGGCCGCGGATGCGGCGGTGGGGGGGAAGCGCATCACCGGCCTTACCTTGTTCGACCTGCACCAGCCGGCGCCGCTGGAGGCCCCCTTCCCCGTCCGCTGCTTGGCCGGCGACGTGGCCGATGCGGCGGTACTGGCGCAGGCGATCCCGCCCGGCACCGGGCTTGTGGTGCACCTGGCGGCCGTGGTCTCCGCCGCGGCGGAGGCGGATTACGACCTTGGCATCCGCGTGAACATCGCCGGCACCCAGGCGCTGATCGATGTCTGCCGCAAGCTTCCGGCGCCGCCGCGCGTGGTCTTTACCTCCTCCGTCGCCTCCTTCGATGGCGGCCAGTCCGCGATGGTGCCGGATGAGGCGCGGCAGCTGCCCACCAACAGCTACGGCGCGCAGAAGGCGATCGGCGAGCTGCTGCTGGCGGATGCGACGCGGCGCGGCTTTCTCGATGTGGTCTCGATCCGGCTGCCGACGGTGATGGTGCGCCCGGGCCGGCCGAACCGCGCGGCCAGTTCCTTCGTCTCCGCCGTGCTGCGCGAACCGCTGCTGGGTCTGCCGGCGCAGTATCCGATGGCGGAGGATTTCCGGGTCTGGGTCTGTTCCCCGCGCCGCGCGGTGGATTGGCTGGCGTATGCGGCGGGGATGGACAGCGCGAAGCTCGGCCGTGACCGCGGCATCAACCCGCCCGGCCTGTCCGCCAGCATCGCCGAGATGCTGGTGGCGCTGGAGGAAGTGGCGGGGCCGGAGGCACGGGCGCTCGCCAGGCATGTGCCGGATGCGGAGGTGGAGGCGATCGTCGCCGGCTGGCCCGCCGCCTTCGCCGCCACCCGCGCCCCCGGCCTCGGCTTCGTCCGGTCAGAGCCCCTGGCGGATATCCTGCGCGCCTTCATCGCGGATGACCTGGAGGCCATGCGCCAGGATCGCGCCACCGGCTGAGGGCGACGCACCACGCGAGACCGGGCTGGGCTCCAGCACCTGGCAGAAGGGGATGGTCATCGCGGCGCGCACCGCCTCCACCGAGGGGGGCGCCATGCGGCCGCGGGACATGTCATGCGGGAACCAGCCGATCAGCACAGGGGCCGCCTGGTGCGGCGGCAGCGTCACCGGCTCGGCGGGGGCTGGCACGATGCCGGGCAGGTCGATCGCGGCCAGCACGGCGGCGGGCCAGGGGTGCGGGTTGTGGACCAGCATCCGGTATTCGGTGCGGCCAGTCCGCTGTGGCCCGGCCAGCACCACCATCTCGACAGGGGCGGCGTGCAGATGCGTGTCCTGGGCATCGGGGCCGAGGCGGCAGGGCAAGGGCGTCTCCGCCACGGCGGGAAGCGCGACCAGAAGCAGCGCGGCGGCCAAGACGGTGGCGAGACGGGACATCGGGGTTCCTCCGGCTTTGGCCGCAGAATGCGGCGCCGGGCGCAGCGCCGCCAGCACGTGCTGCCTGTTGCCGCGATCGGCTGCGCCTTGGGGTGGACGTTGCGTCCTGCAGAACGGATTATGGTTCCGGATCAGGCTGTTGCATGCCGCGCGCGGCCGCGCCATGTTGTCGGAAATCGTCCCCGGGAGGACCCACCATGACCACCCGCCGCACCCTGCTGGGTGTTGCCGCCACATCCGTGGCCACCCTTGCCGCGCCGCGCCTGGCCAAGGCCGCGTGGCCGGCCGACCGTGCGATCGAGGTGATCGTCCCCTTCCCGCCCGGCGGCGGCGTGGACAACATGGTGCGCCCCATCGTGCATTACGTAACGCCGCGCCTGGCCGGCGCGCGCTTCGCCGTGGTCAACCGCCCCGGCGCCGCCGGCCAGCTCGGCTTCGAGGCGTTGTTCAACGCGGCACCGGATGGCTACACGCTCGGCGCCCTGACCAACACGGCCATGCATGCGGTCGCGATCGAGCGCACGCCGCGCTATCGGCCGGAAGACTACACCTACATCGCCAATATCGTGGACGATCCGGGTGGCTTCTGGGTGCGCGCCGACAGCCCCTGGCGCACGTTGGACGACCTCAAGGACGCCGCGAAGAAGGACCCGGAGGGCATCGGCGTCGGCACCGCCGGCATCGGCTCCGACGACCACATGCTGCAGCTGAGCTTCGAGGAAGCGGCGGATGTGCGCCTGCTGCACATCCCCTACAACGGCACCGCGCCGGTGCAGCGGGACGTGCTGGGCGGCAGCCTGCCGGTGGGCAGCTTCAACATGAGCGAGGGCCTGGGCCTGATGCGGGAGGGCCGCATCCGCTGCCTGGCCCAGGGCGGGCCGGTGCGCTGGGCGCCGACCGGTGACGTGCCGACCTTCAAGGACCAGGGCTATGACGTGCTCGGCGGTTCCGCCCGCGGCATCGGCGCGCCGCCCGGCCTGCCGGACGAGATCCGCATCCGGCTGGAGGCGGCGTTCCGGGAGGCGCTGGCCGACCCGGCGCTGATCGCGGATGCGGAACGCACCGGGCTGCCGCTGCGGCCGCTGATCGGCAAGGATTACCGGGACATGATGCGCGCCGACCATGCGGTGCTGCAGGGGCTGTGGCAACGGCGGCCCTGGCGGCGCTGAATTTACGCCGCCTCCGCGCCCTGCGCTTCCAGCAGGGCGCGCCATTCGGGCGTCAGCGGCACCTTCTCGCCGCTATCCTGCCGCGTGATGACGCAGACGGCGCGGGCCGTGCAACAGGCCTCGCCATCCTTCAGCAGCGCGTAGTCCTGCACATAGGAGCTGCGGCGGAAGGAGACGGTGCGGCAGGTCAGCGTCACCGCGTCGTTGAACCGCACGCCGCGCAGGTAACGCACATCGAGCTGCGCCACGACCGGACCCGGCCGGTCCGGCGCCAGCGCTGCGCCGGTCAGCGCCTGCCAATGTGCCACGCGCAGATCCTCGAACAGCACCAGATAGGCCGCATGGTTGACGTGGCCGTAGAGGTCGCATTCGGACCAGCGAATCACATGGTCGCGGATGAGGCTGGAGGGCTGACCCAGCTGTCCGGGCCATTCGGCCCTCCCATCATCGGACCGCGTCATGCGGCGGGCACCGCACGCGGCTTACGGTTCTCGTCGATGGCGACGAAGGTGAAGACGCCCTCCGTCACCAGGCACATCTCCTCCGCCGAGCGTTCCCGTCGCCAGGCTTCGACCTCGATCCGCATGGAGGTACGTCCGACGGAGACGACCTCCGCGAAGATGCTGACCTCGTCGCCGACCAGCACCGGCATGTGGAATTTCATGCCCTCCACCGCGATGGTCGCCACCCGGCCGCGGCCACGGCGCCCGGCGGCATTGCCAGCGGCCAGGTCCATCAGCCCCATCAGCCAGCCACCAAAAATGTCGCCGGAGGGATTGGCATCGGCGGGCATGGCGATGGTGCGTAGCTTGGGTGCATCGCTGGGCGGGGTGCGGGTGGCCGGGTTGGGCAAGCGGATCTCCGTGGTAGGGTCGCGGCGAAACGCATCCTTACGGCAGCCATGGCGCAAGTCCACTTCCTGACGCATCCCGAGGTCGCCATCGACCCCTCCGTGCCGGTCCCCGACTGGCCGCTTTCGCCGCGCGGGCTGGAACGGTCCCGCGCCATGCTGGCGCAGCCTTGGATCCCGGGCATTCGCGCGGTGTTCAGCAGCACGGAGCGCAAGGCGCGCGACATGGCCGAAATCCTGGCCGTGCATCTCGGCCTCGGCTTCACGCCGGTCGAGGCGCTGGGGGAGAATGACCGCAGCGCCACGGGCTACCTGCCGCCAGCGGAATTCGAGGCGACGGCGGATGCCTTCTTCGCCGAACCGGAGCGCAGCGTGCGCGGATGGGAACGGGCGGCGGATGCGCAGGCCCGCATCGTCGGCGCGGTGCGTGCCGTGCTGGCACAGGCGCCGCCCGGCGATGTGGCGATCGTGGCGCATGGCGGGGTGGGCGCGCTGCTGCTGTGCCACATCAAGGGCGTGGAAATCAGCCGGGCGGAAGACCAGCCTGGCGCAGGCGGCGGGAACGTATTCCGGTTTACGCGAGTGGGGTGGGGATTGGTGGAGGGGTGGCGGCCGATCGACCGCTGACCCTCCCCTTCAGGCCGGCCCCCTTCAGGCCGGCCCCTTTCAGGCCGGGCCGAGCTTCAGGATGGCGCGGGCCACCGCCTGCGCCCGCGGCACCAGGCTGCTGAGCTCCAGATATTCCTCCGGCGTATGTGCCTTGCCGCCCACGGGACCGACGGCGCACAGCGTCGGCGCGCCCATCGCCGCGGTGAAGCCGCTATCGGCGCAGCCACCGCTGAACTCGCCGCTCGGGTCGAAGCCGGATTCGGTGGCCGCCGCACGGTAGGTGGCGAACAGCTTCGCGGCCTCCGGCGATTGCGTCAGCGGCAGGAATTCGCCCTTGATGGTCAGCTTCGCGCGGGTGCCCGGCACGAAGGATTTGTCGATGATGGCGTGGATCTTGGCCATCACCTCCTCCCGGTCCGCGGGCTCCACATAGCGCAGGTCGATCTGGCCCTGGGCGTGCGGGGCCACCGTGTTCACGCTCTGCCCGCCGGTCACCAGGCCGACATTCAGCGTGATGCCGCGCGCCAGATCCGTCAGCGCATGGATCGCGGTGATCTTCGCGGCCAATTCGCCGATGGCGCTGATGCCGGCCTCGAAATTACCGCCGGAATGGGCAGCCTTGCCCTCGATATCGAAGACGGAAAACACGCCGCCCTTGCGGCCGGTGACGATGCCGCCGCTCGGCCGCCCGGGTTCGGAGTTGAACACCACGCGCGCCGCCTTGGCCTCCGCCTCGATCACCGGGCGGCCCTCCGGCGAGCCGATTTCCTCATCGCCGGTGAACAGCGCGACCAGCGGGCCGGGGGCGCCGCCGAATTTCTTGAAGGCGGCGAGGACGAACATGTTCATCACCAGCCCCGCCTTCATGTCGGCGACGCCGGGGCCGAAGGCGCGGTCACCCTCGATGGTAAAGGGGCGGCGCTGCGGCTCGCCCTTCGGAAAGACGGTGTCGCGATGGCCCATCAGCAGGATGTTCTCGCGGGCATTGCCGCCGCGTGTGGCATCGCCGCCTTCGACCGTGGCACGGACGCAGTCGCCATGCTTCTGCTGCGGCATCACCTCCACCGGGATGCCCTGCGCTTCCATGAAGCGCGCGACCTGGGCGCCGACGCGGTCGACGCCTTCCTTGTCGTAGCTGCCGCCATCGGTATCGACCATCTCGCGCAGCGCCTCGGTCATGGCGGCCTGCTGGGTGGCGAGCCAGGCGAGTGCGGGATGGTCCATCGGGCGTTGCTCCTTCATGCCGGTGCAGGCTGGCACCGGCAGACGGGCCTGTGAAGCCGTGCGGCGCTACTCCACCTTGCCGATGCGGGCGACGGCGCGCAGCAGGCGGGCACTGTCTTCCTCGAAGAAGGTCTTGAACTCCGGCGCGTCGAGATAGGCCACCGGGGCGCCGGCGGCGGTGTAGGCGTTCACCACCACCGGGTCCTGCACCGCCTGCCGCATGGCATCGCGCAGCCGCTGCACCACCGGCGCCGGCGTCGCGGCGGGGGCGAACAGCCCGGCCCAGATGTAGAACTCCACGTCGGAATACCCCTTCTCGATGAAGGTCGGCACATCCGGGAAGGCGGCCACACGGTCCTTGCCCCAGCAGCCCAGCACCCGCACGCGGCCCTGCGCCACATGCTGCGCCAGCGGGCCGGGGGCGGAGGACAGCGCGTTCACCTGGCCGCCGAGAAGCGCCGTCAGCGCCGGCCCGCCACCGGCGAAGGGCACATGCAGCATGCGGATGCCCGCCGCCGCCGCCAGCATCTCCATCGCCACATGCAACGTGCCGTAGGTGCCGGAGGAGGAATAGGTCAGGTCACCCGGCTTCGCCTTCGCCGCCTCGATGAATTCCTCCATCGTCCGCCAGGGCGCATTGCCGGCGACCGCCAGCATGGTCGGGTCCGCATTCACCCGCGCGATCGGCGTGAACTGGTCCACGGTGTATTGCGGCGTTCGGTCGAACAGGCGCTCCGCCGCCGGGATCACGGCCAGCGAGGACAGCGCCATCAGCGTGGTGTAGCCATCCGGCGCGCTGCGGGCGACATGCGCGTTGCCGATGGCACCCGCCGCACCGCCGCGATTCTGCACCACCACCGGCTGGCTGAAGATTTTCTCGAGTGCCGCGGCAACCGGCCGTGCCGCCAGATCGGCTTGCCCGCCCGGCGGGAAGGCGACCACCATATTGAGCGCACGCGAGGGAAATGGGGCCTGCGCGAGAGCCTGGCTGGCGAAGGGCAGTGCCGCGGCGGCGCCCAGAAGTGTGCGACGATCCATGGTTGTTGTTTCCTCCCGTTGGTTCACGCGTCAGGCGACGGCATTTTCCAGCACGCCGATGCCCGAAATCTCGATCTTCACCACATCGCCGGACTTCAGAAAGACCGGCGGGTTGAAGCCAATGCCAACTCCGGCCGGCGTCCCGGTGGCGATCACATCGCCCGGCTCCAGCGTGATGACGGCGCTGATCGCCTCGATCAGGGTCGGGATGTCGAAGATCAGGTCGGAAACCGGCGCGTGCTGGCGCTGTTCGCCATTCACCCAGGTGGTCAGCACCAGCTTCGTCGGGTCCGGCACCTCATCCGCCGTCAGGATGGCCGGGCCCATCGGGCAGAAGCTGTCGAGGCCCTTGCCCAGAATCCACTGGCTGTGCCGCTTCTGCAGATGGCGCGCGGTGACATCATTGATGATGGTGTAGCCGAAGACGTGGCGGAGCGCGTCCGCCTTGGTGATGCCGCGGCCACCGGCGCCGATCACAACACCCAGCTCGCCCTCATAATCCAGCCCGCCGGTGGTATCGAGATGGCCGAGGATTTTCTCGCCATTGGCGATGATGCTGGTATGCGGCTTGGAGAACACCACAGGGAAGGGCGGCACCACATCCTTGGCGCCCCCATCGAAGCCCGACCCGGCGAACTCCTTGGCGTGCTCATGGTAATTCTTGCCGACGCAGAACACGTTCTTCGGCGGGCGCGGGATGGGCGCGCAGAGCTTGGCGCCCTCCACGACCGGCGCCTTCGCCATGGCGGCGCGCGCCTTGGCCAACAGGGCGGGTTCGGCGGCGGCCAGGTCCAGCATGCTCTGTCCGCGCAGCAGCGGCTCGGCGGCGGCCAGGTCGAGCACCGCATTGCCCGCGCCGAGCGCACCGACTTCCTGCTGCAGCTTGCCCGGACGCGTGAATGTCACCAGCCGCATGAATGAATCCCCCTAGTTCCACTTTGCGGGCCGATTCAGACCTCCGGGCCATGCGGCCCTTCGGCCATCGGGCCGCTAATTCAGCTTCGCCCGCATCTGCCCGGTTTCCGCCGGATTGGCCAGGGGCAAGCTGGCGGCGCGTTCGAGGGCGCGGGCGGCGCGGAAGGCCAGGTCGTCCCGGTACATCGCGGCCGCCACCTGCACGCCGCGCGGCATGCCGGCCTCGTCCAGCCCGATCGGCACGGCGATGGCGGGTTGGCGGGTCAGGTTGAAGGCGAAGGTCCAGGGCGCCCAATCGCGCCAGAGTGATTCCACCGGCTTGATGGTGGGGGCATCGGCGTCGAAGGCGGCGGTCGGCGTGGCCGCCGTCAGGATCAGGTCGTAGCGCTGGTGGAAGCGCGCCATCGCGTGCCCGCATTCCACCCGCAACAGGTCCGCGCCGAGGAAATCGGCGGCGGACATGTCGCCCATCCTGCGCGCAACCTCCTCGATCCCGGAATCGAGCTGGGTGCGT
This sequence comes from Falsiroseomonas sp. E2-1-a4, assembly GCF_051433165.1. Lineage (NCBI taxonomy): Bacteria > Pseudomonadati > Pseudomonadota > Alphaproteobacteria > Acetobacterales > Roseomonadaceae > Falsiroseomonas > Falsiroseomonas sp. E2-1-a4. Next base: position 137,900 of record NZ_JBHMFS010000010.1, on the reverse strand, counting down.
TTTTCCTCGGAAGCCCCGTGCCAGATGCGGGCGATGGCGACGCCCCAGACGCGGGAGAAGATGGCGCGGGTGTCGGGCAGTTCCGGGTCCGCTTCCTCGACGATGGCGCCCTGTTCGGCCAGCAGCTTGGCCGCGACTTGCAAGGCGGCCTCCCCTTCCGCATCCAGCGGCGGCTCAAAGCCCAGGCGGCGCACCACGGCCACCCGCAGCCCGGCCACGCCCTGGTCCATGCCGACCCGCCAGTCGCGCGGGTCATCCGGCAGGCTGACCGGGTCGCGCAGGTCGAAGCGGGCCATGGCGGACATCATCAGCGCGGCATCGCCCACGCTGCGCGTCATCGGCCCGGCGCAGGCGACGTTGGAGAAGGCGCCATGCGGCCATTGCGGGATGCGGCCGTAGCTCGGCTTGACGCCGACCAGCCCGCAATAGGCGGCCGGAATACGGATGGACCCGCCGGCATCGGTACCGATATGCAGCGGCCCGAAGCAGGCCGCCCCCGCGGCACCCGCGCCGGCCGAACTGCCGCCGGCGGAGCGCTGCGGATTCCACGGGTTGCGCGTCACGCCATGCAGCGGGCAGTCGCTCGGCGTTTTCCAGCCGAACTCCGTGGTGGTGGTCTTGCCGATGATGACAGCGCCTTCCGCCAGCAGCCCCACAACGGCCGGCGCGTTTTCGGTGGCCGGCGTCGCATCGGTCGTCAGGCTGCCGCGGCGGGTCGGCAGGCCGGCGATGTTCAGCAGGTCCTTCACCGTGCAGGGCACGCCGTCCAGCATCCCCATCGGCCGGCCCGCCGCCCAGCGCGCCTCCGACTCGCCAGCATGGCGCAGCGCCTGCGGGTTCATGGTGGCGAAGGCGTTCACCCAGGGATTGTAACGCGCCACCCGCTCCATCACCGCCTTCAGCGCCTCCACCGGGGACAGGGCGCGGGCGGCGTAGAGCGCCAGAAGCTGCTCCGCGGTCATCTGCGCGGGGTCGGTCGGCGTGTTCATGCGGGGCTTCCGGATCGGGGCATCGGCGTGCAGCATGGCGTCTCACCAGGGCCAGGGAAACCCCGCAGCATGACCAGCAGCAATCCGTGGGAATGGAGCGAGGCCGAATGGCGCAACATCGTCGGCCGGGCGCGCGCCGGGCGCAGCATGCGGCCGACGCATTGGCCGGATGGCGCGCGCTGCTGCGTGACCCTGAGCTTCGACGCGGATCATGAGACGATCCCGCTGCGCGACAATGACGAAAGCCCGATGCGGATCAGCCAGGGCCAATACGGCAACCGCCAGGGCGTGCCGCGCATCCGCGCCCTGCTGGCCAGGCACGGCATCCCCGCCACCTTCTTCTATCCCGCCGTCTCCGCCCTGCTGCACCCGGAGGAGGTCCGCGCCGTGGCCCAGGAAGGCCATGAGATCGGCGTGCATAGCTGGATTCACGAGGCCAACACCAAGCTGCCCCCCGGCGTTGAGCGCGAACTCACCCTCCGCGCGGCGGAAACACTGGAAAAAGTCAGCGGCCAGCGCCCGGTCGGCATCCGCACCGCATCCTGGGATTTCTCGGTCGATACGCTCTCCATCATCAAGGAGATGGGCCTGCTGTACGACAGCTCCCTCATGGCCGACGACGATGCGTATGAGCTGCTGGATCAGGGCGAGCCCACCGGCATTGTCGAACTGCCGCCGGAGTGGATCCGCGACGACGCCGTCTATTTCAACATGCTGCGCTTCTCCGGCCTGCGCCCCTACACGCCGCCCTCCGCGGTGGAGGAGATTTTCGCCGCCGAATTCGATGGGGCCTATGAGGAAGGCGGCATGTTCCTGCTGACCATGCACCCCCATGTCATCGGCCACCGCAGCCGCATCGCGCTGCTGGACCGGCTGGTGACGCGGATCAAGAAGTTCGAGGGCGTCTGGTTCGCGACCCACGCCCAGGTGGCGCAATGGTGCAAGGACCATGCGGCGCCCTGAGCTGCGCTGGCTGCTGCTGCTGCTGGCGCTGCTGTCGGGGCCGCTTCCGGTCCTGGCGCAGACGCGGCCGGAACAGCCGCTGCGGGCCGGCTGGTATGCCTCCGAGCCGCAGCAATATCTGCGGCAGGGAGAGCTGACCGGCCTCGACATCGAGATGGTGCGCGCCATCGCCCGCCGCGCCGGGCAGGACCTGCGCTGGACGCCGATGGCCTACCTGCCGCTGCTGGAGGAGGTGGCGGCAGGGCGGATGGACCTGATCCCCGGCATCGCCGCCACCGAGGCGCGGGCGGCGCGCTATGCCCTGTCCCGCCCCTATCGCCACGACACCAATGTGCTGATCATGCGACGCGGGGAAGCGGCGGCGCTGCGCTTCACGGATGCGGCGGGGCTTGCCGCCCATCTCACCGGCAGCGCCCGGTTCCGGCTCGGCGTGCGGTCCGGCTACAGCTATTTCGACGCGGCGCTGGATGCCTTCATCGCCAACCCACCCGATCCGGCACGGGTGCGGGCGGCGGGGGATGACGCCACCAATATTCGCCGGCTGTTGGCCGGCGAGATCGACGGCTTCCTGGCCGAACGCCTCTCGGTGGCGCTTGCCATCACCGCCGCCGGCGCGGGCCAGGCGGTGGAGGAACAGGCGATGCGCCACCGCATCCCGCTGCACCTCGCCTTCAGCCGCGCCACCACCTCCGCCGAAACCCTCGCCGCCTTCGATGCGGCCATCGCCTCGCTGCGCGCCGATGGCACGCTGGCGGCGATCGGCACCCATTTCCGCTTCCCGCTGCTGCTGTCGCAGACCATCGACAGCGCCTGGTTCCTGTCCCTCCAGATTATCGGCGTGCTGGCGGCGGCGCTGGCCGGCGCGCTGGCGGCGCGGCAGAGCGGCTGGAGCCTGTTCGGCGCCTTCGTCCTGGCCGGCGTCACCGCCACCGCCGGCGGGGTGCTGCGGGACCTGCTGGTCGGCCGCTTCCCCATCGGCATCGCCCGGGACCCGATGTTCCTGATCCTGATCTTCGGCACGGTGATCGGCTTCTGGGCGGTGGCCCACCTCTGGGCGCTGCTGCGCGGGCGGTTGATCCTGGCCTTCTGGGTGGCGCAGGCGACAGTGGCGATGCGCCGGCGGCAGATCGACCGCTGGCTGTTCGACACGGCCGATGCGCTCGGCCTGGGCGCCAGCACGGTGCTCGGCGTCGCGGTGGCCTTCGGCATGCGGGCGGAGCCGTTCTGGCTATGGGGGCCGCTGCTCGGCACCATCACCGGGGCCGGGGGCGGCATCCTCCGCGACGTGCTGCGCGGCGGCGGCGACATCCCCAACCTTAAAACCGGCTTCTATGGCGAGGTCGCGCTGATCTGGAGCCTGGCACTCTCGGCCTATCTGATGCTGCGCGGGGCGGAGATCGAGATCGATGAGGTAGTGGTGGTGGTGATCGCCGCGGTGGCCGGCGCGGTGGCCACACGTCTGGCCGCGGTGGCGTTCCGGTGGCGGCCGCCGCGGCTGACCTGACGGGCTGTCAATGCATCGCGCCCTGGCGGAGCAGCGCGGCATAGACATCCCGCGTCGCGGCAGACAGGGAGCGGGACAGTTCCTCCAGCCCCGCCACCTGCTCCACCCGCGCCGCGGCCCGCGCATGCTCATCCTCCGACAGCACCAGCGCCACCAGGCCGGTGGATTTCGCCAGGCCAATCAGCAGCGCATCCCGCGGGTCGGGGATGTCATCCTCCAGCAGCACGCCGCGCAGGCGGCGCCGCACCTCCGCCGTTTCGGCGCGGCCGGTGGCCTTTGGGTAGCGGCGTTCGGGGAAGACCCACAGGAACCGATCCTCGATCCGCCGCAGCACCCCGCCATCCACCAGGCGCTCCAGCACCTGCGCCCGCAGCGCCGGGGCGGATTTGGCGATGTCCTGGATCCACCAGCGGCTGGTGCGCTCCACCGCGCCGGCCGCCTCGCCAGCGGCCAGCCGCGCCAGCACGCCATCCAGCAGCGCATCGCCCGTGGGCCGCTTCTGCACCAGCACCAGGCGGTCCAAGTCCGTGTCGATGCGCCCGGCCAGCGCCAGCTCCATCAGGATGGCGCCGGCAAGTGCCAGGTCGCCGGCGGGGCCGGGCAGCCCCACCGGCTTGCCGGTTTCGTCATCGAGGAGAAGCAGCAGGATCTCCTCCGGCATGGTCAGCGACATGGTGGCCCCCAGGGCTTTTGCGGGAGCCTGACACGAAAGGCGGCTGGCCGTCAGGCCGGCCTGCCCCAGGGCTGCTAACCCACCACGATGTTGAACTGCCGTGCCACAGCGGTCCACGCCGTGATCTCCTCGCGGATGACCGACACGAAGGCATCGCCGATGGGCTGGGGGATGCGCGGCAGCGTCTGCAGGTCGGTCAGGCGGGTCATCAGATCCGGCCGCGCCAGGATGGGCGGAACGATCGCCGCCAGCCGTTCCACCACCGGCGCCGGCAGGCCCTTCGGCCCAGACAGGCCGAGCCATTGGGCGGAGGTCAGCTTCGGAAAGCCCAGCTCGGCGAAGGTCGGCAGGTCGGGGAACATCGTCAGCCGCTGCGGCGTGGAGACCGCCAGCGCCCGCAGCGAACCATCCCGCATCTGTGCCGTGTTGGTGGTGATGGGGTCCACCATGCATTCGATGTTGCCGGCCAGCACATCCTGCATGGCCGGCGCGCTGCCGGCATAGGGGATATGGTCCAGGTTGGGCGCCCGCGCCTCCGAGGACAGCATGGCGCCCAGCAGATGCGGGGCGGAGCCGATGCCGGAGGAACCGAAGCGCACCGGCTGCGTGCGCGCCGTGGCCAGCAGTTGCTCCAGCGACTGGAACGGCGAATTTGCGCGCACCAGGATGATGTTGGGCGCCTCCACCATATGCATGATGTGGGTAAAGTCGTTGATCGGGTGGAAGGGCAGCGCCGGCCGCGTGGCGGTGGAGAAGACATGCACGGAGGCATGGCTGACCAGCAGCGTGTGGCCATCCGCCGGCGCCTTCGCCACAACGTCGGTGCCGATGATGCCACCCGCGCCGGCGCGGTTTTCCACCACCACGGATTGGCCCAGCGCCTGCGCCATGACCGGCGCCATCAGCCGCGCCACCGTATCCACCAGCCCACCTGGTGGGAATTGCGCGACCAGGCGGATCGAACGGTTCGGCCAGGCCGGCTGCGCCTGGACGATGGAGGGGGCGGCGAGGCCCCCGAGGCTCGCGGCGGTCAGCCCGAGCAGAGTACGACGCGTCTGCATTGATTGCGCTCCCAGCGATCAGAAACCGAGGGGTGGCGCTCATCCCTTGGGCATCCGCCCAGGGCCGTGGCACGCCTTGCACCCTCTGCCGGGGTACAGGGCAAATTGTATGCCGCGCTTCAGCCTTCGCGCTGGCTGGTGCCGAGACCGGCGCCGCGCAGATCGGCCACGGCCACGGCAAGCGACCGATTCAGGCTCTCGATCCGCGTCACCACACCGAGCCAGGGCTGCACGGCCTCCAGCTCCGTCTGCGTGAAGATCAGCGGCAGCAGCCCGGCGGCACGCGCCAGGCCGAGCAGCAGCGCGTCATGCGGCGCCGGGATCTCGCCCTCCAGCAGCAGGGCGCGCAGCCGGGCGCGGGCTTCCGTCACCTCCGGCCGGCCGGGAGTTTTCGGGTGGCGACGGTCGGGCAAAATCCACAGCACCCGGTCCTCCACCCGCCGCAGGATGCCGCGCGCCACCAGCCGGTCCAGGATGGCGGCGCGGGCGGCGGGCGCGTCGCGCGCCAGCAGCGGGATGGCGCCGCGCGCATCGGCGGGGGCGCCGGGGGCGGCCAGCCGTGCCAGCGCGGCGTCCAGCGCCGCATCGCCCAGCGGCGTGGCGTCCAGTACGAACAGCCGGTCCCGGTCCGTGTCCACGCGCCCGGCGAGGGCCAATTGCATTAGCAGCGCGCCGGCCAGCGCCCGGTCCGGCGCCATGCCGCCACGGCCGACCGGGCGCCCCGTTTCGTCATCCAGGGCGAGGAGGACGATTTCCTCCGCCAGGGTCAGCGCTTCCGTCATGCCTCGGCGAGGGCAGCCGACCAGGGGGACATGACATCGGTGATACCCACCCGTTCGCCACCCGCCCGGATCTGGATCAGGTTCGGACAAGCAAAATTCACCGGCAGCACGGCGTGTTCCACCACCTCCAGCGGGCCGGCAGCGGCCAGGCCGTCCAGGGTGGCCTGCGGCAGGCTGCGATCGGCGGTGGCGCCTTCGGGGCCGCTGACATCGATGCGCGGGAAATGCGCCGCCGCCTCCGGGTCCATGCCGAAGCCGTTGACCAGCGCCAGGGTCTGGAACACCGCGGCCAGGATGCGCCGGCCACCGGAGGCCCCCAGGGCCATCGAGGGGTTGCCAGATTCATCGGCCACGATGACCGGGGACATGTTGGTCAGCGGCCGCTTGTTCGGCCCGATCTCATTGGCGCTGCCCGGGCGCGGGTCGAACCACATGACGCCATTGTTCATCAGCACGCCCGATCGGGGCAGCACGACGCGGGAGCCCATGGAGGACAGCAGCGTGGTTGTCATGGACACCATCATGCCATCCGCGTCGCAGACGTTGAGGTGGGTGGTGCAGGTCTCAGCGCCCTTCGGTTCGGCATCGCCGAGGCCCGCCAGACGCTCGGCATAGGCGGCCTGCATGGCCTTCGCGAAGGCCAAATGCCAGGCGGTGCCGGGCGCGCTGCCGGTCCAGTCCGCGGCTTCCATCAATTCCATCACGCGCCGGAAGGTCGGCGTCGCGGTCAGGCCGTTGGACAGATGCAGCGTATGGCCGCGCCAGGGCACGGAGACCGCGGGCAGCACCCGCGCCTGGCAGCCGGCGAGGTCGGTGGCGGAGAGGATGCCGCCCGCCTCCTTCACGTCGGCCGCGATGGCAGCCGCCACATCACCCTCATAGAAGTCGCGGAAGCCGGCCTGCTGCAGGCGCTCCAGCGTCTCCGGCAGGCGGCCGAGGCGGAAGAAGCCGGGCTTGCCCTGGTAGGGCGTGACCGGTGGCAGGCCGTTCGGCAGATAGATGCGCGCCGATTCCGGGTAGAGCTTCAGTGTGGAAGCCGCATTGGCGATCTTCAGTGTGGTGAACCAATCCTGCGGCAGCCCGCGCTGCGCCAGCGCCACGGCAGGGGCCAGCACATCCCTGGCCGGCATCCGGCCGCGGCGTTCATGCAGCAGCGCATAGCCGGCGACGGAGGACGGGATGCAGAAGCTCATCGCGCCATGGATGTTGCGATCGCCCTCCACCTCCGGCCAGGAGAACAGATCCTGCTTCATCCGGCCGGTGGTCGGGAAATCCCGGGCATTCAGCGCGGCGGGGGAGACGGGGCCGAAATCGAAGGTCTCGGCCTTGCCGCCCGGCGCGGCCACCTGGGCATAGCCGATGCCACCGAGGCCGCTGTTCCAGGGCTCCATCGCGGCCAGGGCGAAGGCCATGCCGACCGCCGCATCCGCCGCATTGCCGCCGGCTTCCAGGATGGCGATGCCGGCCTCGGCGGCGGCGCGGGACTGGCTGGCCACCATGCCGCGGCGGCCGCGGGCGGCGGGCTTGGTGACCTGCCAATGCTGGCTGGTATGGGCTGGCGGCTGGTATTGCATGCGGGGTCCTCCGATCGGGGGAGGATCAACCCGCACAGGGCCTTCGGCAACCCCGCCGGGGGGATTTCAGCGCCGCTTGGCCTGCCGCCGGCGTTCCACCGCCTGTTCGAAATCCAGGTCCTCATGCCAGCTCAGATGCCGGTCGAGCGCCGCCTGCGCCCCTTCGAGATCGCCCTTTTCCAACAGGTCCAGCATAGCGACGTGTTCGGCGGAGACGCGCGGCTTCGGCCGGACGTCGTGGCCCAGGCCCCAGACCACGGAAAGCTGCCGCGCCACGCTCAGCCAGATGCCATGCAGCACGCCATTGCCGGAAAGACGGCAGATTTCGCCGTGGAAGGCTTCATCGGCCGCGACCCGCAGGGCCATGTCCTGCGCCTCCGCCGCGCTGTCATAGCGCTCCGCCGCGCGCCGTGCCGGGGCCAGACGCTCCGGTGTTGCCAGGCCGGTGGCCAGGATCTCGCGCAGCGCCAGCGCCTCCAGCGCCGTCCGCACGCGCATCAGTTCGGCCACCGCGCGGTTGGTCACCTGCATCAGCCTCATGCCCTTGTAGGGCGTTGAGACAACGATGCCCTGGCTTTCCAGCAGGCGCAGCGCCTCCCTCACCGGGACGCGGCTGATGCCCAGTTCGCGGGCGATCTCCGCCTCGACCAGCCGGTCACCGGGCAGGAAGACACCGCGCGCGGCGGCGGCCACCACCGCCTCCGCCGCCTGCTCGACCATGGTTCGCGGGTGCACAGGAGCCAGGCGGCGCGCCTCGCCCGGGGCGTCTTCGGGCAGGGGCGTGTTGGAAGCCTCATTGGGCAATGCATTCACCGGCGGCGGCCTTCGGGAAGCGTTCTAATTGTCATGTCATTTCACCACAGGCACGGGCGCTTGTCTCGCGCCGATGGCAGCATGAGACACTTCTTTGGGGGCGCAGGGCGTCGAAAACCATCCGAGCATTGGACGCTTTCCGCACATGACCAGACAATTGACCTTGTTGCCCACCCCCTTGGAGAGCCAAGGTTTTGCGCCTAAGCACGCGGCCCAAATGCCCCGTGGGGCAAGCGGCCGCCGCATGCCGGCAGCGCAGACAAGATGGAGACGGATCGTGGCAGCATCGGAGCGGATTGGCGGCCTTGGTGTGGACAAGGCCTTTCGGCAATTCATCGAAGCCGAGGCGCTGCCGGGCACCGGCATCGAAGCGGCTCGCTTCTGGTCCAGCTTCGAGGCGCTGCTGCGCGATTTCGCGCCGCGCAACGCCGCCCTGCTGGCCAAGCGGGACGCGCTGCAGGCGCAGATCGATGCCTGGCACCGCGCCAACCCGGCCCGTCCGGTGGACCTGGCGGCCTACAAGGCGCACCTGGCCGAGATCGGCTACCTGCTGCCGGAGCCGGAGGATTTCAGCGTTGGCACCACCGATGTGGACGCCGAGATCGGCCACATGGCCGGCCCGCAGCTGGTGGTTCCCGTCTCCAACGCCCGCTACGCGCTGAACGCCGCGAATGCGCGCTGGGGCAGCCTGTATGATGCGCTGTACGGCACGGATGCGATCCCGGACGCCGATGGCGCCGAGCGCGGCCGTGGCTACAACCCGAAGCGCGGCGCCAAGGTGATCGCCGTCGCCCGCAACGTGCTGGACCAGGCCGCGCCCCTGGCCGGCGACGCCAGCCATGCCGGCAGCAAGGGCTACGTGATCGAGGGCGGCGCGCTGGTGGTGACGCTAGCGGATGACCGCAAGGTGGGCCTCGCCCGGCCCGGCCAATGCGTCGGCTTCCAGGGCGAGCCCTGGGCGCCCACCGCCATCCTGCTGGTGAATAACGGGCTGCACCTGGAAATCCACATCGACCGGACCAGCGCCATCGGCCAGACCGATGCCGCCGGCGTTTCCGACCTGGTGATGGAAGCCGCACTCACCACCATCATGGATTGCGAGGACAGCGTCGCCGCGGTGGATGCTGCCGACAAGATCGAGGTCTATCGCTGCTGGCTCGGCCTGATGAAGGGCGACCTGACGGCCGACCTGGAGAAGGGCGGCAAGACCATCACCCGCCGGCTGAACCCGGACCGCGTCTGGAAGACGCCTTCCGGGTCCGGCGTGAGCCTGCATGGCCGCTCCGTCATGCTGGTGCGCAATGTCGGGCACCACATGATGACGGATGTGGTCACCCTGGACGGCGCCGAAATTCCGGAAACCGCGCTGGATGCGATGGTGACCGTGGCGATCGCGCTGCATGACATCCAGCCGCCCGGCCGCGGCAAGCGCATGAATTCCCGCACCGGCAGCACCTATATCGTCAAGCCGAAGATGCATGGGCCGGAGGAAGTGGCGCTGGCCGACAGCCTGTTCGCCCGCATTGAGGATGCGCTCGCTTTGCCGCGCGCCACCATCAAGATGGGCATCATGGATGAGGAACGCCGCACCACGGTGAACCTCAAGGCCTGCATCAAGGCGGCACGGGACCGGGTGGTGTTCATCAACACCGGCTTCCTCGACCGCACCGGCGACGAAATCCACACGGCGATGGAAGCCGGCGCCGTGGTCCGCAAGAACGAGATGAAGGCGCTGCCCTGGATCGGTGCCTATGAGGCCTGGAACGTCGATGTCGGCCTGCTGTGCGGGCTGCGCGGCCGGGCGCAGATCGGCAAGGGCATGTGGGCGATGCCGGACATGATGGCGGCGATGCTGGAGCAGAAGGTCGGCCACCCCAAGGCTGGCGCCAACACCGCCTGGGTCCCCTCCCCCACCGCGGCCACGCTGCATGCGCTGCACTACCACCAGGTGGATGTGGCCGCGCGCCAGGTGGAACTCGCCGCCGGCGGCCGCCGTGGCAAGCTGGACGACATCCTGACCATCCCCCTCGCCCAGGACACGAACTGGGAGCCGAAGGATGTGCAGGCGGAGCTCGACAACAACGCGCAGGGCATTCTGGGATACGTCGTGCGCTGGGTGGACCAGGGGGTCGGCTGCTCCAAGGTGCCGGACATCAACAATGTCGGGCTGATGGAGGACCGCGCCACGCTGCGCATTTCCGCCCAGCACATCGCCAACTGGCTGCGCCACGGCATCGTCTCCCGCGACGAGGTGGAGGAGACGCTGAAGCGGATGGCGGCCGTCGTGGACGGGCAGAATGCCGGCGATGCGGCGTATACCCCGATGGCACCCAGCTTCACCGGCCCCGCCTTCCAGGCCGCCTGCGACCTGGTGTTCGAGGGTGCGGCGCAGCCCAATGGCTACACCGAATTCGTCCTGCACCGCCGGCGTCGGGAGGCGAAGGCGGCGGGCTGAGGCGCCGGGCCGAGGCAAGTGCGGGCGCGGGTGATTCCCCTCGCGCCCGAGCTGTTCTAGGCTGGCGTAACGATACGTGGAGCCTGCGCCCTGACTCGCCTCCTCGCCCTGATGCCCGTGCTGGCGCTGATCGCCTGCTCCTCCTCCAGTGAGGTGGCGGAGCTTTCGCCCGAGGTCTTCGGGTTGACCGCGCATGGCAATTCGCCGGCGCAGGCGGCAAGGCTGGGCGTGGAACGCGCACGGGCGCATTGCGCGGCGATGGACCGGGCTTTCGAGGTGACGCGCAGCCATATCGGCGGGCAGGACTACACCATCGCCTTCCGCTGCCCCCGTCCGGATGCGGCGGCGCTCAGCCAGGCGGTGGGGGGCCAGGCGGCGCCGGGCCTGGTGGAGCCGCCGCGCGGCTGGGAACCCGGCCCCCCGGCGGCGCAATCCGGCATCGGGACCGGCGCGGCCCAGGCCCTGTACTGAAACGCCCGGTGCTGAAACGCCCGGTGCTGAAACGCCCGGTGCTGAAACGCCCGGTACTGAAACGCCCGGTACTGAAACGCCCGGCAATTTGGCGGGGCTGGCGAATGCGGTAGACTAGCGCCTTTGGCATGGTTGGATTGATGGCGGACGAGGACTGGATCATCCCCGAGGACCTGCGGCCCGACCCGGCCGACTACAGCTTCGACCTGCAGCGCGCCCTGGCCTCCGTGGTCAGCCTGAAGACCCGCGTGCCGGCGGATGCGTTTTCCGCCCGCACCCTGGGCACCGAACGCGAAGGCAGCGGCGTGGTGATCCGGGAGGATGGGCTGGTGCTGACCATCGGCTACCTGATCGGCGAATCCGACAGCATCTGGATCAAGACCGCCGCCGGCCGCGTCGTGCCGGGCCATGCGCTGGCCTATGATTTCGAGTCCGGCTTCGGCCTGGTGCAGGCGCTCGGGCGGCTGGAGGCACCGGCCATGCCGCTCGGCCCCGCCGCGCTGCCGGAGGCCGGGGTGCAGACCATTCTCGCCGCGGCGCCGCAATCCGGGCGGGGCGCGGGGGGCGGCGGGGCGCTGGCGTGTTCCGTCGTCGCGCGCGAACCCTTTGCCGGCTACTGGGAATACCTGCTGGAGGAGGCGCTGTTCACGGCGCCGGCGCATCCTTCCTGGGGCGGGGCGGGGCTGATCGGGCCGGACGGGTCGCTGCTCGGCATCGGGTCCCTCGTGCTGCAGCATGCGGATTCGAAGGGGCGCAAGCTGGATTTGAACCTGGTGGTGCCGATCGGGCTGCTGCACCCGATCCTGGACGATCTTTTGGCCTATGGCCGCGTGAACAAGCCGCCGCGGCCCTGGCTCGGGCTGTATTGTGCGGACCAGGAGGAAGGGGTGGTCGTGGCCTCCGTCGCCGCCAAGGGGCCGGCGGAGAAGGCGGGCATCCGGCCGGGCGACCGGATTTTGGGGCTGGATGACAGCGAGGCGCCGGATCTGGCGGGGCTGTGGCGCAGCCTGTGGTCGCGCGGGGCTGCGGGCGTGGCGGTAAATGTGGCGGCGGAGCGGGACGGGCGAAGGCTGGTGCTGCCGGTGGTGAGCGGGGACCGGAGCAAGTTTTTGAAGGCGCCAAGGCTGCATTGAGGGGGGCGGTCCAAGGCTGCTTTGGGTCGAACGCGGCGTGAGCCAGCCATTTGCTCCGGAAGACGGTGGTTGGCGGCGGGTCGGTAGCTCTGGCCGTCGCGGCGAGCTTCGGGCAGTGCGCTGCGGCGGTGACGCTGCTCGCCTGCCTCCCTTCGAGCGAGGCGCCTAGGATGCCCTGATGATCCAGGGAGGCCAGGCGGGCACAGCTTGCCGCCCGGTGCCTTCGGCGCGGGGGCCTTCCCACAACAACTCGTGCAACGATTTCGGTTTAGCTCGGCCGCTGCGGAGCCTAGGCTCCACGCGGGTCGGCGGCTTCGCCAAGCCGGAGCGACCGGCTCGTCCAAAAAATTAACAAGAACGATAAGGAGGCGAATCATGCCGCTCTACCTGTATCAAGGGGCTTACACGCCCGCCGCCCTGGCGGCGCAGATGAAGAACCCGCAGAACCGAGTCGAAGCCGTCGCCCGCGCTTCCAGCGAGGCAGTAGGCGGCAAGTTGATCGGCTGCTGGTACAGCTTCGGAGATCACGACTTCAGCATCGTCGTGGACTTGCCCGACAAGGAGAGCATGGCGGCCATAGCGCTGGCGGTCGGCGCCGGCGGGGCGCTCAAGACGGCGAAGACCACGGCGCTGCTGTCGGGCACAGAGTTCATCGCCGCAATGACGAAGGCGCAGGCCGTCGCTAAGGTCTACAAACCTCCGAGCTAGATACGATCCCTGCCGCATGGGATCCGCCTCGGATCCCGCGGTCCGGTCCATGATTCGTCCCGACGCAGGCGCGGGTCCTGGGCTGCTTTACGGCGCCAGGACGATGATCGCCGCTCGGGTTGCGGCCTTCGGAGAGGTTTGCAACTCGAACGACCGCTTTGGGTCGAAAGCGGACATAGTGAGGCTCTCTCCTCGCTCAAAACCGCCCCACCCCAAACACCCCCGGCGCCCCCTTCCCCCCACGCACCCCCTCCGCCACCAACCGCCCGCAAACCGGCCCCAGCGTCCACCCGTTGAACGTCACCGCATGGTGCAGCCCCTGCACCCGAGGGTCCGCCCCCAGGATCGGCCCCGGCACCTGCACGTTCAGCCCGGTCCAGGCCCGTATCACCTGAAGCCCCGCCAGCGCCGGCAGCACCGTGCCCGCGACGAACAGGTTGCCCTCGATCGACTCCCGCAGGTTGCGCGGCCGCCCCGCCGCATCCAGCACGCCGGGCCAGGCGCCGCCGAGCACTAGGTGGCCGGCATCGCCCTGCTTGGCCGAAAGGTGCCGGCTGCCATGCAGCACCAAATGGCGCATCACCTCGCCGCCCGCCGCCTCCGTCACCATCACCTGCTGCACCGCCGCCCGCACCGGAATCGGCGCCCCCATCATCGCGGCGAATTCGCCCGCCCAGGGACCGCAGGCATTCACCACCTGCCCGGCGCGGATCACGCCGCCCCCGCCTGTCTCCGCCCGGAACCCCGCCCCATCCTGCACCATCGCCGCGATGGTGGTGCCACCCCGCACCGAAACGCCCGCGCGCCGCACCAGCGACAGCAGCGCCGAAAGCCCGCGCAGCGGGTCCATCTGGCCCTCCGGCGCGCAGAAGGCCGCACCGGCAAAACCCGGGGCGAGGTAGGGCGCGACGGACATCAGCTCATTCGCGCCGAGCACCCGGCTATCCACGCCGAAGGCCCGCTCCATCGCCACCTTCGCCCGCAGGCTTTCCAACTGTGCCGGCGTCTCCACCAGCATGATCCCGCCCTCGGTGCGGATGCCGAGGCTCTCGCCCGCCTCCGCCGCAATCTCCCGCCACAGCGCCACGGATTGCGGGCCGATGGACAGCACCTGCGCCGCCGCGCTGTCCGGCCCTTCCTCCGCCCCCGCGCTGTCATAGGCGTGGAGCTGGATGTGCAGGCTGCCGGCATTGCCGGTGGTGGCGCCCTGCCCCGGCTCGCCGCGTTCCGCGAGGATCACCGAAAGCCCCTCCCGCGCACAATACAGCGCGGTGGACAGGCCGAGCGCGCCGCCGCCGACCACCAGCACGTCGCAAGTCTCGGCAGGGCCGGTGGCGGGGGCGCGGTGGGCCGGCAGGATGGGGGCGGGCTGCACGGCGGGGCCTTCGAGCCATTCCGGCTTCTCCATGGCCAGCGCGATGGCCGGCACCGGCTTCAGCGGCGCGCGGGGGGCGGCGAAACCGGCTTCCTCGGAGGCGCCGACGATGCGCGCCACCGTCGCGCCGCACATGCGGCCCTGGCAGCGGCCCATGCCGGCGCGCGTCGCCTTCTTCACCGCGCCGAGGGAGGCCGCGCCCTCGGCCATCGCGGCGCGCAGGGTGCCGGCGGAGACTTCCTCGCAGCGGCAGACCAGCGTGGTGTCAGCCAGGCTGCGCGCATCGAATTCCGGCACGGCGAAGAAGCGCCACAGCGCGTCCTGGAAACCGATGGCGCGGGACAGGGCGCGGCGGCTGGCGGTGTCGTCGGCCAGGCCCGGCCGCAGATCCCGCGCCGCCGCCAGCCCGGCCAGGCGGCCGCGCGCGAAGGCGATGCGCGCGCCGCCCACCTGCGCGCCGTCACCCACGGCGAATATTGCCGCAATGCTGGTGCGGCCATCCGCATCCGTCACCGTCTCCAGCCGGCCGAGGCCGCTATCGATGAAGCGATGCGCGCAGCCCAGCGCGCGGGCCAGGCCGGTTTCAGGCTGGAAGCCGAGGTTCAGCGCCAGCGCATCGGCGGCGATGCGGATTGTCCCCGATGGGGTGGTGGCGTGCAGTGCGACGAAGCGGGTGTCGCCCTCCGCCGCTTCCGGGCGTGCGCCCCAGATCACCGGCACGCCGGCGCGCTTCAGCCCGGTCAGGTAACGCGCGCCGTCCCAGGCGAGGTCCGGTGCGCCGGCGGCCAGCCGCAGGGCCTGCCGCACGCCCCGAAAACCGGGAAAGGGCGCGGCCTCCAGCACGGCCGCCACCTGCACGCCGCCCTCCACCAATTCGCAGGCCAGTTGCAGGTTCAGCGGGCCGTTGCCGGCGATCACCACACGTTCGCCCGGCGAGACGCGATTCGCGCGGGCCAGGGTTTGCAGGCAGCCGGTGGTCATCACGCCCGGCAGGGTCCAGCCGGGAATCGGCACCGGGCGCTCGTGGGACCCGGCCGCAATCACCAGGCGCCGGGGCCGGAACACCACATTGCGGCCCTCGACCAGTGCCGCGATCTCATCCGGCCCAAAACCGCCCCAGACGGTGGCGCCGAATCGGAACTCCACGCCGGCCGCGATGGCGCGCGCGCGCAGCTCGGCGCCCTGGCGGAACTGGCGGTCCGGTGCCGCATGGTCGTGGCTGGCGGCGAGTGGCTTCAGGTACTGCCCGCCCGGTGCGTCGCGTTCATCCAATGCGATCACATGGCAGCCGGCCTCCGCCGCGGCGATCGCCGCCGAAAGGCCCGCGGGGCCGGCGCCCACCACCAGCAGGTCGCAGGCCAGTTCCTCGGCCTGTGCATGTGGCGGCGGCGCGAGGCGCGCGGGCTGCGCGGGGGCGGCGCGCTCCACCACCATCCCCGGCGCGACCTTCGCGAGGCAGGCGCGCTGGTTGGCGCGGCCGTCGATGGTGACCAGGCAATCGAAACAGGCGCCCATGCCGCAATGCAGCCCGCGCGGCGCGCCGGACTGCGTATACCGCAGCGTCAACTCCCCGGCGGCCGACAGCGCCGCGGCCACCGTCTCCCCATACAGCGCGGGAATCGGGCGACCATCGAAGGTGATGCCCACCGCTTCGGCAGAGGGGCGGATCGCGGCGTGAGTAAGTCGCATGGGATGGGCTTGATGCTTTCGCGGAAAGGCGCATGGATGATGGCCGTTCGCGCAGTGGGAGCAAGCCAATGGCCGTCAAGAAATTTCGCGGCTGCTACACGGTCCTGATCACGCCCTTCACCGAGGGCGGTGAAGCGGTTGATCTGAAGGCGTTGGAGCGCCTGGTGGAATTCCAGATCCGCGAGGGTATACGCGGACTGATCCCGCTCGGCTCGACCGGGGAGTTCCTGTCCGTGTCGCCGGAGGAACGCACCGCGATCGTCGAGACGGTGGTGAAGACCGCCGCCGGCCGCGTGCCCGTGCTGATCGGCACCGGCGCGGAGGATACGCGGGAGGTGGTGCGCACGTCGCGGGAGGCGGAGGCACTCGGCGCGGATGGCGTGATGATCATCCCGCCCTTCTATTCCGTGCCGACGGAGGATGAGCTGTATGTCCACTACAAGAAGGTGGCGGATTCCATCGGCATCCCGATCATGGTCTACAACAACCCGGCCACGGCGAATGTGGATCTGACGCCCAAGATCCTCGCGCGGCTGGCGACCATCGAAAGCTGCCTCTACGTGAAGGAGAGCACGCTGGAGGTGACGCGCGTGCGCGACATCGTCGATCTCTGCGGCGACCGCATGGAAGTGTTTGCGGGCGTGCTGGGGTATGAAAGTGCCTGGCTCGGCGCCATCGGCTGGGTCGCGGTGTGTTCGAACCTGGCGCCGAAGCTGAGCACGGAGATGTTCCACGCGGCGGCCTTCGACAAGGACATGGACAAGGCGCTGCCGCTGTACCGCCAATTGATGCCGCTGCTGCCCTTCGTCGGCGGGCCGCGCTACGTCTCCGGCACGAAGGCCGGCTTCCGGTTGATGGGCATGCCGATGGGCGATCCGCGCCCGCCGCGCCTGCCGCTGCCGGGGGCGGATGTACCGCAACTGGCGGCCGTGTTGCAGGGGCTGGGTCTACTCGCCGAGGGTGCGCGCCAGGCGGCCTGAGTTCGTTTCAAACAAACAGGGAGTTTCAAATCATGCGTCGTCTTCTTCTCGCCGCCGCGCTGGCGGCTTTCGCCTCGCCGGCTTTCGCGCAAGCGCCTGCCGGCTGCACGCCGCGCGTGGCGAATTCCGAACTGGTGAAGCCGGGCACGCTGATCATGTCGATCAACCCGACCCTGCCGCCGCTGCAATTCGTCAACGCGCAGGGCCAGCTGCAGGGGCTGCGCTTCGATCTCGGCCAGGAGATCGCAAAGCGCCTGTGCCTGACGCCGGAATGGGTGCGGATCGAGTTCAGCGCGATGATCCCGGGCCTCGCGGCGCGGCGCTGGGACGTGATCAACAGCGGCACTTTCTTCACCCCGGCGCGCGCCGAGATCATGCAAATGCTGCGCTATGAGAATGCGGCCGTCGCCTTCTCCGCCGCGCGCGGCAACCCGCTGAACATCAGCACCGTTGATGACCTGGCCGGCAAGACCGTGGGCGTCGAGATCGGCGGCTTCGAGGAAGCGCGCACCCGGGCGCTGAGCGCGGACCTGGTCGCGCGCGGCAAACCCGCCATCACCATCCGCACCTTCGACAATTTCGCCATCGCCTTCCAGGCGCTGCGCGTCGGCCAGGTGCAGGCTGTGACGAGCGTGGATGCGGTGGCCGCCGAATACGACCAGCGCGGCGATTTCCCCCGCGTGCTGCACGGCCTGTTCCCCACCCCCGCCAGCCTCGCCATGCGGTCCCGCCCCCTGGCGCAGGAAATCGCCAAGGTGCTGACGGAGATGAAGGCGGATGGCAGCTATGACCGGCTGTTCGACCGCTACGGCGTCAGCAAGTACGAGGCGGGCTTCGAAGTCGTCGGCCCGCAATAACCGCCCGACATTTCTGGCGGCCCGCGCAATTCGCGCGGGCCTAGGCCGCGAATGCGGACCGCGCCCAAACCATCACACCTGCCAGGCACGACCGTGCACGGCGCGAAGCCAAGCGGCCGCAGGCCGCGCCCGGCGTTTGAAGGCATGTAGATGCACATCTGGTCCTGGCAGGGGTTCTTCGACTACCTGTTCAATCCCTTCCTGCTGGAGGGCGCGGTCACCACGCTGTGGCTGACCGCGGCCTCCCTGTTCTTCGGCCTGATCCTCGGCATTGTCGTCGCGCTGCTGCGGCTTTCCGGCAACCGGTGGCTGGCCGCGCTCGCCAGCTTCTACTGCTGGATCTTCCGCGGCACGCCGCTGCTGGTGCAGCTGCTGATCATCTATACCGGCCTGCCGCTGTTCGGCATCCGCTTCAGCGTGACGCAGGCGGCGCTGCTGGGCCTCGCGTTGAACGAGGCCGCCTATCTCAGCGAGATCGTGCGCTCCGGCATTTCCGCCGTGGGGCCAGGGCAGCGCGAGGCCGGGCTGGCGCTGGGGCTGAAGAAGATCCAGGTGTTCCGCACCATCACCTGGCCGCAGGCCTTCCGCATCATCATTCCGCCGCTGGGCAATTCGGTGAACGGGCTGCTGAAGACCACCTCGGTTGCCAGCGTGATCTCGATGGAGGAGTTGCTGCGGCGCACGCAGATCCTGATCCAGGAACGGTTCCTGGTGCTGGAATTGTTCATGGCCGCGGCCTTCTGGTACCTGGTGATGACCACGGTGTGGGACCTGGTGCAGCGCCAGTTGGAAAAGCGCTACGGTCGCGCCTACGTCACCACCGCCGCCGACCGGCGCTGAGCCTCAGCCGGCGGCCAGCGCCCGAAGCAGCGCCGCCAGTTCCGGCTCCGCCACCAGCCCTGCGGCGGTGGCCGGCGTGACGAGGCGGCGTTCCCGCTGGCGGCGTTCCGGCCAGTCATGCAGCAGGCGGGCCACGCGCAGGCGATAGACCAGCACCTCACAGGGCAGCAGCACACCGCCGGGCTGGCGCTTCTGGTAGCCGAACCGGCCGATCGGCTCCGGCTCAGCCTCGCCGACGATGCCGGCTTCCTCGAAGGCTTCCCGCGCCGCGCTGCGATGCGGCTGTTCGCCCGGCTCAATCCAGCCCTTGGGAATCACCCAGCGCCGCGTCTCGCGGCTGGTCACCAGCACCACGCGCAGCGCCGGGCCCAGGCCGGTCAGCGGCAGGGCGGCGCATTGACGGCGGAGGTCGACCACCGCATCAGCGGGCATCTTTCCCTTGGCTCCCCGGATCATGGAAAGGCGGCCCATCCGCCTGCGAAATCGCATCAAATCCAAATGGACAATTCGTGGCCCTATGTGAAGTGCTTGTGAATCAAGCTGTGCATTTCATACGGATGACCAGATTTGTCATCGAGTTGTCACAGGCCCAGCAGCGCCAGCGCATGCGCCCGCAGCTTCACCTTCTGCACCTTGCCGCTGGCCGTCATACCGATCGACTCGAATCCGTCGACGATCGCCAGGTGCCGCGGCATGCGGAAATTGGCCAGGCGCGGCTTCAGCCAGGCGAGCAGTTCGGCCTCCGTCACCGCCGCACCGTCGCGCAGTTGCACGAAGGCGGCCACCGCCTCCGTCAGCCGCGCATCCGGCACGCCGACCACCTGGGCGAGCGCCACGGCAGGGTGCGCCGACAGCACTTCCTCCACCTCGGCGGGTGCGACATTCTCGCCACCGACGCGGATCACATCCTTGATGCGGCCGACCATCCGCAGCCGGCCATCTTCGTCCAGCGTGCCGAGGTCGCCGGTGCGCAGGAAGCCATCCGGCGTGAAGGTCCGTGCCGTCGTCTCCGGGTCGTTCAGGTAGCCGCGCATGATCGACCAGCCCTTCACCTGAATCTCCCCAGCGGTGCCGAAAGGAAGCGGCGCGTTCGTCGCGGGATCGGCGATGCGGACCTCCAGCCCGGTATGCGGCACGGCGCCGCCGGCGATGCGGGCGCAGGCGGGCTCGCGATGGTCGGATAGCGCGACATTGGGGGACGCCTCGCTCAGCCCATAGGCCCAGCACAAATCCGTGATGCCCATCTCCTCGACGATCCGGCGCATCGTTTCCGGCCCCGCCGCGGCCCAACCGCCGCGCAGATGCAGCCGGGCGCGGTCGAATCGGGGGTGGGACATCAGAAGCTGGAAGATCGCGTCATTGCCCGAGGTCAGCGTGCAGCACTCGCGTTCCAGCAGGTCCAGCGCGGCGCCCGCCTCGAAGGTCGGCGGCGTCACCATCACGGCACCGGTCGCGAGGCACACCAGCAGCGAGAGCGTCGATCCCGCGACATGGAAGAAGGGCCGGCAGTTCAGGTAGCGATCATCCGGCCGCACTCCGAGCTTCGCCGCGCAGGCGGTGGCGTTGCGCAGCATGTTGTGGTGCGTCAGCAGCACGCCCTTCGGATGCGCCGTGGTGCCGGAGGTGTATTGCACCAGCAGCACATCCTCCGCCGTGACGGCGGCCATCGCGGCCTCCAGCGCGGCTTCGTCCACGGCCTGCGCGCGAAATGCGTCCCAGCCCGGCGTGCCGGCCACGACCACATGGCGCAGCTCGGGCAGTTCGCCGCGCACTTCCGCCACGGCCGCGGCAAAATCGATGTTGAGGAAGCGGCCGGCCAGCAGCACCGCCTTGCAGCGCGCGCGGCTCAACGCGAAGGCGATCTCGGGCGGTTTGAAGCGGGTGTTGACCGGCACAGTCACCGCGCCGATCAGCGCGGCGCCGTAGAAGCTGGCGACCCAGTTCGCGTCGTTGCCCATCAGCAGCGCGACGAAATCGCCGCGCCTGATGCCAAGCGCCAGCAGGCTGCGCGCCACGCCGCGCGCCTCCGCGCGCAGTTCCGCATGCGTCAGCCGCACGCCATCCGCCACCAGCGCCTCCGCATTGCCGCGCCGCGCGGCGTTGACGTCGAGCAGGTCGGCCAGGCGCGTCGTCCAGCTCATCGCCCAAAACCCGACATGGCGCTGCGCCATTCGGCGGCGGCCAGGCTGTCCTCGATCGCCAGCAATTCGGTGGCCAGCGCGCCGCGCGGGTCGCGTTCCAGCCCCTCATCGATGCAGCGCTTTGCCAGCGCCAGGGCGGAGGCCGGTGCCTTCAGGATGGTGGCGGTGATCGCCGCCAGCGTGTCCGCCACCGCATCCGGCGCCACCAACCGCGCGACCAGCCCGGCGGCTACTGCTTCCTCCGCGCCGAGCACGCGCCCCGTAAACATCATGTCCTTCGCCAGCCGCTTGCCGAGGATGCGCGGCAGGCGCTGCGTCGCCCCCACCGTACCCCATAGCGCCTCCGGCGTCTTGAAACTGGCTGCGGGTGTGGCAAGGATCAAATCGCAGGCTGCGGCGATCTCCACGCCCGAACCCACGGCCGGGCCTTCGACCACGGCGATGGAGGGCATCGGCAGCCGCTCGATGGACTCGTAGGCCCAAAATCCCTTCACCCGGCGCGCGCGCACCGCGTTGTCGTCCATGCCCTGGCGTTCCTTGAGGTCTGCGCCGGCGCAGAAGACCGGGCCGTTGGCGCGGATCACCACGCACTTCGCCCGGGCTTCCGTGGCGCGGCGGCAGGCGGAGGCAAGCGCCTCGGCGAGCGCCAGGTTCAGCGCATTGCGCGCCTGCGGCCGGTCCAGCGCCAGCGTGACCAGGCCATCAGCCTCCGTGTACAGCAGCGGCTCCGTCATATCGCGCCTTCCTCCCGCAACGCGGCGATCCTCGCCGGGTCGTAGCCAAGTTCACGCAGAACCTCGTCGGTGTCGGCACCCAACGCCGGCGCCGGCAGCGGTGCCGGGTCGGCGAAGCCATCGAAGCGGAACGGCAGGCGCAGCGCCGGGTGGCTGGCCGCGCCATGCGCCACCTGCGCCACGCTGCCGCGCGCCTGCACATGCGGGTCCGCCACCACCTCATCGAGCGCCAGCACCGGGCCATTCGGCACATTCGCCGCATCCAGTACCGCGACGGCCTGCGCGCGCGTCATCGCGCTGAGGGCGGCGGACATCGCCGCCATGATGTGCTCGCGCTGTTCCAGCCGCTGCGCGTTGGTCGCCAGCCCCGCCAGTTCGGGCAGGTCCAGCGCGGCGCAGAGCGGCGCCCAATGCTGGTCGCTGGCGGTGATGTGCAGGAAGCGGCCATCCTGGCAGCGAAAGCTCGCGGTCGGCACGCGGCCGGGATGTTCCGTGCCGAGCCGCGGCGGCACCTCGCCCAGCGCGAACAACCGCGCGGCGGCGATGGTCAGCAGCGCCACCTGCCCGTCCAGCATGCCGAAGTCCACATGCGCGCCTTTGCCCCCCCCTGGGCCGCCCGCATCCCGCCCGCGCAGCGCCGCCAGCAGCGCGATCGCCACCCACAATCCGGTGGTGAGGTCCGCCACCGGAAGCCCCGGCTTCACCGGCCCGCCGCCCTTCTCCCCGGTCAGGCCCATCAGCCCGCCCATGGCCTGGAACACCGTGTCGTAGCCCTTGCGCTGCGCATAAGGCCCGGTCTGCCCGAAGCCGGTGCAGGACAGATAGACCAGACGCGGATTCACCTCGCGCAGCGCGGCGTAGTCGAGTTGGCGCCGCGCCAGCGTGCCGGTCGGGAAGTTCTCCACCAGCGCATCCGCGCCTGCCGCCAGGTCGCGGATCACCTGCCGCCCGCCGGCTTTCCGCATATCCACGGTGATGCTGCGCTTGCCGCGATTGCAGGCCAGGAAATAGCCGCTGGTGCCGAAATCGAAGAAGGGCTCGAAGCCGCGCGTCTCATCCCCGGTTCCGGGCTGCTCCACCTTGATCACGCTGGCGCCGAGCTCCGCCAGCAGCATGGTCGCGAAGGGGCAGGCCAGCACCCGCGACAGGTCCAAAATGCGAAGCCCCTCAAGCGGCCGCATGCCGCCACCCCCCGCCTGACCCATGCCACCCCCCGTTCCGTGCTTGCAGGAATGGGGCGGCTTGGTTGAGGATGTCAACGGTAAGGGCCAGCAGAGCCCCAGGGATGGAGACCAAGAAAAATGCACATCACCCGCCGCCACGCGCTGGCTGGGCTTGGCTTGGCGCCGCTCGGCCTGGCCCCGGCTGGCGCGCAGGCGCAGGCCGCCTGGCCGAACCGGACCGTCCGCTTCATCGTGCCTTTCGCCGCCGGCGGCCCGGTGGAAGTTCCGGCCCGCTTCATCGCCGAATCGCTGGGCAGCAAGATCGGCCAGCCGGTGCTAGTGGAAACGCGGCCTGGCGCGGGCGGGTCGCTCGGCGTGCAGGCGGTGGTGCAGGCGAATGACCCGCACACGCTGCTGTTCACCACGTCATCGGTCGCCATCGTGCCGGCGCTGATGGCCAACCCTGGCTACGATCCGTTCCGCGACCTGGTGCCGATCACAATGGTCAGCGAGGCGCCGATGGTGATCCTGGCGCGGCCGGAGAATCCGATCCGGGACCTGGCGGATCTGATCGCGCGCGCCAAGGCGGCGCCGGGCGCGATCACCTACGGCACCTCCGGCGTCGGCTCCACCACGCATCTCGGCGGCGCGCTGCTGGGCGTGCGGGCCGGGATCGACCTGCTGCACGTGCCCTATCGCGGCGCCGGGCAGGCGGTGACGGCGCTGTATGCGGGCGATACGGATCTGCTGGTGACCGGCACGATCGAGGCGCTGACCCATCTGCGCGACCGCCGCCTGAAGGCCATCGCCGTGACCAGCGCCGAACGCGCCACCAGCCTGCCGGACGTGCCGGCGATCAGCGAGGCGGTGCCGGGCTACGCCATGACCATCTGGTACGCCATGTTCGGCCCGCGCAACACGCCGCAGGAGGTGGTGGACCGCCTGGCGCGGGAGGTGGCGCCGATGGCCCGGGGCAACATGCTGGCCACCCGCATGGAGGAAAGCGGCGCCACCCTGCTGCTCGACGGCCCGGCCCGCCTGGCGGAACGCCTGCGCGTCGAGGTGCCACAGTGGCGGGATGTGGTGGCCCGCGCGGGCATCCAGGCCGGGTGAAGCTACAGCCCCGCCAGGGCGGCAACGGCCTGTTCGGGCCGTTCCACAGCCATCGCGCCGGCCCGCGCCAGCGCGGCGAGCTTGGCCGCCGCCGTCTCCCGCTCCGCCCCCGCCAGGGCGCCGGCATGGCCCATGCGGGTGCCGGGCGGGGCGTGGCGGCCCATCACCAGCGCGACCAGCGGCTTGCCGAGCGCGGGCAGCGCCTCGGCCAAGGCGTATTCCTTGTCGCCGCCCAGCTCACCGCAACACAGCACGGCGCGGGTGCCGGGGTCGGCGGCCAGCATCGGCAGGTATTCATGCGGGTTGCGGCCGATCACCAGGTCGCCGCCCATGTGGATGACGGCGCTCTGGCCGATCCCGGCCTCGGTCAGCAGTCGGGCCAGCGCCAGCGTCAGCGTGCCGCTACGGCAGAGCAGCGCGACCGATCCGGGCCGGCAGAATTCCGGCGCGATGGAGCCGAGCAGGGTGCGGCCCGGAATGCACAGGCCGAGCGTGTTCGGCCCGACCAGCCAGCACCCCGCCGCCCGCGCTTCCTGCGCCGCCTTAAGGCTATCCTGCACCGGTACGTATTCGGCCGCCGCGACGATCAGTGGAATGCGCGCGGCGATGGCGGCCCGCACCGCATCCAGCACGCCGTCGGGTGGCGTGTAGAGCACCGCGGCATCGGCCGGTTCATCGAGCTGCCCGAAATCATCCAGCAGCGGCAGCCCATCCTGGCTGGTGCCGCCGCGGCCGGGCGCGATGCCGGCCACCAGGCTGGTGCCGGCGGCGCGCATGGCGGCGACCTGGGCGCTGGCATAGCGTCCGGTCGGATTGACCACGACCACGCGGCGGGGCGCATCCTGCAGCAGATTTGTTGGCATCATTCTCGGACAGGGACAGGGATCGCGGCACGATGCGTCTGACGGAGTGGGACGGCAAGACGGCGCTGCGGCGCCACGGCATCGCGGTGCCGCCGGGTGTGCTGCTGACAGGCGCCGCGGAGGGTGG
This sequence comes from Falsiroseomonas sp. E2-1-a4, assembly GCF_051433165.1. Lineage (NCBI taxonomy): Bacteria > Pseudomonadati > Pseudomonadota > Alphaproteobacteria > Acetobacterales > Roseomonadaceae > Falsiroseomonas > Falsiroseomonas sp. E2-1-a4. Next base: position 112,892 of record NZ_JBHMFS010000010.1, on the reverse strand, counting down.
CTGGGAGGGCGCGGTTGTGAAGGCGCAGCTCCTGGAGGGTGGCCGCGGCAAGCGCGGGCTGGTGCAGCGCGGCGAAGCGGCGAGGCTGGTGCCGGAGATTCGCGCGCTGCTCGGCGATGCCGGCGCGCCGCTGCTGCTGGAACGGCCGGTGGATATCGCGCAGGAGATCTTCCTGGCGCTGCGCGTGGACGGCACGGTGCAGGCGCTGGAGGTGCTCTGCGCGCCCGAGGGCGGGGTCGAGGTGGAAGCCAGCGCGCCGCCGCTGCGCTGGCACATCCTGCCCGAATCCCCCGCCGCCCTGCCCGACAGCCTCCGCATCCTGCGCGGCGCCTTCCCGGCCGATCTCGCGGCACGCCTGGCGCGGCTGGTGGTGCGGCTGGCGCGGGTGATGGTGGCGGAGGATCTGGAGAGCCTGGAGATCAACCCGCTGGCGCGGCTCGCCGATGGCACCCTGGTCGCCTGCGACTGCAAGGCGGTGCGCGACGAGGCCGCCGGCTTCCGCCACGACAGCGAGGCCACGGCGCTGTCCGCGGGCCTGGAATCCGCCGCGATGACGCCCCTGGAACGCCGCGCGCGGGACGAAGGGTTCCAGATGGTCGAAATCCCTGACGGCCGCGTTGCCATGGTCACTGCTGGCGCGGGGCTTGGCATGATGATGCTGGACCTTCTCGGCGATGCCGGCTGCCCCGCCGCCTGCTTCATGGACAACGCCCAGGGCGGCCCGGTGGAGACCGCGCCGCAGCGCTTCGCGATCGCCTTCGAGATGGCGCAGCGTCCGGGGATCGACGCCGTGCTGTTCTACACCACCCTCGCCTCCCGCCCCTTGAAGGGGCGGGTGGAGGCGCTGGCGGCGCAGTTGCGCGGGCAGCCTTCCCCAAAGCCGCTCTTCGTCGGGCTGGCGGCGGGACATGCGGCGCTGGCGGGCTATTCCATGGCGCAGGCGGCGGCCGACCTCGCCGCGGTGGGCGTCACGGCGCTGGAGGCCGACCCACACGCGCTGGTCCGGCAATTGGCCACAGCAATCGGCCCGAGGAGGACCGCCTGATGCACCCGCCCGACCGCTTCGAGCCGCTGGATCCGGCGACGCAGCCGGTGGTGCCGGTGCCCGGCTACCCCAACACCATCCGCCGCAACCCCTCCCGCGCCCCCTTCCGCCGCGTCCTGACCCGCACGGAGCTGACCGGGCCACTGGACCTGTCCGCGAAACTCCGGCCCGGCGATGACAATTTGGCGGAGCTGGCGCCCGGCCGCATGGCGCAGGGCCAGCTCATCCATGTCGGCGGGCGCGTGCTGGATGAGGATGGCAGGCCGGTGGCCGGCGCGATCGTGGAGCTGTGGCAGGCCAATGCCGGTGGACGCTACTTCCACCCGATCGACCAGCGCGACGCGCCGCTGGACCCGAACTTTATCGGCAATGGCCGCACCCGCAGCGACGCCGAGGGGCGCTACGGCTTCTTCACCATCAAGTCCGGCGCCTATCCGGTGCTCGATAGCGGGCGCTGGTGGCGGCCGCCGCATATCCATATTTCCGTCCTTGGGCCGGGGTCCCTCATGCGGCTGGTGACGCAGATGTATTTCCCGGGCGACCCGCTGAACGCGATCGACCGCATCCTGAATTCGGTGCCGGATGCCGCCGCCCGCGCCCGCTGCATCGCAGGCTTCGTGGCGCCGGAGGCGGTGGCCGGCGATTGGCAGGGCTTCACCCACGACCTGGTCCTGCGCGGCCGCCACGCGACTCCGCCGCTGTGAGCGCGCGCCCCAACGCCCCGCTGGTGCCCACCGCCTGGGCCACCATTGGCCCCTTCTTCCCGCAGACCTTCTTCCGCGATGGCGACAACGACCTGACGCGGCTGGCGCCCGAGGCCCCGCAGACGGCGCTGGGCAGGCCGATCTGGCTTACGGGGCACGTCCTGCAGGAGGGCGGCGGCCCTTGCGTGAATGCCGTACTGGAAGCCTGGCAGGCCGATGCCGCCGGCCGATTCCGGCATCCGCGAGACCCGGACTGGCAGAAGGCCGATCCCGGCTTCTTCGGCTGGGGCCGCGCCTGGACGGATGCCGAGGGGCGCTTCGCCTTCCGCAGCATCATCCCCGGGGGCTACCGCGATGCCAGCGGCCCGCGCGCGCCGCACATCAACCTGGCGATCATCGGCAGCGGCATCATGGGCCGGCTGGCCACCTGCGTCTTCCTGCCGGATTTCGCCGAGGCCAATGCGGCGGACCCGGTGCTGTCCTCCCTGCCCGAGGCGCTGCGCCCGCTGCTGGTCGCCCGCGCCGATGGCCAGGGACCGGATGGCGCGCCGCGCTTCAGCCTGGATTTGCTGCTGCGCGGCGATGCGGCGGCGGAGACGCCGTTCTTCGAGGATTGACAGGCTGCTACGAAGGCCGCCTCCACCCAGGTGAAGGTCCTTCGAGGCGAATTTTCGAAGCCTGCTACAGCACCGCATACACATCATAGATCGGACCACTCGGGAAACGGTGGCCGACGCCCACCGCCATCACACGGTTCAGCCATTCATGCGGCCCCGGCCCGGTCTCGAAGCGCATGGCGACGCGCATATAGTAGCTGCCCGGCTCCATCGCCTCCCCGGCCGCCATGCGCGCGGCGATCTCGGGCGGCGCGTGGCGGATGCCCTGGTAGGTGGCGCCGATGACCTGCCCGTCATCCGCCTGGAGCACCACCCGCACATCCAGCCGCGTGCCGCCATCGGATTGCGTCACCAGCCAATCCGCCCCGCCCGGCAGTACCTTCCCCGACAGCCCCGGCCCGGCAAAGCGCCCGCCGGTGACGAGGAAGACGCGGCGATCGCCGATCGGGCCGGCGCCGATGGCCTGCGGGCCCTCCACCGACAATTCCAGGCGGAACAGAAAATCGGTGTTCAGTGGCATGCGTTCCATGGTCATGGCTCAGCGCTGCCGCCAGGGCAGGCCATCGGCCTTCCAGCCGGCGACGCCACCGCGGTGCCCGTCCTGGTCCACCGGCCCCTCGAATCCGTCGGCGACGTTGAAGGCGTGCGGAAAACCGTGCTGCTGCGCAGCCTGGCCGGCGGCCAGGCTGCGCGCACCTGAACGGCAGATGAAATAGAGTTTGGAAAGCGGCGTGGCGCCGGCGCGGTGCAGTTGCTCCACGAAGGTGCCGTTCACCTGCATGCTGGGATAGACCTGCCAGGGGATCAGCGCGACCTGCTTGCCGACCTCCCCGAGGTCCGGTAGTCCGACGAAATTCCACTCGGCATCGGTGCGGACATCGACCAGAATGGCGTCGGGGTCCTCCACCAAGGCCTGGTAGGTGGCACGGGGCGTCACATCGGGAACACCGGTCATGGCTTCCTCTCCGTCGGTTGATTTCCGGCAGGATGGGGCCTTCGTCGCCGGGGGACAACCACAGCGTGCCGCGCACAGTCCTGCGTGGCGAGAATAGGGGAAGAGCAAAGAATGTCCGAGACGCACGAGACCGAGGCGACGCACGACCACATGGGCCGCAAGATCGTCGACACGAAGGGCGCCGCCTTCCAGCAGGACCTGCCCTGGATCATCGCGATGGTGGCACTCACCGTGTTCACGATCATGGCGCTGGCCGGCTACTTCCGGCTGTAACCCGAACCCCGCAGGCCGCCCCGTCGCAGGGGCGGGTGCGGGGAAGGCTTCAGCGCGCGGCGCGCAGCGCGATGGCCAGGGGCGGGTCGTCGGTCGCGAAGATATCGACGCCGAGCGCGAGCATCCGCCGGATGCTCGGCGCATGGTTGGCGCCCCAGGTGCCGATGCCGATGCCGGCGGATCGCAGGCCGGCCACCAGCTCCGCATCGATGGCGCTTTCCTGCACGCCTATTTCGGGGAAGCCATAGGCCTGCGCCGTGGCCACCAGCCCGGTCAGGCCGAGGTCGCGCAGTGTTGCGACTTCCAGAAGCCAGGCAACCCCGGCGAGGCCGCCCGCGGCCTGTGCCTCCGCCATGGTGCCGGCGTGGAAACCGATGATCCAGCTTCGCGCCCGCTCCCCCGCCTGGTCCAGCACCGCCAGGGTGGCCGGGACGATGCCCGGATAGGGCTGGCCGGTGGCGCTGGCCTTGATCTCGATTCGCGGCGCCACCGGCGTTCCGGCCAGGATCGCGAGATAGTGCGCCAGCGTCGGCGGCGCCTCCCCCTCCGTTCCGCGCACCCGAACAGTGGCGAATTCCGCTGCGGTCAACGCCGCGACGGGGCCGCGCCGGTCCGTGGTGCGGTCGAGCGTGGCGTCGTGCATGACCACCACCTGGCCATCCGCGGTCAGGTGCACATCGCATTCCGCCTGCTCCAAGGCCAGGCGGGCGGTGTTGCGGAAGGCGAGCGCGCTGTTCTCGGGCCAGAGGAACAGGCCACCACGATGGCTGGCGATTCGGGTCATGGGCTGGGTCCGGGGGCGTATCGCCGCGCACTCTCGCCCCGCTTGCGCCGAAGCACCAGGGCGGTTCCGGGAAGTTGCATCGGATTGCAAGCAAGGCAAGCTTCAGCGCATAAGGGTCGTGGCCGATCCATGGTCACAGCTAGCCGCGCGGAGGGCTCCATGACCCTGTCCATCGTCATCCACCGTCCGGAATCCGGTCCATCCGGCAGCCCCCCGGTGGCCGATGCAGAGGCCATGCGCCTCGCCGTGCGCGATGCGGTGTGGGAGATTGCCGATGCCCACTGGACCATGGGCGACGACGCCATCCTGGTCTCCACCGACCTGTCACCCGCCTACATGCTGAGCCATTTCCGGCGCGCCCTGGCCCGGCGTGGCTTCGAGCGCAGCGGTTTGCTGCTGGTCACCGGCGTCGGCCCACGGGCCGCCTGGTCTGACCTGCCGGAGGAAGCGGAAGGCTGGCTGAAGGACGTGCTGGCCTGAACCGCCCGGCGCCTTGGCGGCACATCACGCGATTGCATGGGGCGCCACTCGCGTTATGGTTGCTGCAATCGTTAACGATGTTGTTGTAGGATGATCGCGTGGCGGGACAGTTCGCCACGGTCCGGATTTTGGCGGGCACCTCAGTCTGCCAGGGAGGCCCGCATGTTTTCGGCTCGTCGCCGCATTCACATTCTTCTCACCGCGTTTTTCCTCGCCATTGGGTTCAGCGCCGACGCCGCTCATGCCGAGCAGGCGCCGATCCGTCTGAAGATCGTCGGCGGCCTCGCCGATGTCAGCCAGTATGTGCGGTATGAGGAACCCTTCTGGCGCACGCGCATTGCCGAGCTGACCGAGGGGCGGGTGCAGGCGGAGATCGCGCCCTTCGACCGCAGCGGCATCCGCGGGCAGGAAATGCTGCAACTGATGCGCCTTGGCGTGGTGCCCTTCGGCACGGCGTTGCTGGCCGTGGTCTCGACCGAGGAGCCGGAGTTCAACGCGGTGGACCTGCCGGCCCTGGCGCCGGATATCGCCAGCCTGCGGCAGACCGTCTCCGCCTTCCGCCCGCATATCGAACAGGTGCTGCGCGAGCGCTACCAGATCGAGTTGCTGGGCATCTACACCTACCCCGCGCAGGTGGTGTTCTGCACCCGTCCCTTCACCGGCCTCGGCGACCTGTCCGGCCGGCGCATCCGTTCCTCCTCCGTCGGGCAGTCGGAGATGCTGCAGGCGCTGGGCGCGACGCCGGTGGTGATCCCCTTCGCGGAGGTGGCGCAGGCGATCCGCAGCGGCGTGGTGGAATGCGCCATCACCGGCACCCTGTCCGGCAACGCCATCGGCCTGCATGAGACCACCAGCCATGTGCACGCCATGGCGCTGGCCTGGGGCATTTCCATCTTCGGCGCCAACGCCACCGCCTGGGCCGCCATTCCCGCCGATCTGCAACAGGTGATCCGCGACGGGATCATCGATCTCGAACGGCAGATCTGGGTCGCCGCGGACCGTGAGACGGGTGAAGGCCTGGCCTGCAATGCCGGCCTGCCCTCCTGCACCGCCGGGCGCCGCGGCAACATGACAGTGGTGCCGGTCAGTGCCGCCGATGATGAGCGGCGCCGCCGTCTGCTGACCGAGGTGGTGCTGCCGCGCTGGGTCAACCGCTGCGGCATGGATTGCGTGGAGGCCTGGAACGAATATCTGGCCCCGACCATCGGTCTGCAGGCGCGGCCCGAATAAATGCAGACCGCCCGCCGCCTTCGCCTTGCGGTGCTTGCTGCCGTCATCCTCCTGCTTCTGGCGCAGGTGGTGGCGACGGCGATGCTGCTGGAACGGTCGCGGGAGGCAGCGCTGGCGGCGGCGACCGATACGGCGGACCGGGTCAGCCGCGCGGTCGAATCCTCTATCAACCGCAGCTTCGTCCAGGTGGATGCGATGCTGGCGGGGCTGCCCGCCATCCTCGCCCCCTATGCGCGTGACGGCCGCTTCGATGCGAATGCGGCCGGGCGGGTGATGCGGGAGCTGAACAACCAGAACTTCACCTTCCGCGACGTGCTGCTGGTGCGGGACGATGGCATGCCCATCGCCACATCCCTGGCCGTGTCCCGCCGCCGGCCGCTGCCCCTGCCGCTGGGCGCCGCCTTCACGGATGCCACGCCGAATGCCGGCAGCGTGATGATCGGCGGGCCGGTGCAGAACCCCGCCACCGGCGAATGGGCGCTGTTCTTCGCTCGTCCGGTGGTGATGCCGGTCCTGGGTGCCGTCACGGCGGTGGCGGAAGTGCCGGTGCCGATGGTGGGCAGCCTGCTTGCCGTGGGCGGCAGCGCCCCGGGGCTTCGAATCACGCTGGAACGCGATGACGGCACGCTACTGGCCGCCCTGCCGCATGACGAAACGCGGATCGGCCGCCGCATGTCGCAGACCGCCGCCTCGCTGACCGGGCTTTCGGAAACCCGCAGTCGCTTCAACGGGGAACCGGCGCTCATCGCGGTGCGGCCCACGCTGTATCCCTCCTTCTCCATCGTCACGACCATGGAACTGAAGGCGGCGCTGGAGGGCTGGAGCACGGACCGCGAACGCGCGCTGCTGGTCTCCGCCGCCTTCGCCGCCCTGGTCCTGGCGCTCGCCGCCGCCCTGCTGCTCGGCCTGCGGCAGCGGGAGAAGGTGGAGGCGGAGCGCGCGCGCTGGCGCTCCACGCTGGAGAATGCGCTGGAGAGCATGTCGGACGGCTTCGTCATGTTCGGGCCGGATGACCGGCTGATTGCCTGCAACCAGCGCTACAAGGAATTCTACGCCATCTCGGCGCCCTTCATCAAAGCCGGGGCGGCGTTCCGCGACATCATGCGCGAGGGTGCGCGCCGCGGGCAGTACCCCCAGGCGGTGGGCGATATCGAGGCCTTCGTGGCCGACATGGACCAATGGCGCCACGCCAACAACCCGCCGATCGAGCGGCTGCTGCCGGATGGCCGCTGGGTGCTGATCACCGAGCGCAGCACGCCCGATGGCGGCACGGTGGGCATCCGCACGGACATCACCCCGATGAAGCGGGCGATGGACGACCTGGCCCAGGCGCGAGACACGGCGCGCGCCGCCGGCGAGGCGAAAAGCCAGTTCCTGGCCCGCATGTCGCATGAGCTGCGGACGCCGCTGAACGGCGTGCTCGGCTTCGCGCAGGTGCTGCTGCGCGACCCGAACCTGACCGAGGAGCAGCGCGACCAGGTGCTGACCCTGCATGAGGCCGGGCAGCACCTGCTGGAGCTGGTGAACAGCCTGCTCGACCTGTCCAAGATCGAGGCCGGCAAGCTCGACCTGCATCTGCGCGACGTGGCGGTGCGCCCGCTGCTGGAAGCCTGCGCCGGGCTGCTGGCGCCGGAGGTGGACCGCAAGGGCATGGTCCTGACGCTCGACATCGCGCCCGGCACGCCGGAGGCAGTGGAGGCGGATGCAACGCGGGTGCGGCAGATGTTGCTGAACCTGCTGTCCAACGCGGTGAAATTCACCCCACCCGGTGGCCGCGTGGAATTCCGCGCCCGCCCATTACCGGATGGCCGCCCCGGCCTGCGGATCGAGGTGCAGGATACGGGGCCGGGCGTGCCGCCGGAAAAGCGGCATCTGCTGTTCGAGGATTTCTCCCAGCTTTTTCCCGTCGCTGGGCAGGAAGGCGCCGGCACCGGGCTGGGGTTGGCGATCTCGGCCCGGCTGGCCGCGGCGATGGGCGGGCGCATCGGCTGCGACAGCGAATTCGGCCCGGGCGCGCGCTTCTGGGTGGAATTGCCGCTGAAGCAGGTGCCGCTGCCTGCCGCCGCGACGACCCTGGCGGCGCGCCCGGCTGATCCCACGCCATCCACCCCCGTCCGCAGCCTGCGGATCCTGGTGGCCGATGACGTGGCCGCCAACCGCATGGTGGCCCGCGCCATGCTGGTCGGCGTCGGGCATCGCGTCGACAGCGCGGCGGATGGGGCGGAGGCCTTGGCCGCGGTCGAGCGTGAAGCCTATGACGTGGTGCTGATGGATGTGCAGATGCCGGTGATGGATGGGCTGGAGGCCACCCGCCGCATCCGTGCGCTGGACAGCGCCCGCCGCCGCGTGCCGGTGCTGGCCGTCACCGCCTCCGCCCTGCCGGAACAGGTTGCCGCCTGTCATGCCGCCGGCATGGATGGACACCTCGCCAAGCCGATCGACCGCGAATCGCTGATCATGGCGGTGGCCCGGCTGGCGGGCGGGGACACCCTGCAGGCGACCACCAATATCGCCGCGGTGGATGAGCAGCAGCCGCTGCTGGACTTGTCGGCGCTACGGAACCTGGCCGCCGATCTCGGGCCGACCGCCGATGCGGTGATCTCCGAATTCGTCTCCGAGGTGCGGATAGGCTTCGAGACCTTGTCGGTTCCCGCCATTCTCGATGACCTGCCCCGTATGCGCCATGCCGCGCACCGCATGCTCGGCGCCGCGCGCACCCTGGGTGCCCGGCGCCTCGGCGCGGTGACGGAGGCGCTGCAAAAGGACATGAATGCGGAGCAGGATCTGGCGGCGCCGCTGCGCCTTGTCCTCGACACCGCCGCCGCCACGCTGCCGCTGATCGAGGCGCCGCTGGGTTCCCTGGCGCAGAACGATTCCCCCTCCCGCAGCCGCGCCGCGCGGCTGGCGCAGGGCGTGGCGGACTGAAGGCGGCCGCGGCGGATCGTCAGCGCAGCGTTGCGATGCGCGTGGCCAACAGGTCGAAGAAACCGGGCGCGTCCAGCGTCTCCAGCAGGTTCAGGTTTGGCGGGCGGGCCAGCCGTTGCCAGCGATCGATCACGGTGCGGCCTCGGCCCGGGCCGGGGCCGCAATCCACCTCCGCCTGAGCCTCGCGCGCGCCGAATAGCGCCGGCGCCAGCAGCCAGGCCACCGCGGTCGGGTCGTGCAGCGGGAAGCCGCGATGACCCATGCGGCGGGAGGGTGGCAGCGCGCGCAGGATGGCCGTCGCCGCGCGCCAGCAGGCCCCGCCCGCCCGCGCTTCCAGCGCCGTCACCACCACCGGGGTGACGAAGGCCTGCGCCGTCAAGTCTAGTGTCGCCATGGTCAGGCGGCAGCCCAGGCCAAGCAGGATGGCCAGCGCCTCCGGGTCGTTCCAGGCGTTGAATTCGGCGGCGGGGGTGATGTTGCCCTCAGACCAGGCACCGGACATCAGCACGATCTCCGCCACCCGATCCACCAGCGCCGGCTCCGTCGCGAAGGCCAGCGCCAGGTTGGTGACGGGGCCAAGGCCGATCACGGTGACGGAGGCAGCGGGCGCCGCCCGCAGCAGGTCCCGGATCGCATCCGCGGCGATGCCGGGGGCGAGCGGCGGGCCATCCGGCAGGCGCACGCCGGCCAGCCCGTCCTGGCCATGCACCGCCGTCTCGAAGCGGAAGGGCGCCATCAGGGACCGCGCGGCACCGGCCGCCACCGGGATGTCGCGGCCCGCCAGCCCGACGATGGCGCGCGCATTGGCGGTGGTCGACGCCAGGCCGACATTGCCGCCCGCCACCGTGACAAGCCGCACATCCAGTTCCGGCGAGGCCAGCGCCAGCCACAGCGCGATGGCGTCATCCGTGCCCGGGTCGCAATCGATGATCGTGGTGCGGCTCATGCCAGTTCGCGCTCCACCAGGCTGCACCAGAAGGCCGCGCCATGCGGCAGGGCGGCGTCGGGGAAGTCGAAATGGACGTTGTGCTGGAAGCCTTCCGGATGCACGGGCTCACCGGTGCCGAGCCAGGCATAGGCGCCGGGTATGCGGGCCAGGAACTCGGAGAAATCCTCGCCCGCCGTGATCGGTGGATGGTCGTCCCGCACCGCCGTGGCCGTGCCGGTCGCGGCCGCCAGCATCACCGCGGCCTGCGCGGCGTGGTTCACGGTGGGGCCGAGGCGGCGGATGTAGCGCGGCGCCGCCTGGACCCGGTGCTGAAGCGCGACAGCCTTGGCGATCTCCCTGATGCGGGTTTCCAGATGTGTGCGCACCGCTTCCTCCAGCGCGCGCGCAGTGCCGCGCAGGAAGACGCTGTGGGGGATGACATTGGGCGCCACCGCATCGCCGGCCGCGATATGGCCGACGCTGACCACGGCGGTGCCGAGCGGGTCCACCTCCCGCGCCGCAATGGCTTGCAGGCCGAGGATGAAGGCCGCCGCCGCCAGCGTCGCGTCGCGCCCGAGATGCGGCTTGGCGCCGTGGGTACCGATGCCGGTGAAGGTCACCTCCCACGTATCGGAACTCGCCAGCACCGGGCCCTTCGGCACGGCGACGGTGCCCAGCGGCAGGCCGGGCAGGTTGTGCAGGCCGTAGATGGCATCCACGGGGAAGCGCTCGAACAGGCCTTCCTCCGCCATCACTCGCGCGCCGCCGAGCGATTCCTCGGCGGGCTGGAACACCAGTTGCACGGTGCCGGCGAAGCGGTCGCGATGCGCGGCCAGCCATTCGGCGGCGCCGAGTAGCATCGCCGTGTGGCCATCATGGCCGCAGGCATGCATGCGGTCGGGGGTGGTGCTCGCGTAGGTCAGGCCGGTCGCTTCCGTCATCGCCAGCGCGTCCATGTCCGCGCGCAGGGCGATGGCGCGGTTGCCGGGGCGGCCCTGGATGGTGCCGACCACGCCGGTGCCGGCGATCCCCTCCGTCACCGCAATGCCCCAGCCCCGCAGCAGGTCCGCGACGCGAGCGGCAGTGCGGTGTTCCTGGAAGCCGAGTTCCGGGTGGCGGTGGAAATCCTGGCGCCAGGCGGTCATGGCGGGCAGGGCGACGGCGAATTCTGCGGGGCTGGGCAAGGCGGGCGCCTCGGGCAGTGGAGGGTGCTGGCCTACTGCATTTTTCAATCCGGCGGAATCGCAAGGCGCGGGGCGCTGTTGCGGCACAGCGCCGCAGCGTGGCAGTTTGCGCCACGCAACCCCATGGAATCCGGATGGCGTATTGGCAGCATTTCGGCGCGCCGCCGGCCGCGCGCCCGCCGTTCCGCGAGACCTACCCCGCCCCCCTGCCCGATGGCACGGTGCTGGACCTGCCGCTGCGCGATTTTTCCGACTTTGCCGTGGCCGGGCTGATCGCCAACCAGGCCAGCTTCGCCGTGGTGCGCCGCCTGGCCGGCCTCATGGCCCAGGCCGCCCGCCCGCTGGGGGCGGAGGTGGTGGTGGGGCTGCCGAGCCTGGGTCAGGTCTTCGCCCCCATGGTCGCCGAATCGCTCGGCCACACCAACTGGGTCGCGCCCGGCTGGTCGCGCAAGCGGTGGTATGAGGATCGGCTTTCGGTGCCGGTGCATTCCATCACCTCCCCCACCCCGCGCCGGCTCTGGCTGGATCCGCGCATCCTGGACCGGATGGCGGGACGGCGGGTGCTGCTGGTGGATGATGTGATCTCCACCGGCACCTCCGCCCTCGCGGGGCTGGAATTGCTGGAAGCTGCCGGCATCACCCCGGTGGGGCTGCTGGTGGCGATGGTGCAGGGCGATCGCTGGCAGGACGCCTGGCCCGCCGCCATCCCCATCCGCGCCGCCTTCGCCACGCCGATCTTCCGCCCCTCCCCCGCCGGCTGGCTGCCGGAGCCCGGGACCGCCCCGCATCACCTGTGTCTGACGACCGCCAAGGACCACGCCGCATGATCCGCTCGCTTCGCGCCGCTTTGCTCGGCACCGCACTTCTCGCCAGCCCCGTGGTGGCGCAGGAGAATATCCGCATCGGCGTGGAGGCGGGGCCGACCAGCCTGGACCCGCATTTCGCCAGCCTGATCACCAACATCGCCTTCGCCCGGCACGTCTTCCAGCCGTTGATGGAACAGGATGCGACGCAGAATCTGCGCCCGGCCATCGCCCTGTCCCTGCGCGCGGTGGAGGATCTGGTCTGGGAGGTGAAGCTGGACCCCGCCGCCCGCTTCCATGACGGCGCGCCGGTGACGGCGGAGGATGTGGCCTTCACCATCGCCCGCGCCGGCGATGTGCCGAACTCCCCTTCCTCCTTCCGCTATGCAACGCGGCCGATCGCGGCGGTGGAGGCGGTGGATGCCACCACCATCCGCATCCGCACCACGCAGCCCACACCGCTGCTGCCGAACTTCCTGGCGCTGGTGATGATCGTCTCGAAGAAGCATGGCGAGGGTGCTTCCACGGCAGACTACAATGCCGGCCGCGCCATGATCGGCACGGGGCCTTTCCGCCACGTCTCCTGGCAACCGGGCAGCCCCTACGTGATGGAGCGCAACCCGGCCTTCGCCGGCACCGCGCCGGCCTTCCAGCGGGTGGAGTTCCGCCCCATCGCCAACACCGGCGCCCGCGTCGCCGCCTTGCAGGCCGGCGATGTGGACATGATCGAGATCGTCCCGCCCGACCATTTCGCCCGCTTCAAATCGGAAGCCGCGCGCTTCACGACCGCCGAAAGCCCCTCCAACCGCCTGATCTTCCTGACGCTGGACAGCGACCGGGAGGACAGCCCGCACATCCGCGGCCGCGACGGCGCGCGCATCGCCAACCCGCTGCGCGATCCCCGCGTGCGGCGTGCGCTGTCGCTGGCCATCAACCGCGATGCCATCGTCTCCCGCATCATGCAGGGCCAGGCGCTGGCGGCCGGCGATCTTGGCCCGCCCGGCTATTTCGGCACCTCCCCCGACCTGCGGCCGACGCCGTTCGACCTGGACCAGGCGAAGCGCCTGCTGGCGGAGGCGGGCTACCCGGATGGCTTCGCGGTGCAGATCAACGGCCCGAATGACCGCTACATCAATGACGAACAGGTGGTGCAGGCCATCGCCCAGATGTGGACGCGGCTGGGTCTTGCCCCCACCGTGGAGACCAAGACGCGGTCCATGTGGCTAAGCGAGGCGGCGCAGTTGCGCTATTCGGTGAACCTGGCCGGCTTCTCGCCCAACCCGGAACTGCTCGGGATGCTGGAGACGCAGATCCATAGCTGGAACACCACGCTCGGCCTCGGTACCGCCAATCGCGGGCGGTTTTCCAACCCCGAGATCGACGCCATCATCCAGCGCGCCCGCACCACCATCAATGACGACCAGCGCCGCACGCTGACGCAGCAGGCGACGCGGATGGCGCTGGTGGACCAGACGGCGCTGATCCCGCTGTTCTTCCCGGTGAACACCTGGGCGATGCGCCGCGGCTTCACCTATGAGGCGCGGACGGATGAGATGACGCTGGCCTTCAGCGCCGGGCGCGCGGCGCGGTGAGCGAGGCCGTCGATCCGGCGGTTCGCGCCCGCGCTGTTCAGGCCGCACGCGGCGCCGCGCCGTTTGACCTGCTGCTGCTGGGCGGCACGGTCGTGGATGTGGCGACCGGCGAATTGCGCGCGGCGGATGTCGGCATCGTCGGTCCGCTGATCGCCTCCGTCCATCCGCCCGGAACGCGGAAAGATGCGGCGGTGGTGGAGGATGTGGCGGGGCGTTACCTGGCGCCGGGCTTCATCGACAGCCACCTGCATTACGAAAGCAGCCTGATGGCGCCGGCGGATTACGCCGCCGTCGTGGTCCCCGCCGGCACCACCACCTGCGTCTGGGACCCGCATGAGCTGGCGAACGTGCTCGGCGTGCCGGGCGTGCGCTGGGCGGTGGAGGCCTCCCGCGGCTTGCCGCTGCGGACGCTGGTCGCGGCGCCATCCTGCGTGCCCTCCGCGCCCGGGCTGGAGCTGGCGGGGGCCGAGATCGGCGCGGCGGAGATGGCGGAGATGCTGTCCTGGCCGGAGGTGGTCGGCGTGGCGGAGGTGATGGACATCCCCGGCGTGCTGCGCGGCACGGCGCATATGACGGGCATCGTCGGCGCGGGGCTGGCCGCCGGCAAGAACGTCAACGGCCATGCGCGCGGGCTGCTGGATGCCGATCTGCAGGCCTATGCCACGGCGGGCGTCACCTCCGACCACGAGATCACGGCGGCGGAGGATTTCCTCCAAAAACTGCGCGCGGGGCTGACGGTGGAGCTGCGCGGCAGCCACGACCAGGTGCTGCCCGGTGCCGTCGCGGCCCTCGCCACGCTGCCGCTGCTGCCGGTGAACCTGGTGCTGGCGACGGATGATGTGTTCCCGGATGAGCTGGTCGCGAAGGGCGGGTTGCGGGACACCATCGCGCGGGTGATCGTGCGCGGGTTGTCGCCGATCAGCGCCATCCGGCTGGCGACGCTGCACGCGGCGATGCGGTTGAAGCGGGACGATCTCGGGCTGGTGGCGCCGGGGCGGCGGGCGGATATCGTGGTGCTCTCGGACCTCGCCACGGTCGCGGTGGATCGCGTGCTGGTGGATGGCGTCGTGGCCGCGCGCAGCGGTGCGCTGGTCGCGCCACCCGCGCGCCGGACCGATGCGCCGACGAACACCATGAAGCTGCCAGCGCAAACAGCGGATGCCTTCCGGCTGCATGTCCACGGCGTGCAGAATGGCCGCGCGAGGCTGCGCCGCATCATCGGCAATCGTTTCCCGGCCTGGGGCGAGGCGGAGGTCGTGGTGCGCGATGGCGTGGCGGAGCCGCCGCCGGGCCACGCGGTACTGACCATCATTCACCGTCACGGCCGTGCACCGGCCACGCCGCGCACCTGCCTGACGGATGGCTGGGGCGCGCTGCGCGGCGCCATCGCCACCACCATTGCACATGACAGCCACAATCTGCTGGTGCTCGGCGACACGGCGGAGAACATGGCCGCCGCCGCGAATGCCGTGATCGCAGCCGGCGGCGGCATGGCGGTGGCGGAGGGCGGTGCGGTAACGGCGCTGCTGCCGCTGCCCATCGCCGGCCTGCTGGCGGAAACGCCGCCCGCCACCACCGCGCGCAACTTCGCCGCACTGCGTCAAGCTGCGGATCGGGTGTGCGACTGGCAGCCGCCCTACCGCATCTTCCGCGGCATCACCGGCGTTTCGCTGGCCTGCAATGCGGGGCCGCATCTGACCGACCTGGGCCTGACCGATGGCGGCACCGGCGACATCTTCGACCCGGCGGAGCCGCTGCCGGCCTAGGCCCGCGCCAGTTTTCGTCCCGCCAACCGCCGCCGGTCCAGCACCGCGGCGAAGCCGGCCAGTGCCGCGACGCCGGCCGGCATCAGCGCCAGTTCCAGCCACCAGGCGCCGGCCGGGTGCAGCGCCAGCGCCGTGGCCACACCCCAGGACAGGAACAGGCCGAGGCAGAACACATGCAGGCTGTGCTGGCCGATCAGCGCCAGCACCTGCGGCACCGCGCCATGCATCCAGGGCGCATCGCGCGGCACCAGCACCGCCACCAGCCAGGCCAGGGCCAGCGCATGCGCCAGCCGCAGCGGCCCTAGAATGGGTTTCTCCGCCGCCCCCTCCAGCAGCACCGGCGCCGGGACGGCCCAGCCATAATGGCCGAGCTTCACCCACAGCCCCGCCGCGACCACCGCCACCGCCAGCGCCAGCAGCGTCGGGTCGCGCCGCAGCGGCGGGCCGCCGAGCAGCGCGCGCCGCCCACACCAGGCCCCGAGCAGGAACAGGACCTGCCAGGCGAAGGAATTGAAGCCGATCTCGGTGCCGCCCAGCCCGGGCAGGTTCAGGCCAGTGATTTGCGCCGTGGCGTACAGGCCAAGCGGAAAAAGCAGCGCCCGATCGCCCAGCCGTTCCAGCAACCACAGGAAGGGCGCCAGCAGCAGCATGCAGAAGACGAACAGCGGCAGGATATCCATGAAGGCGGGCTGGTACAGCAGCACCAGCGTGCCGCCGATGGCGCGCAGCGGGTCCTCCGCCAGCCAGCCCCAGCCCACGGCCTCGGGCGGCACCGGCGCCGTCATCCGCATCCAGAACACCATCGCGGCGAACAGCGCGAAGACCAGCAGATGCGTCAGGTACAGCTTGCGGATGCGCATGCGGAGGTCGCGCAGGGCCGCGGCGAACCCATCCCGCGCCCGCTTCAGCGTGAAGACGGAGCCGAGCGCGAGTCCCGACAGCAGCACGAACTGCTCCGAACTGTCGGAGACACCCCAACTCGCATGGATGCCCCAGAAGTAGATCGCGCCAAAGGCGTGGGCGATGAAGATCGAGACCTGGAGCCAGCCGCGCAGGACATCCAAACGGACATCGCGGGGCGGGCGCTTCAACGCGGCGGGCGCCACGGCTCAGGCCGCCTGCGGCAGCAAGCGGCCGCGCAGCCAGTCCAGCAGCGCGAGCGCCTCGGCGCGATGCGCGAACAGCACGAAGGCCGCCATGAACCAGGTGAACACCGCTTCCTTGAACAGGCCGCCGCCATCGCCATAGGGATCGATGCCGAGCGGGCTGACCGTGTGGAAGAAGATCGCGCCCGACATGGTGCCGAGCGACAGCGCCGCGCCGATCATCCGTGTGCGCGGGATCAGCACGAAGACGGCGCAGAAGATTTCCAGGATGGCGACGAACAGCCGGAACGGCTTCTCCCCGCCCGGCGTGCCGAGCCAGTCGGAGAGGATGGTGAACAGATGGACCGAGCCTTCGTTGCCCGTCAGCTTGAACTGCTGGTACCAGGTCAGCTCATAGGCAATCCAGATCGCCGCCGGCCAGGCCAGCCATTTCAGCACGCGATCGGTGCCGGGGGAGAGGGTCAGCATGGCGGGCGCTCCGCTTGATGGATGCACCCAGCTTCGCCGGCCCCCTACGCCCGGTTACGGAATGTCTCAGCCCAGATCGAGATCGAGGAAGATCGGCAGATGGTCGCTGCCCTCGGCCTCGGTGCCGATGCGCGCGGCGCGGAAGGCGGGCACCAAGGCGGGGTGCAGCAGCGCGTAGTCGATCCGCGCACCCTCCTGCCCCTTCCACTGCGCCATGGTGTAGCCGGACAGCTCGACATGGCCCGCCAGCACCCAGGAATCCGCGAACTGCCCGCGCACCGCCACGCGACCCGGGCGATGCGTCGAATCGCCTACCAGCATGGGGTATTCGGGGCCGTCCGGGCGCAGGTTGAAGTCGCCGAACAGGATGCAGGGCTCGGGCGGCGCGGGCTCGGCCCAGCCCTCGGTCCAGTCATTGTCGCGACCATTCGCCCAGGCCATCCCATCCCGCGGCGCGCTGGCCACCATCGCCTTCAGCGCCTGCACCTGCGGGATGCGGGTGACGGGCGCCAGGTGCGACAGATGGATGGAATAGATGCGGATGGGCCCGCCCGGCAGGTCGATCACCGCCTCCACCGCGCAGCGCTGCACATCCTGCTGATCCGCCGGCGGCAGGAAAGGCAGCGGCAGGGTGCGGGTGGAGCGGATCGGGAAGCGGGAGAACACGGCATTGCCGAAGCGCCGCCGGCGGTTCACCACGCGGCCTGCGTCATCGGTGAAGCTGGCATCGACATCATAGGTGGCGCCAAAGACCATGTGGCGGTTCAGCCGCGCCGCGAACCAGGCGGCCTGGTCGACGAAATCATTGCGCGCGAAGCCGGTGGCGACTTCCTGCATGGCGATCACGTCGGCCGCCTCGACCTCCCGCGCGATGCGCTCCAGGTCATACAGGCCGTCCTGGCCCTTGCCGTATTGGATGTTGTAGCTGGCGAAGGTGATGGTCACGAAAATGTCCCCGACATGTCGCCCAAAACTGGCGCCGGAGGGTGCGCGGCGTCCAGGGTCGGAAATGTGACAGGCGGCGTCGCTACTCCGCGATCAGGTCCACGCCCACCGTCAGCTTCTGCCGCCCGCCGCCGAGCAGGATGCCGGTCACCGGGCTGACATCCGAGAAATCCCGTCCCCAGCCAAGCAGCAGATGCTCGTCCGACACCACCAGATCGTTCGTCGGGTCCAGATCCACCCAGCCATGCCGCGGGCCGAGCCAGCAGCCGACCCAGGCATGGCTTTGATCCGCCCCCTGCCGGCGCTTCTGCCCCGGCGGCGGGCGGGTACGGACATAGCCGGAGCAGTAGCGGGCCGGCAGCCCCAGCGCGCGCAGCCCGGCGATCATCAGATGCGCGAAATCCTGGCAGACGCCTGCGCGCAGCTCAAGCACCCGGGAGACGGGGGTGGAGATGCTGGTGACGCCCGCCTTGAAGGCGAAATCCCGCCGGATGCGGGCGCATAATTCCCGCACGCCGGCCATGATCGGCCGGCCCGGCGGGAAGGATTCGACGGCATAGGCGCCGGCGGCGCGCTCGGCCGGGGCGTGGTGGCTGGGCAGGGTGAATTCCGCCGCGTCCCAGCCTTCCGGGCTGCGCGCGGCGTCGCGCACCTGTTCCCAGGGCAGAGTGTCCTCGGCCGGGGGCGGTGGCGCGAAATCCACCTCGACCGTCGCCTTCAGCGTCACCTCGAAGGCGTCATGCGTGGTGCCGATGAACAGCCAAGTGACGCCGTTGCCGAAATGGTCCTGGCCATCCTTGCGGTGCCCGCCCTCGGGCAGCACCGCGATCTCCGCGGCGCGCACCACCTGCCCCGGCAGCTTCCGCGGCGACAGGTGCAGAAGGTGGGAGGCGAGGTCCACCGAGCGGCCGTAACGATAGGCGGTGCGATGCCAAAGGGTGTAGCGGGTCATCTAGTCCTGCGCCCCGCTCTCGTCTTCGCCCAGCGAATGGGTGCGGACATGGCTGACATAGCGCCGCGCCACCGCATCCGACAGGGCCGCCGTCTCCGCCTCCAGCGCGTGCAGCGCCGCCGGCAAGGCGGCAACCGCCGCATCCCGGTCCGCGGCCACCAGCACAGCATCCACCAGCGCCTGCGGCCGCGCGGCGAGCGAGGCAGCGGTGGCGGCCAGCAGATCCTCCGCCCCGGCAATCTCCGCCAGTCGTTCCTTCACCGCGGCCAGCTGATAGCCCAGCGCCCGCGGGTTGCCCGGATCGGCCAGCACCAGGTCCAGCACCGGCGCCGCCTGCACCGCCGCCAGGTAGCGGGCGCGATAGGTCAGCGCGCTATCGCACAATTCCAGCGCCAAGCGCAGCCCGGCCTCCAGCCGTTGCGGTGGCTGGTCCAGCGCATGCGCCAGGTTGCGCGCGGTGGCCGTCGCACGCTCGATACGCCGGCCGAGGTCGAAGAACATCCAGGCGCCGCCGCGCACCATGTTCTCTGCCGCGATGCCGGACAGCGCGGTGCAGAAGCGGATGATGGCGGTGGCCGCCGGGGCCAGCGCGTCCAGCCCGCCGACACCGGCCAGCAGCCGCGCCCTTCCCTCATGGATCAGATGCGCGAAGGCGGCCCACATGTCATGCGTCAGCCGGTCCCGCACCGCCACCTGCGGCCGCTCCACTGCCTCCAGCAGGCCGAGCAACGCGCCGCCCGGCCCGGCGGCGGCGCGCAGCGCGCGCGGCAAGGCGGTGCCATCGGCGGGGCTTGCGGCGGCCTCGGCATCGATCAGCCCGGCGGCGTGCAGGCAGCGGGCGAGCGCCTTGATCTCCGCCACCTCCCGCGGCATCGCGGCGCCACGCAACAGGCGCGCCAGCAAGGCGCGCATCAGCCGCGCCGCCGCATCCAGCCTTTCGACGTAGCGGCCGAGCCAGTACAGATCATCCGCCACCCGGCTCGGCAGGTCGCCGGAGGCGCGCTGGATGGTGAGCGTCGCAGCGCGCGGGGCGGCGGGGCCGACGATGTCGTGCGTGTCCTCCGACATTACCCAGACATCCTTGGCGGAGCCGCGGCGAGCCGGCGGGCCGGCGATGGCGCCGCTGCCCTCCAGCACATGCGCCATGCCGCCGGGCATGGCGTGCCATTGGCCGGCGGCGTCGCGCATCAGGAACATCCGCAGCACCACCGGCGCCGGCTCCAAGGCCTCGCCAGCCAGTTGCGGCGCGGCGGAGGGCGGCATGGGGCGGGTGGCGGCGAACATCCATGGGGCGGCGCTGCCGCGCTCCGAAAACGCCTCCAGCGCGCCCAGCGGCGGCTCCTGCCCCTGCTCGAAGGCGGAGCGCAGACGCCAGGCTTCGGGCGCGGCCTGCACGGCTTCCCGCGCCGCCGGGTCGCCCATCCACAGCGTCTCCAACCCGGCCAGCGCCAATTCCTCATCCAGCAGCAGCCGGGCACAGGCGGGCAGATAGGGCGTGGCGCCGGGCATTTCGGCCAGCATCGATCCGGGCGCATTCACCAGCCGCACGGCGCCATCGCGCAGCACCCGCATCAGGCCGGGCACGCCGGTGCCGGCATCGAATTCCAGCGGGTCCGACATCTCGCCCTTGATGCGGCGCAGGATGACATCGACACGCTTCAGCCCGCGCAGGGTCTTCAGGAACACCTCGCCGTCGCGCACGGTCAGGTCACCGGTCTCGACCAGTTCAAGGCCCAATTCGCGGGACAGGAACAGATGCTCCAGCCAGGTTTCCTGCTTGGCGCCAGGGGTCAGCAGGGCGAGGCGCGGATTGTCCACGCCGGGCGGCGCCAGGGCCTGGAGCGAGTCGATCCAGCCATCGAAGAAGGGGCGCAGGCTGCGGACCTGCACGGCGCGAAACGCCTCCGGCAACACGCGGGCCAGCAGGTTGCGGTTCTCGGCGGCGAAGCCCACGCCATTGGCGCCGCCGGTGCGGTCCGCCAGCACCCGCCAGGCGCCGTCGGGGCCGCGCAGCAGGTCGGCGCCATAGAAGGTCAGGCGCGGGAACGGGACATTGGCGGGTGCCCGGCAGGGGCGCAGGAAATGCGGATTGCCGAACACCAGCGTCGCCGGCAGCGCGCCCTCGGACAGCAGGCGCTGGGGGCCGTACAGATCCTCCAGCATCGCCGCCATCAGCCGGGCGCGCTGGGCCAGGCCGGATTCGAGGGTGGCGAATTCGGCCGCGGACAGGATCAGCGGAACCGGGTCGCAGCGCCAGGGGCGGCGGGGGCGGCTGGCGGAATCGGCCAGCACGGTGGCCACGCCCTCCTCCTCGAAGGCGCGATCCAGGCGGCGTCCGCGTTCGGCCACCGCGGCGTAGCCGAGCGAGGAGAAGGCGCCAAGCAGCCCACGCCAATGCGGCCGCACCTGGCCGCGGCCGTCCACCATCTCATCCAATTGCGGTTGCGCGTGGTCCGCGTGGGCGGGTGCGTCGGTCAGGTGTGGCGCCTCAGATCCAGGGTACGGGGAGTTGCACGGGAGTTTAGCACGCGCGGTGGCGGCATGGCGCCCGGTGTATGGCCGAATGCGAAGAACAACGCGCGGCGGCGCGCCTCGGCTTCGTTCGCATTGACAGGGAAGCTCTGGTAGTTGCGGCCGCCTGGATGCGCCACATGGTGCTGGCAGCCGGCCAGGCTGCGGCCGGTCCAGCTATCCCACACATCGAAGGTCAGCGGCGCCTGGGCGCGCACCGTGGGGTGCAGGGCGGAGGGCGGGTTCCAGGCCTTGAAGCGGATGCCGGCGACGTATTCACCCTCCGTCCCCGTCGGCGTCAGCGGCACGGCAGCGCCGTTGCAGGCCAGCACGAAGCGTTCCTCCACCCAGCCCGTCACCCGCGCCTGCAGGCGTTCCACGCTGCTGTCCACGTAGCGCGTGGTGCCGCCGGCGGCGGTTTCCTCGCCCAGCACATGCCAGGGCTCCAGCGCATTGCGCAGTTCCAGTTCCATGCCGCGGACGGCGATGTGGCCGACCTTCGGGAAGCGGAACTCGAAATGCGGCTCGAACCACTCGGCCTGCACGGGGAAGCCGAGCGCCTGCACTTCCTCGATGACTTCAGCAAAATCCTGGCGGGCGTGGTGGTGCAGCATGAAATCGTCATGCAGGCGCGTGCCCCATTTGATCAGGCGGCGCTCATAGGGCCGCTGCCAGAAGCCGGCGACGAGGGCGCGCAGCAGCAGTTGCTGGGCGAGCGACATGCGCCAATGCGGCTGCATCTCGAAGCCGCGGAACTCCACCAGGCCGAGGCGCCCGCCCGCGCGGCCCGGATCATACATCTTGTCGATGCAGAATTCGGTCCGGTGGGTATTGCCCGTCATGTCCACCAGCAGGTTCCGGAAGATGCGGTCGGTCAGCCAGGGGGAAACCTGGGTGCCGGCCGGGGGAACCTGCGCCAATGCAGTTTCCAGCTCATGAACCGCATCGCCGCGGGCCTCATCCACCCGCGGATGCTGGCTGGTCGGGCCGATGAACAGCCCGCTGAACAGGTAGGAGAGCGAGGGGTGGTTGTGCCAGAAGCCGACCAGCGACTTCAGCAGGTCCGGCCGCCGCAGGAAGGGGCTGTCCGTCGGCGTCGCCGCGCCCATCACCATGTGGTTGCCGCCGCCGGTGCCGACATGGCGGCCATCCAGCATGAATTTCTCGGCCGCCAGCCCGATCTGGCGGGCTTCCTCATACAGCGTCTCGGTCCGCGCGCTGGTCTCGGCCCAGCTGGCGGAAGGGTGGATGTTCACCTCGATCACGCCCGGGTCGGGGGTGACGGAGAAGTTCAGGACACGCGGGTCCTGCGGCGGCAGGTAGCCTTCGAGGAACACGCGGCGACCGGTCTCCCGCGCCGTGGCCTCGATGGCGGCGACCAGGTCGAGCCAGTCCTGCACCACGGCGAGCGGCGGCAGGAAGATGTGCAGCAGGCCGCTGCGGGGCTCCACGCACAGCGCGGTGCGGACCACGCCCGGCTCCTCCTTCCCCGGTTCCGGCACCGGCTGTTCGACAATCCGGGCGCGGGCCGGGCCTTCGCGGCGCGGCTGCAAGGGTTCGCGCCGGGCGAAAGGATCGGGCTCCGGCTCCGCCTCGATGCTGTCCTCGGTAGCCCAGGGAAGGCTGTCCAGCGGCAGGCGGAAACCCATGGGGCTGTCGCCGGGGACCAGGAACAGCTCGCCGTCGCGGAAAGACCACTTGCCGGATTCCCACACCCGATCCCCGGCGCCGACGCGGCGCAGCGGCAGCACGCAGCCGACCTCCGCCGCGAGGCCCTGGCCGAACAGCCGCGCCAGGCGGGCGCGTTCCAGCGGGTCCTTCAGCTTGGCGTCCTCGGCCACGACATTGGCCGGCAGCCGGCCTTCCTTCCACAGATAGTAGTGGACGTCCTCCCGCGCCGACATCAGCAGCGACGCATCCAGGCCAAGCCGTGTCGCCAGCGCCGTGGCGAAGGTGGCGGCATCGGCGGCGGTCGCATCGCCGGTATCGTCATCCGAGGCCAGCAGCGCAGGGTCCGTCCAGACCGGCTCTCCATCCGTGCGCCAGTGGCAATGCAGGCCCCAGCGCGGCAGCGGCTCGCCGGGGTACCATTTGCCCTGGGCGTAGGTCAGCGCGGCGCCGGGCGCCCAGATCGGCTGCAGGCGGCGCAGCAGGCGGCCGGCGAGCTTGCGCTTGGTGGGACCCAGCGCATCCGTGTTCCACTCCGCCGCATCACGGTCACCCTCCGCCACGAAGGTCGGCTCGCCGCCCACGGTCAGGCGCACATCGCCCGCGGTCAGCGCCTGGTCCACGGTGGCGCCGAGCGCCATGATCCGCGCCCAGTCTTCTTCCGTGTAGGGCTTGGTCACGCGCGGCGATTGCGCGACGCGGCGGACCTCCATGTGGAAGCCGAATTCCGTCTCCGCCTCATCCACCCCGCCGGTGATGGCGGCCGCCGAGGCCGGCTCCGGCGTCGCTGCCAGCGGGATATGCCCCTCGCCCGCCAGCAGGCCAGAGGTCGGGTCGAGGCCAATCCAGCCGGCGCCGGGCACATAGACCTCGCACCAGGCGTGCAGATCGGTGAAATCGGCGGAGGCACCGACCGGGCCAGTGACGGATTTCACATCGGGCACGAGCTGGATCAGATAGCCCGAGACGAAGCGCGCGGCGAAGCCCAGATGCCGCAGGATCTGCACCAGCAGCCAGCCCGAGTCGCGGCAGGACCCCTTGCGGTTGGAAAGCACTTCCTCCGGCGTCCAGACGCCGGGCTCCATCCGCACGATGTAGCCGATCTCGGTGGACAGCTTCTGGTTGAGGTCCACCACGTAGTTCACCGTGCTCGGCGCCTCACGCGGAATGTCCTTCAGATAGGCTTCCAGCAGCGGGCCGGGCGTCGCGACCCGGCGGAAGGGGGCGAGCTCCTGGGCGAGGGTCGGGTCGTAGGTGAAGGGAAAGGTCTCGGCCTCCGGCTCCACGAAGAAGTCGAAGGGGTTGATCGTGGCCATGTCGGCCAGCAGATCCACAGTGACGACGAATTCCCGCACACGTTCCGGGAACACGACGCGGGCGATGAAATTGCCCTGCGGGTCCTGCACCCAGTTCAGGAAATGCGGCTTCGGCGAGATATCCAGCGAGTAGGACAGGATCGGCGTGCGGCAATGCGGTGCCGGCCGCAGCCGGATGAGTTGCGGCGACATGCCAACCAGGCGGTCATAGCTGTAGCTGGTGCGATGGGTGAGCGCAGCGTGGATGCTCATGGGGCGTGCGGGTCCGGCCGGGATTGCGTCAAACGCTATCCCACCGGAATGGAGGGGGCCGCAAGGCAGAGAATGGCCTCGGGTGGACAGGACCGCCCCGGACGCTCCAACCTGCCGCGCAGATCGGCTTTGGGGAAACGGGAATGGCTGAAAAATATGCATTGGTGACGGGGGCCGGCTCCGGCGTCGGCCGCGCCGCATCGCTGGCGCTGGCCGAGGATGGCTGGACGGTGGCCCTGCTCGGTCGCCGGCGCGACGCGCTGGAGGAGACGGCGGGCCTGTGCAGCGGCGGCAAGACGCTGGTGCTTCCGGCGGATGTGACGGAGCCGGCACAGATCGAGGCCGCCTTCGCGACGATCGAAAAGGAATTCGGCCGGCTGGACCTGCTGTTCAACAATGCCGGCAACAACGTGCCCGGCACGCCGTTCGAGGAACTGACGGCGGAACAGTGGTTCAAGGTGGTGAACGTCAACCTGAACGGTGTATTCCTCTGCGCCCATGCGGCCTTCCGCATGATGGCGAAGCAGAACCCGATGGGCGGGCGCATCATCAACAATGGCTCGATCAGCGCGCATGCGCCGCGGCCGGGCAGCGCGCCCTATACCGCCACCAAGCATGCCGTCACCGGCCTGACCAAATCCATGAACCTCGATGGCCGCCGCTTCGACATCGCCGTGGGGCAGATCGATATCGGCAATGCGGCGACGCCGATGGCGGAACGCATGGCCAAGGGCGTGCCGCAGGCGGATTGGCAGATCAAGGCGGAACCGCTGATGAAGGTGGACCATGTCGGCCGCGCCGTGGCGCAGATGGCCGCCTGGCCGCTGGAGACCAATGTGCTGACCATGACCATCATGGCCAGCAAGATGCCCTTCGTCGGTCGTGGTTAGAGGGGGCAGGCCCATGCGATCGCTGGAGGGCGCAGGCGCCCGCAGGGCAACGAGCACCGGAAGCGTGAATCGCATGGGAGAAAACGCATGAACAAGCTCGATCTTCAGGGCCGCGTTGCCGTCGTCACCGGCGGCGCGCGCGGCATCGGCCTCGCGGTGGCGCGGCGCATGATCCAGTCCGGCGCCGCCGTTTCGATCTGGGATGCGGACCCCGGCAAGGCGGAGGAAAGCCGCGCCGCGCTCGCCGCCGATGGCACCGTGACGGCGGAGGTGCTGGACCTGGCCGATGAACTCGCGGTGGCGGAGGCCACGGCGAGCACGCTCAAGGCGCATGGCAAGGTGGATATCCTGGTCAACAATGCCGGGATCACCGGCGGCAACATGCCGGTGGCGGAGATCCCCGCCGCGCAATGGCGCCGGGTTGTCGAGGTGAACCTGACCGCGCCCTTCCTGGTCTGCCAGGCGCTGGTGCCGCATCTGGTGGCCAATGGCTGGGGCCGCGTGGTCAATGTCGCTTCGGTCGCGGGGAAGGAGGGCAATCCGAACGCCGCGCATTACTCCGCCAGCAAGGCCGGGCTGATCGGGCTGACCAAGTCGCTGGCGAAGGAACTGGCGACGAAGAACGTGCTCGTGAACTGCGTGACGCCGGCGGCCGCCAAGACCGATATTTTCAATCAGATGACGGAAGCCCATATCGCCTTCATGCTGTCGAAAATCCCCATGGGCCGTTTCGTCGAGGTGGAGGAGATCGCCGCCCTGATCTGCTGGCTCTCGACGCCCGATTGTTCCTTCTCCACTGGCGGCGTGTTCGACATCAGCGGCGGGCGCGCCACCTATTGAGCGCGCTTCTGGCGGATATCGGCGGCACCAACGCCCGCTTCGCGCTGTTGCAGGATGGACGGGTCACCGACCCTGTCATCCTGCCCGTGGCAGAATACGCCACGGCCGAGGATGCGATGGCGGAGGCGCTGCGCCGCCTCGGCCCCGCCACGCCGCCGGACCGCGCGGTCCTGGCGCTGGCCGGGCCGGTGCTGGTTGAGCCCGTGCAACTGACCAATGCCGACTGGGCCTTCTCCAGCACCGCCATCGCCGACCGCTTCGGCATGAAGCGCGTGCGGCTGGTGAACGACTTCCTGGCGCTGGCGCATGCGCTGCCGCATCTCGGCGCCGCGGATGTGCACCGGATCGGCGGCGGCCATCCCGTGGCCGATGCGCCGATGCTGGTGGTCGGCCCCGGCACCGGCCTCGGTGCGGCCGGCCTGGTGCCCTCCCCTGCCGGTCCCATCGCCGTGCCGACCGAGGGCGGCCATATCGGCCTCGCTGGTGAGACGGTGCGGGAGGATGCGGTGATCAGTGGGCTCCGCGCCCGTTGCGGCCGCGCCGGGGCGGAGGAGGCGCTGTCCGGCCGCGGGCTGGTGAACCTGCACGCCATCGTCGCCGATCTGCAGGGCGTGGCCGCGCCGCCGCGCGATGCCGCGGAGATTGTCGCCGCCGCCGGGACCTGCCCCGTGGCGGCCGAGGCGGTGACGCATTTCCTGGCCTTCCTGGCAGGCTTCGCGGGTGACATGGCGCTCGCCTGGGGCGCGCGCGGCGGCGTCTTCATCGCCGGCGGCATCCTGCCGCGCCTGCTGCCGACACTGGATGCGCGGCAGTTTCGTGAACAATTCGAGGCCAAGCCGCCGATGCGGCACTGGATGGCTGATGTGCCCCTGGCCGTGGTGACACACCCTGCCCCGGCCTTCCTCGGCCTTGCCGCCATCGCGCGGTTCAGCACGGATTAACCCCCACTGCCTGCAACTGTCGGGCGAATGCGGGGGGCTCGTTTTCATTTGGCGGCTCCCACATTTTGCTGCAAAGCAGCGATGTTGACGTGACCGTGCTATTTCCGCGCGGTCACGCCTGCCTAAGGAGCCTGAGACACGATGGATACCCCGACGACGCCGAGCCTCGCCACCGCGCCCCATCGGATGCCGGCGGATGATGCCGCCGCGCTGCGTGAGACCATCCTGCACAAGCTGACCTATGACCTGGGCAAAAGCCGGCTCGGCGCGCGGGATCGCGACTGGTTCATTGCCACGGCGCTGGCTGTGCGGGATCGGATCGTCGATCGCTGGATCGACCTGACGCGGGCCACCTACCAGTCCGGCGCCAAGCAGGTCTATTATTTGAGCCTGGAGTTCCTAATCGGCCGGCTGCTGCGCGACAACGTGTCCAACCTCGGCCTAGTGGGCGCCATCCGCGACGCGCTGGAGCCGCTCGGCGTGGACCCGGAAAAGCTGCGGATCGCGGAGCCGGATGCGGCACTCGGCAATGGCGGCCTCGGCCGGCTGGCGGCCTGCTTCATGGAGAGCATGGCCTCCCTCGGCATTCCCGCCTTCGGCTACGGAATCCGTTACGACCATGGCCTGTTCCGCCAGATCATCCGCGACGGCTGGCAGCATGAATTCCCCGAGGACTGGCTGAATTTCGGCAATCCCTGGGAATTCGCCCGCCCCGAAATCTCCCACACCATCGGCTTCGGCGGCGTGGTGGAGGCGGTGGCCGTCTCCGAGGCCATCGTGAAGCATGTGTGGAAGCCGGGTGAGACGGTGCAGGCGGTGGCCTATGACACGCCCATCGTCGGCTGGCGCGGCGCGCATGTGAACACGCTGCGCCTGTGGTCCGCCCGTGCGACGGATGCGCTGAAGCTGGAGGCCTTCAATTCCGGCGACCATATCGGTGCGCTGAGCGAGAAGGTCCGCGCCGAGAGCATCTCGAAGCTGCTCTACCCGTCCGATGAAAGCCCCGCCGGGCAGGAATTGCGGTTGCGGCAGGAATACTTCTTCTCCTCCGCCGCGCTGCAGGACCTGGTTCGCCGCCACCTGCGCGTCTACGGCGATATCCGGTCCCTGCCCGATCGCGTGGCGATCCAGTTGAATGACACCCACCCGGCCATCGTGGTCGCGGAACTGCTGCGCATCCTGGTCGATCTGCACGACGTTGCATGGGACGAGGCCTGGGACATCACGCGTCGCACGATCAGCTACACCAACCACACGCTGCTGCCGGAGGCGTTGGAAAGCTGGCCGGTGCCCTTGATGGAACGGCTGCTGCCCCGCCACATGCAGTTGATCTACCTGATCAACGCCTTCCACCTGGATGAGGTGCGAAGCGCCAATCCCGGGGATGGGCGGCTGCTGTCCTCCGTCTCCGTGATCGAGGAAGGGCATGGGCGACGCGTGCGGATGGGCCATCTGGCGGTGGTCGGCTCGCACAAGGTCAATGGCGTCTCGGCGCTCCACTCGGATCTGCTGAAGCAGACGGTCTTCGCGGATTTCCACCGCCTGTTCCCCGGGCGGCTGACCAACAAGACCAACGGCATCACCTTCCGGCGCTGGCTGCAGCAGTGCAATCCGGGCCTGACGGGCCTGCTCGTGGAAGCCTGCGGTGCGGAAGTGCTGGACAATCCGGCGGCGCTGGAAAAGCTGCGGCCGCTGGCCACGGATAAGGCCTTCCAGGAAAAATTCGCCGCGGTGAAGCGTGCCAACAAGCAGGCGCTGGCCGCCCTGGTACGGGACCAGTACCAGCTCAAGATCGACCCGGATGCGCTGTTCGACGTGCAGATCAAACGCATCCACGAATACAAACGCCAGTTGCTCAACGTGATCGAGGCGGTCGCGTTGTATGACGAAATCCGCAGCCAGCCCACGAAGAACTGGGCCCCCCGGGTCAAGATCTTCTCCGGCAAGGCGGCGAGCAGCTACCATCGGGCGAAGCTCATCATCAAGCTCGCCCATGACGTGGCCCGCGTGGTGAACAGCGACCCCACCGTGCGCAACCTGTTGAAGGTGGTGTTCCTGCCGAACTACAACGTCTCCCTCGCCGAGATGATCGTGCCCGCCGCCGACCTGTCCGAGCAGATCAGCACGGCGGGCATGGAGGCATCCGGCACCGGCAACATGAAGCTGGCACTGAACGGCGCGCTGACCATCGGCACGCTCGACGGCGCCAATGTCGAGATCAAGGAACATGTCGGCGACGACAACATCTTCATCTTCGGCCTGACGACGGAGGAAGTGGCGAAGCACCGGGCCGAGGGCATCCAGGGCGCGGTCGCCATTGCGCGCTCGCGACGTCTTCAGGAAGCGCTGGAGCAGATCGAGGCCGGCGTCTTCTCGCCGGATGATCCGACCCGGTACCGGGAGCTGGTCGCCTCGCTCCGTGCCTCCGACTACTTCCTGGTGAGCGCGGATTTCGACAGCTACTTCGACGCGCAGCGCCGGGTCGATGAGCACTGGCACGACCCGGCCGCGTGGTGGAAATCCGCCGTGCTGAACACCGCCAATGTCGCCTGGTTCTCCTCCGACCGCACCATCGCGGAATATGCGGAGGAAATCTGGAACGTCCCGGTCAAACGAAGCCCTGCCAACGGATGAGGGTGAAGCGCCCATGATGGAAGCCTGGCATATGCCGATGGCCGAGCTTGAGGCGCTGCGAAACGCCCGCCATGGCGACCCCTTCGCCTGGCTCGGGCCGCATGAGGTGGCGGGCGGCCTTGTCGTCCGCGCCTTCGTGCCGGATGCGGCGCGACTGTTCGTCCTGCCGGCCGAGGGCGGGCCGCCGGTGCCGCTCATCCAACGCGATGGCGCCGGCATCTTCGAGGGGAGGCTTCCGGAACGGCGCCTGCCCTTCGCCTATCGCCTGCGCGCCGAGAATGACGGCGGCGTGTGGGAGCTGGACGACCCGTTCCGCTTCGGCCCGACGCTCGGCCCGCTCGATGACCATCTGCTGGTGGAGGGGACGCATCGGCGCCTCCATGAACGCCTCGGCGCGCATGTGGTGGTGCATGAGGGTGTGCAGGGCACGCGTTTCGCCGTCTGGGCGCCGAATGCGACGCGGGTTTCCGTGGTCGGCGATTTCAACGCCTGGGACGGCCGCCGCCACCCGATGCGCAAGCGCGTGGATAGCGGGCTCTGGGAGATCTTCATCCCCGACCTCGGCACCGGCGCGGCCTACAAGTATGAAATTCTCGGCGCGGATGGGGCGGTGCAGCCGCTGAAGGCAGACCCCTTCGGCCGCGCCGCGCAGCTTCGCCCCGCCACGGCATCCCTGGTGCAGGCGGATGCGGATTTCCCCTGGCAGGATGCGGATTTCCTGGCGCGACGCACGGAGCGCCAATCGGCCCGCGCGCCGATCACGATCTATGAGGTGCACGCCCCATCCTGGCGCCGCCACCCGGACGGCCGCTTCTATTCCTGGGACGAGCTGATCACCGCGCTGGTGCCCTATGTCGCCTGGATGGGTTTTTCGCATATCGAGCTGATGCCGGTGATGGAGCATCCGCTGGATGAGAGCTGGGGCTACCAGCCGGTCGGGCTGCATGCACCCACGGCGCGCATGGGCGACCCGGCCGGGCTGAAGCGCTTTGTCCAGGCCTGCCACGATCATGATTTGGGCGTGATCCTGGATTGGGTGCCGGCGCATTTTCCGCAGGACAGGCACGGGCTGATCCGGTTCGACGGCCACACGCTGTACGAACACCCGGACCCGAAGCGCGGCTTCCACAGAAGCTGGGGCACTGCGACCTTCGATTTCAGCCGGCGCGAGGTGGCGAGCTTCCTCGCCTGCAACGCCCTGTACTGGACACAGGAATTTCACGCGGATGGCCTGCGCGTGGATGCCGTCTCCACCATGGTGCATCTGGACCATGGCCGTGCCCCCGGCGACTGGATTCCGAATGAGGAAGGCGGCACGGAGAACCACGAGGCTGTCGCCTTCCTGCGCCAGGTGAACGCCCTGGTGGCGGAGGAAGCGCCGGGGGCCGCGATGTTCGCGGAGGAGGCGACATCCTGGCCAGGCGTCACCCATGCGGCGAAGGATGGCGGGCTTGGCTTCCAGTTCAAATGGAACATGGGCTGGATGAACGACACGCTGCGCTACATCGCAATGGACCCGCTGCACCGCCGCTGGCACCACAATCTGGTGACCTTCGGCATGGTCTATGCCCATGCCGAGAATTTCGTGCTGCCGCTGAGCCATGACGAGGTGGTGCATGGCAAGGGTTCCCTGCTCGGCCGGTTGCCCGGCGATGACTGGCAGCGCTTCGCGACTCTGCGCGCCTATTACGGTTTCATGTACGGCCATCCCGGCAAGAAGCTGCTGTTCATGGGCGATGAGATCGCGCAATGGCGCGAATGGTCCGAGGCGCGGGAGCTGGACTGGTGGCTGCTGCAATTCGCCGCCCACCAGGGCGTGCAGAGCCTGGTGCGGGAACTCAACCAACTTTACCGCGACATCCCGGCCCTGCATGCGGGGGATTCAGACCCGGCAGGTTTTCGCTGGATCGACGCGGATGATGCGGAACATTCAGTGTTCAGTTGGCTGCGGATGGATGGCGAGGGTGGGGAACCCGTTGCGGTGCTTTGCAACCTGACCCCCGTGCCGCGGCTGCATCTCCGCTTTGGCCTGCCGCAGCCCGGCGTGTGGCGAGAAGTGTTGAACACCGATGCGACCGGTTTCGGCGGCTCGGGGATGGGCAATCTCGGGCGCGTGGTGGCAGAAGAGCTTCCGGCGCATGGGCTGCCCGCCTCGGCCGTGGTGGTGTTGCCACCGCTGGCAACCATCTATCTGATGCCGGAGCGTCGCCAGAACGAAATCGAGGGAGAAAACCATGCCGAGCAGCCGTAGCCAGGCCCAGGCGCCCCTGGCCCGAACTGCCATGGCCTTCGTGCTTGCCGGGGGCCGGGGGTCGCGCCTGATGGAATTGACGGACCGCCGCGCCAAGCCCGCCGTGTTCTTCGGCGGCAAGTCCCGCATCATCGACTTCGCGCTGTCCAACGCGATCAATTCGGGCATCCGCCGCGTGGCAGTCGCCACCCAGTACAAGGCGCACAGCCTGATCCGCCACCTCCAGCGCGGCTGGAACTTCCTGCGCCCGGAACGCAACGAGACCTTCGACATCCTGCCCGCCAGCCAGCGCGGCGATGGGCAGAACTGGTACCTCGGCACCGCGGATGCCGTGTACCAGAACATCGACATCATCGAGGATCTGGCGCCGCGCCACATGGTCATCCTGGCGGGAGACCACGTCTACAAGCAGGATTACGAGTACATGCTGCAGCAGCATGTGGAATCCGGCGCCGATGTGACGGTGGGCTGCATCGCCGTGCCGCGCATGGAGGCCACGGCCTTCGGCGTGATGCATGTGGACACCAACGCCAACATCGTGGCCTTCCTGGAAAAGCCGAAGGACCCGCCGGGCATTCCGGGCCGCGAGGACCTCGCTCTGGCCTCCATGGGCATCTACGTCTTCGAGACGAAGTTCCTGTTCGACCAGCTTCGTCGCGATGCCGCGGACCCGCACAGCCAACGCGACTTCGGCCACGACATCATCCCCTACCTGGTCAAGCACGGTAAGGCGGTGGCGCATCGGTTCGAGCGGTCCTGCGTGCGGTCCAGCCAGGAAGCCGCACCGTACTGGCGCGATGCGGGCACCATCGATGCCTATTGGGAAGCCAATATCGACCTGACCGACGTGGTCCCGGGCCTCGACTTGTTCGACCGCGACTGGCCGATCTGGACCTATGCCGAGGTCGTGCCGCCGGCCAAGTTCGTGCACGACGTGGACGGTCGGCGTGGCGAGGCCATTTCCTCTCTCGTCTCCGGCGGCTGCATCGTCTCGGGCGGCAGCGCGCGACGTTCGCTGCTGTGCACCGGCGTGCATATGCATTCCTACACCAAGGTCGATGGCGGGGTGCTGCTTCCCTATGTCGATGTCGCCCGCGGCGCACGGCTGACCAATGTGGTGGTCGATCGCGGCGTCCGGATCCCCGAAGGCATGGTGATCGGCGAGGACCCGATCCTGGATGCCCAGCGCTTCCGGCGCACGGAGAAGGGCATCTGCCTGGTGACCCAGGCGATGCTCGACAGACTGGAGGCATGAGCCTGCGCGTCCTTTCCGTCGCATCCGAATGCGTGCCGCTGGTGAAGACCGGCGGCCTGGCGGATGTGGTGGGCGCGCTGCCGGCGGCACTCGCCGCGCAGGGCGTGCGCGTCACCACGCTGCTGCCGGGCTATCCGGCGGTGATGGCGGCGATGGGCGGGGGACGCGCGCTACGGCGGGTGGATGACCTGTTTGGCGGCCCGGCGCGATTGCAGCGCGGGGAAGTGGCGGGGATGGACATCATCGCCATCGACGCGCCGCATCTGTTCGCCCGGACGGGCAATCCGTATCTCTCGCCGCACGGTGGCGAATGGGCCGATAACGGCGTGCGCTTCGCGGCCCTCGGGGCGATGGCGTCGCTGGTCGCCACGGGCGGCATCCGCACGCTGCATTTCGACGTGGTGCACGCGCATGACTGGCAGGCGGGCCTCGCGCCCGCCTATCTGCGCTATGCGTCGAAGCGCGTGCCCTCGGTCTTTACCGTGCACAATCTGGCCTTCCAGGGAAAATTCCCGCTGGCCCTGTTCCCGCTGCTCGGCCTGCCGGCGGAGGCGCTGTCGGTGGAAGGCGTCGAGTATTTCGGCACCACCGGCTTCCTCAAGGCGGGGCTGTGGTACGCGGACCGTATCACCACCGTCTCCCCCACCTACGCCGCCGAAATCCGCACGCCGGAGATGGGGATGGGGCTGGATGGGCTGTTGCGCGGGCGGGCCAGTGCGGTCTCCGGCATCCTCAACGGCATCGATGAGGCCGCCTGGGATCCTTCGAAGGACAAGCTGCTGCCAGCGAATTTCAGCGCCGCCAATCCGAAGCCGCGCGCCATCAACAAGGCGGCGCTGCAACGCCGGCTCGGGCTGGATGAGGACCCGGATGCGCTGCTGTTCGGCTTCGTCGGGCGGCTGACCTGGCAGAAGGGGGTGGACCTGATCCTCGGCGCGCTCGGCACCATGCTGGGCCAGGGCGCGCAGCTTGCCGTGCTCGGCACCGGCGAGCCGGATCTGGAATCCGCCTGCCGCGCCGCCGCCTGGGCCAATCCCGGCCGGATGGGGCATGAGATCGGCTATGACGAGGCGCTGGCCCGGCAGATCTATGCCGGCGCTGACGTGGTGCTGGTGCCGAGCCGCTTCGAGCCCTGCGGCCTCGCCCAGCTTTGCGCGCTGCGCTACGGCGCGCTGCCGCTGGTGGCCCATGTCGGCGGGCTGTCGGACAGCGTGATCGACGCGAATGAAATGGCGCTGGCGGAAGGCCAGGGCACCGGGCTGCACTTCTCCCCGGTGAGCCGGGAAATGCTGGAAGCCGCGGTGCTGCGCATGGCCGGGCTGTGGCGGGACAAGCGGGTATTCAACAAGCTCCAGGCCAATGCGCTGCGCTGCGACGTGTCCTGGACCCGCTCCGCGGCGCGCTATGCCGCGCTGTACAAGGATGCCGTCGCGCATGCACGCTGAGGCCGCGGCGGGGTCCCCCGAACCGCTGGGCGCGACACTGGACGAGCTGGGCGCCAACTTCGCCTTTCCGGCGCCTGACGCCACCGCCGTGTCCGTCTGCATCTTCGACGCGCAGGACCGGGAGGTGGCGCGCATCCGCCTGCCCGGCCGCACCGGCGATGTGCATCACGGCCACATCGCCGGCCTCGCCCATGGCACGCGCTACGGTCTGCGAGTGGAGGGGCACTGGCAACCCTGGCGCGGCCACCGCTTCAACCCGCGCAAGCTGCTGGTGGACCCCTGGGCACGGGCGCTGGACCGCCCCTTCACGCTGCACCCCAGCCTGTTCGACACCGGCGAATCCCCCTGCGAGGCGGACAGCGCCCCGCATCTGCCGAAGGCCATTCTTGCCGCGCCGCTACCCGCCGCGCCGGGCCGCGCGCCCGCCGGGCCGCAGGTGATCTATGAGCTGCATGTGAAGGGCTTCTCCCAGGCCAATCCGGCGGTGCCGGAAAGCCTGCGCGGCACCTTCGCCGGCCTCGGCCATGCCGCCAGCGTGGCGCATCTGAAGCGCCTCGGCGTGACGATGGTGGAGTTGCTGCCGGCCGCCGCCTGGGTGGATGAACGCCATCTGCCGCCGCTCGGCCTGACCAATTACTGGGGCTACAACCCGGTGGCCCTGCTGGCCCCCGATCCGCGCCTGGCGCCGGGCGGCATGGCGGAGGTGCGGTCGGCGATCGCGGCGCTGCATGCGGCGGGCATCGCCGTGGTGCAGGATGTGGTCTTCAACCACACTGGGGAGGGTGACGAGCTTGGCCCGACCCTGTCGCTGCGTGGCCTCGGCAACGCCGCCT
Organism: Falsiroseomonas sp. E2-1-a4; assembly: GCF_051433165.1. NCBI lineage: Bacteria > Pseudomonadati > Pseudomonadota > Alphaproteobacteria > Acetobacterales > Roseomonadaceae > Falsiroseomonas > Falsiroseomonas sp. E2-1-a4. The sequence goes on along the minus strand of NZ_JBHMFS010000010.1, from coordinate 77,299 downwards.
TCCACCGCCTGCTGCCGGAGGATGGCCGCCGCTACGTCAATGATGCCGGCTGCGGCAATACGCTGGCGCTCGACCGGCCCTGGCCGCTGCGGCTTGTGATGGACGCCTTCCGGCATTGGGCAGAACAGGCGGGGCTGGATGGTTTCCGGCTGGATCTGGCGACCACGCTCGGCCGGCGCGACTGGGGTTTCGACCCGCAGGCGCCGCTGCTGCAGGCCATGCGCCAGGACCCGGTGCTACGAAACCTCACCATCATCGCGGAGCCCTGGGACATTGGGGCGGATGGCTACCAGCTTGGTCGCTTTCCTCCGGGCTGGGGCGAGTGGAACGACCGCTTCCGCGACGATGTGCGCCGCTTCTGGCGCGGCGACCCGGGGCGCCTCGGCGCGCTGGCAACGCGCCTGGCCGGGTCGGCCGATACCTTCGTCGGGCGGCCGCTGTCGGACAGCGTGAACTACATCACCGCGCATGACGGCTTCACCCTCGCCGACCTGGTCAGCTACGCCCACAAGGCCAACCACGCCAATGGCGAGGACAACCGGGACGGCACGGGGGACAACACCTCCTGGAATTGCGGTGCGGAGGGGCCGACGGAGGACCCCGGCATCATCGCCCGCCGCAGCCGGGACATGCGCGCGCTGCTGGCCACCCTGCTGCTGGCGCGCGGCACGCCAATGCTGGCGATGGGCGATGAGGCCGGGCGCAGCCAGGGCGGCAACAACAACGCCTATGCCCAGGACAATGCGCGAAGCTGGCTCGATTGGGCCGGGATGGACACGGCGCTTTGTGATTTCACCGCGCGCCTGGTAGCCGCCCGCCTGGCGCATCCGGCACTGCATGGCACGGCGCCGCTGACCGGGCTGGCGGATGCGGCGGGGTTGCCGGATGTGCTGTGGCTGCGCGCCGATGCCGCGCCGCTGCAGCCGGAGGATTGGCACGACCCTGCCAGGCAATGCCTCGGCGCCCTGCTGCATGAAGCGGGCGATCGCTGCCTGCTGCTGCTGAATGCCGGCGACGCCAAACCCCTGGCGCTGCCGGAGCCGCGCCCTGGCCACCATTGGCGGCTGCTGGCCGACAGCGCCGATCCTGCCGCCACGGCCCTACCGAAAACGCTTCCCGCCCGCGCGGTCCTGCTGCTGGCAGAGGAACGAACGGCGCGTGGCGCGGTTGAGACGGGCATGAACGACGAATCACTGGCGCGGCTGGCCCGCGCAGCCGGTATCGACACGGAATGGCACCCGATCTCCGGCCCGCGCAGCGTGGTGCCGGCCAGCACGCTGCGCGCGCTGCTCGGCGCGCTCGGCCTGCCGGCGGAGAATGCGGCGGCGATCCGGGGCAGCCTGGATGCGCTCTCGGCGCCGCCGGCCCTGCCGACCTCCCTCACCCATCGCGGCGCGACGCCGCCGATGGTGCCGCTGCCACTGTCCGACCGGCCGGTGATGCTGCGGCTGGAGGCCGAGGATGGCAGCACCCAGCGCATCCCGGTTCCGCCCGATGCCGGCACCACCCAGCGCCTCGCCCTGCCCGATGGCTGCGCCGCGGCGCAGCGCCTGGTGGCGCTGCCGCCGCTGCCGCCGGGCCGCCACCTCCTGTTCGATGAGGCCGCGCCCGACCGCGCCTGCCTGCTGAGCGTGGCTCCCGCGCGCTGCTACATGCCGCCGAAGCTTGCCGGTGGCGGCCGCGGCTTCGGGATTTCCGCCCAGATCTATGGGCTGCGCGGCGCGCGGGACCAGGGGATCGGGGATTTCTCCGCCGTCGCGGAATTCGCCCGCATGGCGCAGGACCAGGGCGCGATGGTGGCGGGCCTCAGCCCGCCGCATGCGCTGTTCCCCACCGACCGCAGCCGCGCCAGCCCCTACCACCCCTCCGACCGCCGCTTCCTCGACCCGATCTACATCGATGTGACGGCGCTGCCGGGCCAGGCAGATACCCTGCCGGGCTTCGAGACGCTGGCCGCGCGCGGTTCGGTGGATCATGCGGCGGTCTGGGAGGCCAAGCGCGCCGTGCTGCTGGCCGCCTGGCGCGCCCTGGGTGACGAACCGCAGGGCCTCCGTGCCTTCCGGCAGGCGGGTGGCGAGGCGCTGGAGCATTTCTGCACCTTCATCGCCATCGCCGACCATGTCGGCCACAGCGATTCGCGCGTTTGGCCCGCCGGGCTGCGGCATGGCGAGGATGTCGGCCTCGCCGCCTTCCGCGCCGAACATGCGGATGCCATCGGCTTCGCCGCCTTCCAGCAATGGGTGGCCGACACCCAGCTCGCGGAGGCGGGCCGCGCCGGCGCCGGGCTGTATCGCGACCTCGCGGTGGGCGCCGCGCCGGACGGTGCCGAGATCTGGTCCGGTGACAGCCGCTTCCTGCCCGGCTTCTCGGTCGGCGCGCCGCCCGATCCCTTCGCGCTGGATGGCCAGGTCTGGGGCCTGCCGCCGCCCGATCCGCGTCATGGCGCCGCACTCGGCCACGCCCCCTTCGCCCGGCTGATCCGCGCCAATATGCGCCACGCCGCGGCGCTGCGGGTGGACCATGTGCTCGGCCTGAAGCGCCTGTTCCTGGTGCCGGACGGCGCCCGCGGATCCGAGGGCACCTACCTCGCCCAGCCCTTTGAGGATCTGCTCGGCCAGCTCGCGCTGGAGAGCCTGCAGGCGAAATGCCTGGTGGTGGGGGAGGATCTGGGCACGGTACCGGAAGGCATCGGCGATGCCCTGCAATCCGCCGATGTGCTGTCCTACCGCGTGCTGTGGTTCGAACGGCACGGCCCCCGCTTCACCGCGCCGGACCATTGGCCGGCCCGCGCCGCCGCCTGCGTCTCCACCCACGACCTCGCCACGCTGGCCGGTTTCTGGACCGGTGCGGATATCGCCGAGCGCGCCGAGCTCGGCCTGCTGCCGGATGTGGCGGCCGCACAGGCCGAACGCGCCGCGGACCGCGCGGCGCTGATCGAGGCGCTGACCGATCAGCGGCTGCTGCCGCCCGATGCCTCCGCCGATGGCCCGATGACGGACGCGCTGGCCGCCGCCATCCACGGCTTCGTCGCTGCCACCCCCTCTGCCCTGCTACTGGCCCAGGCGGAGGATCTGGCCGGCGAGACGCAGGCGGTGAACCTGCCCGGCACGGACCGGGAGCGTCCGAACTGGCGCTTGCGCCTGCCGGTGCCCGTCTCGGCGCTTGCTGCTTTGCCCCGCGCGCAGGCCATCCTTGCCACCTTGCGCCGGGTGCGGGGGTAGGAAGCCCGGAGCCGGCGGGGCAGACTGCGCCGCCAACATCCAAGGGGTGGGAAATGTCGACGGAAGCACAGCAACGGTTCCAGACGATGCATGAGCTGGTGAAGGCGGCGAAGATCCGCCTCAACGCCAATATCTGGGACTACCTGGTCGGTGCGACCGAGACCGAGACCACCATGCTGCGCAACCGCGCCGCACTCGATTCCTGGGCCTTCCGGCCGCGCGTGCTGCGCGATGTCAGCGCGGTGGACAGCAGCGGCGATTTCCTCGGCAAGCGGCGCATCCGGCTGCCGGTGGCCCTCGCCCCGGTCGGGTCGCTGGACAGCTTCGATCCGGGCGGCGCCGCCACGGCGGGCCGCGCCGCGGCGGAATTCGGCGTGCCGATCATCGTCTCGAGCGTGACGGAGCCGGGGCTGGAAGGCTCGGCCCAGGCCAATCCGGACGGCGTTAAGGTGTTCCAGCTCTATGTCCGCGGCGGGGCGGATTTCATCGACGAGCACATCCGCCGCGCCATGGATGCGGGCTACGACGCCTTCGCCATCACGGTGGACACCGCGCATTACAGCCGCCGCGAACGCGACATCGCCAAGCGCTTCGTCAAGCATTGGCGGGCGCGGTCCTCCGGCATGAACTACCAGGCGTCCCTGTCCTGGGCCGATATCGCGCGGGTTCGCGCGACGCATCCGAACGTCACCCTCATCCTGAAGGGCATCGGCACCGGGGAGGATGCGGAGATCGCGGTCGAGCATGGCATCGAGGTGGTCTATGTCTCGAACCATGGCGGCCGCCAGCTCGACCATGGCCGCGGCTCGCTGGACGTACTGCCGGAGGTCGTGCAGGCAGTGTCCGGCCGCGCCCGGGTCTGGATGGACGGCGGCATCAGCCGTGGCTCGGATCTGGTGAAGGCGGTGGCGCTGGGGGCGGAGGTCGTGGGTCTCGGCCGGCTGTACTGCTACGGCCTGGCCGCCGCGGGCCAGGAAGGCGTGCTGCGGGTGCTGCAATTGCTGGAGGATGAGGTGCAGACCTGCCTCGGCCTGCTCGGCGCCACCAGCTTCGCCGAGGTCAAGCCCAGCATGCTGCAGGCCGTGACGCCGGTGGTGCAACCGCATGTGCAGTCCGCCTTCCCGCTGCTGGCGCAGCCCGAACGCGGCTACTGAATGGGTGGGCGCAGCGGGCGGCTTGCCCGCGGCGCGAGGTGGGTGGAGTATCCACCCACCGCCCTGGCCCGCCGTAGCCTTTCCGTCGCCTGCGCCGGGGGCTTCGCAGCATCCGAAACACCGAGGACAAGTGCGAGCCACACGCCCCCTGCTTCGCCACCTTGCCCGGGCCACCCTGGCCCTGACCCTGCTCACGGGCGCAGTGGAGGCCGTGGCGCAGCCACGTGGCCGGGCACCGGCGGCCGAACCGATTCCCCTGCCGCCACCCCCCGCCCCGGTGGAACCACAGGCGCCCACGGCCGCGCCACCCTCGCCCGCGGCCGCCCCCTTGGACACCGGGACCCAGCCCCCGGAGGCGCCCGCCCTGCAAAGGCGGCTCACCCTGGGCGAGATCGGCCTGCCGACCGGCCTGGGTTTCGATGCCGCCGGCGCCGAGGCGAGCTTCCCGCTGCCGCGCGGCGTGCCGGGCCTGGCGGGGCGGCTGTCGCTCGTATTCGAACTTTCCGCCCCCTTCCCCGGCCGCCATGCGGTGGAGCTGCGGGCCAATGGTCGCCTGCTGGCCAGCACGGCCTTCCCGCCCGGCAGCAGCCGCCTGACACTCGATGTCGCGCTGCCCGAAACCGATCTGGCGGAGACCGAGCTGCGCCTCGGGCTGCGCCTGCTGGGCGATACCGACCAGGCCAGCGCCACCCTGCTGCCCGAAAGCCATCTGGCGCTGCTGCTGCCCGACCCCGGGCAGCTTTCCATCGCCGCCCTGTTCAGCCTGCTGCCGCCGGCAACGCAGGTGCTGCTGCGCCCCGGACCGATCTCGGCCACGGAAGCCGCGGCCGCACTCCGCATCGGCCTGGCACTGGCGGCCTCGGGGCGGCAGGCGACCATCGCCAGCGCCCCGCCCGGCGTAGCCCTGCCCGGCCGCGCTGGCACCCGGCTGTGGGCAACCGGTGCCGTGCTGGTGGGCGAGGGGGCGGAGGCCGCGACCGTAAGACTGGTGAACGGCCTGCCGGTGCTGAGCCTCGGCGGCGCCACGCCGGAAAGGTTGGCCCGGCTGCTCGACAGCCCCTGGCGTGGCCTGGCCCTCGCGAACAGCCTGACCGGCGGCACCGAGGCCGCCCCGGCGCCCGCAACGCCCAGCTTCCTGCCCTTTACCGCGCTGCGCGGCAGCCTGGCACCGCAGGAGACGGCGCGCGCTGCCTGGAGCCTCGGCTTCCACATCCGGGACCTGCCGCCCGGCACGCAGGTGGAGGCGGTGGAGGTGCTGCTGCGCGCCGCACCCGACCCCGCCGGCGCGCCAGGCGTGGCGACACTGCTGCTGAACGAGGTGATCCTCGGCAGCACCACTCTATCTGCCGAGGGCCAGGGCCGCATCGCATTGCCGGTGCCGGGCGGCGCGCTGGCCGCCGAGAATCGCATCGAGGTGGTGTTGCAGCGCGCCACGGCCAGCGGGCCGGCGCAGCTTCTGCCGGGCAGCCAGCTACGCCTGGGCCCCGCTGGCGCGCCCCGCAACTTCCTCGGCCTTCCGGCCGCCTTCGGCGCGGGTGTGGAGGTGCTGGTGGACGCGCCGGGCGGCGTGCTGGTGGCGGAGGCGTTGAACCCGTTGCTGTGGGTGCTGCGCGCCGTGGTGCCCGCCGCCGCGCCGCTGCGCGTGAGGCTGGCCGAACCGGGCACACCGGCCAGCCCGACCGGCCCCTTCGTTGCCGCCACCTATGAGCCGCCTTCCGGCAGCGACCCGGTGCTCCGCTTCGATGCCGGGCGCATCCGGCTTTCCAACCAGGCTGGGCGGCCGGTGCTGGAACTGGGCGGCGTGGCACGCGCCCTGTCGGTTCAGCTTGTCAACGCCAGCGGACACCCAGGGCTGTGGTTGCGGCCGATCGGCCCGCCGCCCCTGCTACCCAACGCGGCCCCGCGGCTGGACCAGGGGGATGTGGCGCTGCTGGATGGGCAGGGCGTGGCGCTGGCCTGGTCCAGCGCGCCGGGGCCCCAGCTGCGTGTGGACTACCCCGATGCGCCCCGCCCAGTGGCATGGCTGCCACTGCTGATGGCGTGGCGACCCTGGATCGTTGGCGTCCTGTGGCTCGTTGGCTTCGTGCTGGTGGTCTGGGCCTTCCTGCGCCCGCGCCAAGCCTGACCGAGGATCACAGATCCGGTGGCGGACCATGCCCCAGCCTGGCATTCCGCTTCGGCAGAATGGGGCTCGGCCTGCCCGCGGCACCGCGCGGCGTGGCAGTATGGTAAGGTTCCCACCGCACCGACACCAAAGGGAATTTCGCCCGCCCATGCCCCATGACGATCCGACGAATCCGCCATCTCCGGTTCAGCTCATCTTCGTCCACTTGCCCAAGACCGGTGGCTTCGCCCTGCACGCCGCGCTGGAACGTGCCCTGCCCGCCGGCAGCGTGCTGCGGATCGGGGACAGCGCGGCGCAGCAGGAATTCGCCGCCATGAGCCCGGAGCAGGTGGCGCCCTACAGCATGGTCAGCGGCCACTTCACCTTCGAGGAGGCGCAGGCCCGCGCCCGCCCGGGCGCCCGCTTCGCCACCCTACTACGGGACCCGGTGGCGCGGCTGCTGTCTGCCTTCAACTACATGTCCACCTGGCAAGAGCACCCGCTGCACGCCAGCTTCCGCGATCGCGGCTTTGCGGACTTCATCGCCGATTCGAGCCAGGAGCTGGCCGCCGAGGCCTGCCGGCAGCTCACCGGCCGCGACACGGCGGCGGAGGCGATTCCGATCCTGGAGACCTGCTACGCCCTGGTCGGCACGACCGCCCGCCTGCCCGATGTCTCCCACCATCTGCATCAATGGCTGGGCCTGGCGCCGCAGGTGCCGGAGCGGGAGAACGTGACCGCAGGCCAGGGCCGCGTGAGCCTGACCAGCGAGACCTGCGAGCAGCTTCTGGAGCTGACGCGGGAAGACCGGAAGCTTTTCCAGCACATCGCCGGCCGGCACGACGGGATGTTCATCCAGGCTGCCAATTCCGCCGTGTAAAGAACGGCAGAAACGCAGAAAGGCCGGATCAAAGATCCGGCCTTTTCTTCAGCATATGCACCCGTGGCGGACCCGAAGGGACTCGAACCCCTAACCCCCAGATTCGTAGTCTGGTGCTCTATCCAATTGAGCTACGGGTCCGTACGGGAAGCGCTAGATAGCGGGGGCTTTTGGATCGTGCAACCCCGCCCCCGGCAATTCTATGCAGCCAATTCTAGGCAGAGAGTTTTTCAAGCTCCCGCAGCACCGCTTCGCCCATCACGGTGGTGCCGACGCGCGCCATGCCGGGGGCCATGATGTCGGCCGTGCGCAGACCGCCGCCGAGCACCTTCTCCACCGCCTGCTCGATCAGCGTCGCATCCTCATCCATGCCGAAGGACAGGCGCAGCAGCATGGCGAAGGACAGGATCTGGGCGCTGGGATTGGCGATGCCCTTGCCGGCGATATCCGGCGCCGAGCCATGGATCGGCTCGTACAGCGCATGGCGACGGCCATCCGGTTGCAGCGCGCCGATGGTGGCCGAGGGCAGCATGCCGAGCGAGCCGGTCAGCGCCGCGGCGAGATCCGACAGCACGTCGCCGAACAGGTTGCCGCCGAGCACCACGTCGAACTGCTTGGGCCGCGAGGCGAGCTGCATGGCGCAGTTATCCGCGTACATGTGCTCCAGCTCGACGTCCGGGTACTCGGCCGCGCCGACCTCGCCCACCACGGCGCGCCACAGGCGGCCGGATTGCATGACGTTCGCCTTCTCGACGCTCGTCACCTTGTTGCGGCGCTTGCGCGCCAGATCGAACGCCACGCGGGCGACGCGGGCGATCTCGTCCTCGTCGTAGATCTCCGTGTCGATGCCGACGCGCTTGCCCTGTGCATTCACATGGATGCCGCGCGGCTCGCCGAAATAGATGCCGCCAGTGGTCTCGCGCACGATCATGATGTCGAGGCCGCGCACCAGTTCCGGCCGCAGCGAGGAGGCATCGATCAGCGCATCCAGCACCACGGCGGGACGCAGATTGGCGAACAGGCCGAGATCCTTGCGCAGCCGCAGGATGCCGAGTTCCGGCCGCTTGTCGAAGGGCAGGCTATCCCATTTCGGGCCGCCGACGGAGCCGAACAGCACGGCATCGACGGAGGAAGCGGCGGCAACCGTCTCGTCCGGGCAGGGCGAGCCGGTGGCATCCAGCGCGGCACCGCCGACCAGCCCCTCGGTGATCTCGAAAGTGACGCTGCGGCGGCGATCCATCCAGTCGATCAGGCGGCGCACTTCGCGCATCACCTCCGGCCCGATGCCGTCGCCGGGCAGGATGAGAAGCTTCTTGTTGGCGGGCATGGGGGTGTCCTGTCGCGGAAAGGCTCTCCCTTCCCCGCCTCGCGGGGGAGGGTCGGGGTGGGGGCCAGGACGGCCCCCGCATCACTCAGACTTCGGCGTAGAGCCAGGGCTGCGCGGCGCGCTGCTTTGCCTCGAAGCCATCGATCGCCGGGGCGTGCTGCAGGGTCTGGCCAATATCATCCAGGCCGTTCAGCAGCAGGTGGCGGCGGAAGGGATCGATCTGGAAGGGAATCTCCTCCCCATTGGGGCGCACCACCACCTGGCGCTCCAGATCCACGGTGAGGCGGGCATTGCCGCCCATCCGCGCGTCTTCCATCAGCTGCTCACACACCGCGCGCGGCAGGGCCACGGGCAGCACGCCGTTCTTGAAGCTGTTGGAATGGAAGATGTCCGCGAAATCCGGCGCGATGACGCAGCGGATACCGAAATCCAGCAGCGCCCAGGGCGCATGCTCGCGGGACGAACCGCAGCCGAAATTGTCGAAGGCGATCAGGATCTCGGCGTGCCGGTAGGGTTCCTGGTTCAGCACGAAGTCCGGGTTTTCCGACCCGTCCTCCTTGTACCGCATATTGGCGAACAGCGACTTGCCGAGGCCGGTGCGCGCGATGGTCTTGAGGAAGCGCGCCGGGATGATCTTGTCCGTGTCGATGTTGGCGGCGGGCATCGGTGCGGCGACGCCGGTCAGCGTGGTGAAGGCCCTCATCTCACACACCCTCCTGCAGCTTGCGGACATCGACCAGATGCCCGTGGATCGCCGCCGCCGCTGCCATGGCGGGCGAGACGAGATGCGTGCGCCCGCCCGGACCCTGACGGCCCTCGAAATTGCGGTTCGAGGTGCTGGCGCTGCGCTGGCCGGGTTTCAGCTTGTCCGGGTTCATGCCGAGGCACATGGAGCACCCCGCCTCGCGCCACTCGAAACCGGCTTCCTTCAGCACGATGTCGAGCCCCTCATCCTCCGCCTGCTTCTTCACCAGGCCGGAGCCGGGCACCACCAGGGCGCGGACGCCATCCGCCACCTTCTTGCCGCGCGCGATGGCGGCAGCGGCGCGGATGTCCTCGATGCGGGAATTGGTGCAGGAGCCGATGAAGGCAACATCGATCTTGAGGCCTTCCAGCTTCTGGCCCGGCTGGAGGTCCATGTACTGCAGCATGCGCGCCATCTGCGCGCGGCGGTCCTCATCCTCGACCAGCGCCGGGTCCGGCACCAGGCCGGTGATCGGCAGCACGGCCTCGGGGTTGGTGCCCCAGGTGACCTGCGGCGCGATCTGCGCGGCGTCGAGCACCACTTCCTTGTCGAAATGCGCGCCGGCGTCAGAGGGCAGCGTGCTCCACCAGGCCACCGCCTTGTCGAAATCCGCGCCCTTCGGCGCGAAGGGGCGACCCTTCACGTAGTCGAAGGTGGTCTGGTCCGGCGCCACCATGCCGGCGCGTGCACCGGCCTCGATGGTCATGTTGCAGAGCGTCATGCGCCCGGCCATGTCCAGCGCGCGGATCGCCTCGCCGGCGTATTCGATGACGTAGCCGGTGCCGCCGCCGGTGCCGATCTGGCCGATGATGGCGAGCACGATGTCCTTCGCCGTGCAGCCCTGCGGCAGCACGCCATCCACCGTCACGCGCATATTCTTCGCGGGTTTCTGCAGCAGCGTCTGGGTGGCCATCACATGCTCCACCTCCGACGTACCGATGCCGAAGGCCAGCGCGCCGAGCGCGCCATGCGTGGAGGTGTGGCTGTCGCCGCAGACCAGCGTCATGCCCGGCAGGGACAGGCCCAGCTCCGGCCCGATGACGTGCACGATGCCCTGGCGGATATCGGTCAGCGGAATGTAGGGCACGCCGAATTCAGCGACGTTGCGCTCCAGCGTCTCGACCTGCATCCGGCTTTCCGGATCCTCGATGCGGCCGTAGCGTGAGCTGTCCGTGGCGATGTTGTGGTCCACGACAGCAATCGTGGCATCCGGCCGGCGCAGCTTGCGGCCGGCGAGGCGAAGACCTTCGAAGGCCTGGGGGCTGGTGACTTCGTGGGTGAGGTGCTTGTCGATGTAGAGGACCGCGGTGCCATCCGGCAGCGTGTCCACCACATGGGCGTCCCAGATCTTGTCAAACAGCGTGCGTGGCTTGGCCATCGCTTTCCCCTTCTTGTCTTTCCTCCACCAGCCCGATGGCCCCGCCCGAATGGCGGGGCCGATGTCGGTTCAGGAGGCGGTGGCGGGCACTTCGCGCTTGTCGCGCGCCCGCTCAACGATGCGCGCGGACTTGCCGGTCCGGCCACGCAGGTAATACAGCTTCGCGCGCCGCACCTTGCCGCGCCGCACCACGATGATCTCCGCCACATTCGGCGAATACAGCGGGAAGATGCGCTCCACGCCCTCGCCGTAGGACAGCTTGCGGACGGTGAAGTTGCTGTTCAGGCCGCGGTTGCTGCGGGCGATGCAGACGCCTTCATAGGCCTGCACGCGGGTGCGCTCGCCTTCCACGACCTTCACCATGACGCGGAGCGTATCGCCCGCGTCGAAGGCCGGCGTCGGGCGGGTGGCGGAGAGGCGCGCCTGCTGGGCGGCCTCGAACTGCTGGAGCAGGTTCATCGGGTGGTTCCTTCCAATCAATGCATCTAGGCGGCGGCCGGGTGGCCGTCCAGCCGCCCCGCCTTGGCCGTGTTCGGTTGTTCCGCCATGCGGCGGGTGAATTGGTCCCAGAGGTCCGGCCGCCGCGCACGGGTCGCGGCCTCCGCCTCGGCGCGGCGCCAGCGGGCCACTTCGGCATGGTGGCCGGAGAGCAGCACATCGGGCACGCGATGCCCCTGCCATTCGGCGGGGCGGGTGTAGTGCGGATATTCCAGCAGGCCGTCCGTGCCGTGGCTTTCCTCCGCCGCGCTCGCCGCCCCGCCCATCACGCCCGGCAGCAGCCGGATGCAGGCATCGAGCAGCAGCAGCGCCGCAGTCTCACCGCCCGACAACACGAAATCCCCCGCCGAGACCTCGACCATTTTCCGAGTTTCGATCACGCGCTGGTCGACACCTTCGTAGCGGCCGCAGAGCACGACCACGCCGGGGCCGGCGGAGATCTCGCGCACCAGCGCCTGGTCCAGCAGGCGCCCACGCGGCGTCAGATAGACCAGCGGCGCGCCCGGGTTGGCCGCGGTGGCCGCTTCGCAGGCCGCGTCCAGCACATCCGGCCGCATCACCATGCCGGCGCCGCCGCCGAAGGGCGTGTCATCCACCGTGCGGTGGCGATCCGTGGCGAAGCCGCGGATATCCATCGCCTCGATCGCCCAGCGCTCCTCCCGCAAAGCCTTGCCGGCAAGCGACAGGCCGAGCGGCCCCGGAAACATCTCCGGGAACAGGGTCAGGATGGTGGCCTGCCAGGTCACGCCGCTGCCTCACCCGGCTGAGGGGTCACGATGACCTCGCCGGGCGGCACCACCACCACGCGGCCACCGGCGACATCCACCACTGGCACAACGGCCTTGGTGAAGGGCAGCAGCAGCTCGCCGGAGGCACAGTCGATCACCAGGAAGGCGCCGGCTCCGTGGTCCTGCACCGCGCGTACCGTGCCGAGCTTCGCCCCGTCCTCCCCGAAGGCCGGCAGGCCCTCCAGGTCGCACAGGAAGAACTCGTCCGGGTCCTCGGACGGCGGCAGGCGGTCGCGCTCGGCGTAGAGCTTCACGCCCGTCAGCTTTGCGGCCTGTTCGCGGTCCGTCACACCCTCGATGCGGGCGATGCCATCCGGCATGGCGGTCACGGCGAAGCGGCGCGTCCCAGCCTCATCCGTCAGGGGGCCGTAATTGCCGATCGCGCGCGGGTCCGCGGTGAAGGCGCGCAGGCGCACGAGTCCGCGCACGCCATGCGGCCTGCCGATCTCGCCCACGATCACGCGCTTCACCCGGTCCACCGATCAGCCCTTACGCTCAGCCCGCATTCGCGGCGGCGCGTTCCTGCGCCTTCTTCTTCGGCAGGGACTGCTTGGGCTGCTCCGGGTACACCGGCATCGGCGCCAGGCCGGCATGGCCGAGGAACTTGGCCACACGCTCCGTCGGCAGCGCGCCGACCGACTTCCAATGGGTGATGCGCTCGGCGAACAGCCGCACGCGATCGGGGTGGTCCGACGGCAGCATCGGGTTGTAGCTGCCCAGCTTCTCGATGAAGCGGCCGTCACGCGGGCTGCGGCTGTCGGCCACCACGATGTGGTAGTAGGGACGCTTCTTGGCGCCGGCGCGCGCGAGGCGGATCTTGAGGCCCATCTGTATTCTGCTCCTAGAAAGGTCGTTTGTTGCCGAGACCGGGCATCAGCGCGCCGAGACCGCCGCGCATCATCCCCTTCTGGCCCATCTTGTTCATCCGCTTCATCATGTCCGACATGTCGTCGAACTGCTTCAGCAGACGATTCACTTCCTGCACCGTCGAGCCTGACCCCGCGGCGATGCGCTTCTTGCGCGAGGCCTTGATCAGCTCCGGCTTCCGCCGCTCCTTCATCGTCATCGAGGAGATGATGGCGGCCTGGCGCTTCAGCATCGACTGATCGAGATTCGCATTCTCGATCTGCGCCTTCATCTTGCCGATGCCGGGCAGCATGCCGAGGATGCCGGACAACGAACCCATCTTGCCGATCTGCTTGATCTGCTGGGCGTAATCCTCGAGGTCGAAAGACCCCTTCTGCATCTTCTTGGCGAGCTTTTCGGCTTCCGCCTGGTCGATGGTCTCCGCCGCACGCTCAACCAGGCTGACAATGTCGCCCATGCCGAGGATGCGGTTGGCGATGCGATCCGGATGAAAGTCTTCCAGCGCATCCAGCTTCTCACCGGCGCCGAGCAGCTTGATCGGCGCGCCGGTGACGGCGCGCATGGACAGCGCCGCACCGCCGCGCGCGTCGCCGTCGACGCGCGTCATGACGATGCCGGTGACGCCCACCTGTTCGTTGAAGGCGCGCGCCGTCTGCACCGCGTCCTGGCCGGTCATCGCATCGACCACCAGAAGCGTCTCATGCGGCTTGGCAAACGCCTTCACCGCGGCGACTTCGGCCATCAGTTCGGCATCGATGGACAAGCGGCCGGCGGTGTCGAGGATGACCACGTCGAACAGCTCGCGCCGCGCGACATCGAGCGCGCGGGCGGCGATCTCCAGCGGCTTCTGGCCCATGACGATGGGCAGGCAGGTGACCTCAGCGCGGTCCGCCAATTGCTGCAGCTGCAGCTGCGCCGCCGGGCGATGCACGTCGAGCGAGGCCAGCAGGACCTTCTTGCGATCCCGTGTGCGCAGCCGCAGCGCGATCTTGCCGGAGGTGGTGGTCTTGCCCGAGCCCTGCAGGCCGACCATCAGGATCGGCAGCGGCGACGGTGCGTTCAGGTCGATGCCGCGCTTGCCGTCATCGCCTTCACCGCCGCCCAGCGCCTCGACCAGCGCATCGTTGACGATCTTGATGACCTGCTGCGCCGGCGAAACGCTGCGGATCACCTCGGCCCCCACGGCGCGATCGCGCACGCGGTTCACCAGGTCCTTCACCACGGGCAGGGCGACATCGGCTTCCAGCAGCGCGACGCGGACTTCCCGCAGCGCCTCCTGGACATCGGCGTCCGACAGCGCACCGCGACGGCGCAGCTTGTCGAAAACCCCTGCCAGCCTGTTGCCCAGCGCCTCGAACATCGTGGCGGATCTACCCCTTGCAGCCGTTGCGACGCCCCCAAACGAAATCGCGCCGCTGCGCGAGTCTTCGCGGAGCGACGGAGCCGACCCACCTTTGGCGGGGCGACCAAGACATCAGGGGGCGCCTGATGCCGCGTTCCCTACTGCCTGGCGGGGTCCCTGGTCAAGCGCCCGCCGCCGGGTGGCGTGGTTTGCGCCCAACCACCACCAGGTTTCGCAAGGCGTCGGCGGGCAGGCTGGCCGCCGCCTCCGCATTGTCCCAGCAGGCGGAGTACTGCGCCACCTCAAGTTCCAACCCCGCCGCCTGCATCGCCTCCAGCAGCTCCGCCATGGTGTACTCGCGGACATGGTGGTGGAAGCGGTCCTCCGGCCGGTATTCGGGCCGGAACAGCGGCTGCGGGTTGCGGCCGGCGAGAATAAGGCCGCGGCAGCCCTGGCGCAGGAAATTCGGCGTCGTCACATACAGCAGTCCGCCCGGCCGCAGCGTGGTGGCCAGCGCGCGGAACAGATTGGCCGGATTGACCAGCAGGTGTTCCAGCACCTCGCACAGCATGACCAGGTCGAGGTCGCGTAAAGGTGGGTCGGGCAGCGCCAGGGCGGCGTCGCCGCGCAGATCCAGCTTCTCCAGATCCACCTGCACCGCCCGCTCCACGATGCCATCGAGCTGCTTGTGCCGGAACAGGCAGGCGGCGGTCAGGCGGAGTTCCGGGAAGGCGGCATGGAACAGCATCGGCGTGATGGAGGAGCCGATTTCCATCACCCGGCAGCGCGGCCAGCCCGGTTCCGGCTTGAGGAGGGTCTCGATGGCATAAAGCGCCTCAGCGAAGCGCAGCCGGTGGTCGCGGGCGTAATCCTGCTGGTCCGGGCGCAGGCTGCCCGCCGCCACCAGCCCGGCCAGCGCCTGGTCATAGGCGGTGACGTGGGACCGGCAGCCGGCGCCGAAGGCCGCGGAGCGGGCTTGCAGACCTGCATCTTGCGCAAGCGGGGCCGGAACCGGCACCGCGAAAGGCGAGGCCGGCACAACCGGCGCTGGGGCGGAGGGGCCGGACAGCCGCTTCCGGATTGCGCCGAACATACCGGCCAGCCCCCCGATCGGCTGCCTATTTGGGTGCCAGCACCATGATCATCTGGCGGTTTTCCAGGCGCGGCATGGATTCCACCTTGGTGGCTTCCGCCAGTTCCGTCCGGATCCGGTCCAGCACCTTCAGGCCGAGGTCCTGGTGCGCCATTTCGCGGCCACGGAAGCGCAACGTGACCTTCACCTTGTCGCCGTCGCCGATGAACTCCTTCATCTGCCGCATCTTCACATCGTAATCGTGGTCGTCGATATTCGGACGGACCTTGATTTCCTTCAGCTCGACGACCTTCTGGCGCTTGCGCGCCTCATTGGCCTTCTTCTGCTGCTCATACTTGTACTTGCCGTAGTCCGTGATCTTGCAGACCGGCGGAGCAGCGTTGGGGCTGATCTCGAGCAGGTCGAGCCCGACCTCATACGCCCGCAGCAACGCGTCGCGCGCAGACATCACCCCGATCATTTCGCCGTCCTGATCGATCAGGCGGACCTGGGGTACACGGATGTCTTCATTGACCCGCGGGCCGTCGCGCGTCGGCAACTGGGCGGGCATCGGACCTCGGGCTATAGCGCTCTCCTGTCGTGGTTCAAGACGTATTCCGGATTGTTATGGCGATCCGGTCCCGCCGAAGCAAGCGGCGGCGGGTGTTTCGACCCGCGCGCCGCCGCGAAATGTGGCATTATTGCGCCGCTTCGGGGACCGACCGGAGAAGGTCGGGCGCCGTGGCTTCGACCACCAGCCGGGCGACTGCCTCCGAAAGTGGCAGGCTTTCCTGTTCCCGCCCAGGAAGGCGGCGCAGCACCAGCATGCCTTCCTCGGCCTCCCGCCGCCCCACCACGGCCAGCACCGGCACGCGCTGGGCGATGTGGTCCGGCACCTTGCGGTTGATCTTCTCGTTCCGCAGGTCGAGCTCCACGCGCAAGCCAGCGTTGGCCAGCGCCGCCGCGGCCTGACGCGCATAGTCATCGGCATCCGAAACAATGGTCGCCACCACCACCTGCACCGGCGCCAACCAGAGCGGGAAGCGGCCCGCATGCTGCTCAATCAAGATGCCGAGGAAGCGTTCGAAGCTGCCCAGGATCGCCCGGTGCAGCATGACCGGCCGCTTGCGAGTGCCGTCTTCCGCCGCATAGGTGGCATCAAGGCGTTCCGGCAGCACGAAATCCACCTGCAGGGTGCCGCACTGCCAGTCGCGGCCGATCGCGTCCCGCAGCACGAATTCCAGCTTCGGGCCGTAGAAGGCGCCCTCCCCCGGGTTCAGCTCATACTCCACCCCGGCAACGGCGCAGGCTTCCTTCAGCGCACCCTCCGCCCGGTCCCAGGTCGCGTCGTCGCCGGCGCGCACCGCCGGCCGATCCGAGAACTTCACGCGGAAATCGGTGAAGCCGAGGTCCCGATAGATGCTGGACAGCAGCGCCACGAAATGCA
Source organism: Falsiroseomonas sp. E2-1-a4 (assembly GCF_051433165.1). Classification (NCBI taxonomy): domain Bacteria; kingdom Pseudomonadati; phylum Pseudomonadota; class Alphaproteobacteria; order Acetobacterales; family Roseomonadaceae; genus Falsiroseomonas; species Falsiroseomonas sp. E2-1-a4. The sequence goes on along the minus strand of NZ_JBHMFS010000010.1, from coordinate 60,476 downwards.
CCGTCTCATCGGCAATCTGGTGCTCCTCGCAGAAGATGTGCGCGTCGTCCTGGGTGAAGGCGCGCACCCGCATGATGCCGTGTAGCGCGCCGGATGGCTCGAAGCGGTGGCAGGCGCCGAATTCGGCCATGCGCAGCGGCAATTCGCGGTAGCTGCGAACGCCTTGGTTGAAGATCTGCACGTGGCAGGGGCAGTTCATCGGCTTCAGCGCATAGACGCGGTCCGCCTCGTCCTTGTCCTCGACCTTGGCGAGGAACATGGCGTGGCGGAATTTCTCCCAATGGCCGGATTCCTCCCACAGGCGGCGGTCCACAAGCTGGGGGGTCTTCACCTCCTGGTAGTCGGCCTGGTCCAGCCGGCGGCGCATGTAGTCTTCCACCGTCCGGTACAGCTTCCAGCCCTTCGGGTGCCAGAAGACGCTGCCGGTCGCTTCCTCCTGCAAATGGAACAGGCCCATTTCCTTGCCGATGCGGCGGTGGTCGCGCTTCTCCGCCTCCTCGATCTGGAGCAGGTGGGCGTCGAGTTCCTTCTGGTCGCGCCAGGCGGTGCCGTAGATGCGGGAGAGCACCGGGTTCTCGGACTTGCCGCGCCAATAGGCGCCGGCGACCTTCATCAGCTTGAAGGCGGTGCCGACATCGCCGGTGCCGCGCATATGTGGCCCGCGGCACAGATCGATCCAGTCGCCCTGGCTGTACAGGCTGATATCCACGCCATCCGGCAAGTCGCGGATCAGTTCGACCTTGAACGCCTCGCCCTTCTTCTCGAACAGGGAGGTCGCCTCGGCGCGGGAAACGACGCTGCGCTGGAACGGGGCATTGCGCGCCACGATCTCCCGCATCCGGCCCTCGATGGCGGCGAAGTCTTCCACGCTGAAGGGCTGGTTGCGGAAGAAGTCGTAGTAGAAGCCGTTCTCGATGGTCGGGCCGATGGTCACCTGGGTGCCAGGGAACAGGTCCTGCACCGCTTCCGCCAGCACATGGGCGGTGTCGTGGCGGATCATCTCCAACGCCTCGGGGTCGCGGCGGGTGATGAAGCGCAGGCTGGCATCGGCCGAAATCTCGTCCGACAGGTCCCGCAGCACACCATCCACCTGCATGGCGAGCGCGGCTTTGGCCAGGCCGGGGCCGATGCTGGCCGCGACCGTCGTGCCCGTGACGGGCCCGACGAAGTCGCGGACGGAACCGTCAGGCAGGGTGATCGCGGGCATTGGAATACAAGGCTCCTGGGCTGTGCCATAAAGGGCGCGGACCATGGCCAGCCCACCGCCCCGCCGTCAAGGCGCCGCACGGCATGCCTGGCCCATATCACTCGTATGACGCGTCTTTATCTTTTGCCTGGAAGCCTGAATGACCGATCGAGATCCGCTCCCGCGTGCCGCCCTTTATGTCGATTTCGACAATGTCTTCATGGCCCTGCTGCGCTGGGACGAGCGCGCCGCCTATGCCTTCGGCGAGCGTCCCGATGCCTGGCTGGCGTGGCTGGAGGGGCGTGAGGAAGGCGGCAAGCCCGGCATCCGCCGCACCCTGGTGCGCCGCTGCTATTTGAATCCGGGCGGATACTGGGATTTCCAGGCCGGGCGGCCGGTGGCCCGCTACCGGGCGACCAAGGATTTGCGGAACCGCACCTATTTCTCCGAATTCCGCGCCGCCTTCGTGCAGGCCGGCTTCGACGTGGTCGATTGCCCACCCGTCGCCTGGCTGAAGAACAGCGCCGACATGAAGATGGCCCTCGATATCCGGGAGGCGCTGGACCACCGCACCCGCTTCGAGGAATTCGTCCTGCTGTCCGGCGACAGCGATTTCCTGCCGGCGCTCGCCCGCCTGCGCGCGCATGACCGGCGCATCACCATCCTGGCGCAGGATACGGCGAAGGCCGCCTATCTGGCGGCGGCCGACCTGGTGGTGGGCCTCGATGAATTCGCGCATGACGGCATGGGCAACCTGCCCGTCGCCCAATTCTCCACCACCGCCCCTGCCACCGCCCCCGCCCCCGCCGCGCGCGTGGACGTGCCGCGCAGCGACCCGGCGCGGCCCGATCTGCCTTCGCTGCGCGCCCAGGCGCTGGAATGGGTGCGGGAGGCGGTTGCGCGCAGCCCCGGCGGCGCGCTGCGGCTGACCGATATCGGCCAGGCCCTGCCGCGTGCCTTTCCGGCCCTGCGGCACACGGATTACGCCGGCGCCGGCTCGCTCGGCGCCTTGATCGAGGAAGCGCAGGACCGCCGCCTGTCGCTCTCCGGCCCGCCGGCGCGGCGCTGGGTGTTCGATGCCGATCGCGGCGCGGCGCCCGAGGATTCGCCCGCCGAGGACAAGCCGGCGGAGGAGAAACCGGTCGAGGCCGCGGACGCGCCGGACACCACCTCGGTCGAAGCGCCTGAGGCCGAGCTGCCCACGATCGCGGCGCGCGAAGCCGAGGCATCGGAGCCGGAAGCGAGCGCCGTCAGCGAAACCGCTCTGATGGAAGCGCCGCAATTGCTGCGCGACCTGCTCTGGGGCTCGCGCGACCCGAAGGGCCTGCCGCACGACCTGCCGGCCTTCACCCCGGCGGAGTTGGGCTTCCTGCTGGATGCCATCGCCACCGCCCTGCCGCTGGACCCAGCCATCGCCGCCCCCGAAATCGCCAAGGCCGCGAGCGCGGAGGGCCTATGCGTCTCGGCGCGAGAGGTGACGGCGCTGCTGCGCTGGCTGATGCGCGGCTACGTCAAGCTGCATGAACCGGCGACACCGGAGGGCGCCGCCCGCCTGTCCCGCGTGCTTTTCGCCACCCTGGTGAACACCGCGCGCGCGGCCGGTGAGAAGCTGAGCGAGACGGAGACGGAGGCGCTGCGCGCCTGGACGCAATCCGGCCTGGGGTGAAGCCGACAGCCAAGCCCCCGGAGGATCCCGCCCGGCAACCGGGGGCATGAACTCAGTCGGACGGCAGGATGCCCGCCAGCGCCGCATTCACCGCATCCAGCCCCAGCCCGGACAGCGGCACATGCCGCAGCACCGCCACGCTGGGGCCGCGCGGGGCACACAGCGCCGGGTCGCTGTCGGCGCCGAACAGCGCCAGGGTCGGGCAACCGGCAGCGGCGATCAGATGCGTCGGGCCGGTATCATTGCCCAGCGCGAAGCGGGCGCGGCGGGCGAGCGCCGCGATCTCGGCGAAGCCGGTGCGCCCGGCCAGGTTGATGGCGCCCGGCGCGGCCTCGGCGATCTGCGCCGCCATCGCCATCTCCGCCTTACCGCCGAGCACCACGCAGGGGATCGGACTGGCAGCGGCGAAGGCGGCGAAGCGCGCCTCCGGCCAGCGCTTGCCGGGCCGCTGCGGCGATGCCCCCGGCACCAGCAGGGCGAATTCCGGCGGCAGGCCGAAGCCATCGAGATCAGCCGCGAGCCAATCCAACACCGGCGGCGGGAACTGCGTAATCCCCGCGGCTTCCAGCTGTTCGCGCTGCCGCTCGATGGTGTGCAGCGAGTCGCGGTTCGGATTGTCATGCGGGTGGGAGGCACCGCGCGCCACGCCGGACCACTCCACCCCCAGCCCGACCAGCCAGCGGTAGCGGGAGGATCGGCCGGAGGTCTGCAGATCATACACCCGCCCGAACCGCGCCGCCCGCAGGCGGCGCCGCAGGCCGAGCACGGCGCGCGGGTCATGCCAGGCGGGGCGGCCCTCGGACCAGATTTCGTCGAACCAGGGGCTATGGTGCGCCAGGTCGGCGAAGGGCGGCGTCGTCAGCAGCACGATGCGCGCGCCGGGGTGGTGCGCGCGGATCGCGGCGAAGGGGCCGAAGGACTGGACGAAATCGCCCAGCGCGCCGAGCCGGATCACCAGTATGGCGGGCACGGTCATGCCAAGAACTCCCGATAGACGGCCAGCGTCGCCGCTTGCATCGCCGCGGTGCTGTAGCGCGCCAGCACCGCCTGCCGCGCCGCATCCCCCACCGTCTGGCGCGAGGCCGCCGGCATGGCCAGCACCCGCGCCAGCATCGCCGCCAGCGCCGCCGGGTCGTCCGGCGTCACGCGCCAGCCCGTCACGCCATGTTCCACCGTCTCCCGCGGCCCGCCGAGATCGGCGGCGATCACGGGGCGCGCCATGGCCTGGGCCTCGATGACGGTGCGGCCGAAGGCTTCCGCATCGGTGCTTGCATGCACCACCACATCGGCGGCGGCGAGCGCCAAAGCCAGCTCCGGCACATGGCCGAGCATCCGCAGCCGCCCGGCCACACCGAGCGCCCCGGCCAGCGCCTGCAATTCCTGGGCGTAACCCTCCCGCCCGCCGCCGGCGAGCACCACGCGCACTGTCTCCGGCAGCAGCGCCAGTGCCCGCAGCAGAACCGCCTGGCCCTTCCAGCGCGTCAGCCGCGCCGGCAGCAGCAACACCGCATCGCCCGGCGCGGCGCCCCATGCGGCACGCTGCGCCGCAACGGCCTCGGCGCTCACCAGGGCCGGATCGAAGCGGCGCGGGTCGACGCCGCGCGGGATCAGGCGGATGCGCTCGGCCGGCACGCCGTGGCGCGCCTGCACCAGCGCCGCGATGAAGCCGCTGATCGCGATCACCCGGTCGCCGCGCGCCATGACGGAATTGTACAGCCGCTTGCCCGGCAGGCCTTCATTGTAGGCGCCGTGATAGGTGGTGACGAAGGCCGCCCCGCTGCGCCGCGCCGCCAGCAGCGCCGACCAGGCCGGGGCGCGGGACCTGGCATGGATGATCCGCACATCCTCCGCCTGCGCCAGCGCGGTCAGCGCCGCGGCGTTGCGCCAGATGGCGATCGGCGATTTCGTCGCCAGCGGCAGCTTCACATGGCGCACGCCCAGCCGTTCCAGATCCGCCACCAGCGCGCCACCGGCCGAGGCGACAAGCGGCCGCAGCCCGGCGTCGCGCAGCGCCTCGGCGATTTCGATGGTGCCGCGCTCCACCCCGCCGGAGGCCAGAGCGGGCAGCACCTGGAGCACGGCGGGGGGCATCGTCATGGCCCGACGTTCCTACCCCCGGAGGTACAGGGCGTCCATCGGGCGCGGCTCTCAGCCCTGGCGGCGATGCGCGTAGGTCGCGTCCAGCCGCTCCCGCAGGTAATCGGCGCCGATCACGGCCGGGTAGCGGGCGGGGTTTTGCGGGCCGGTGCAGCTGGGCAGCACTTCCACCACCGCATCCGGATTGGGGTCGAGGAAGAAGGCGGCCGAATAACGCTCCGCCGCCGGCGCCCGCACGCGATGCGGGGTGGAGACATAGACATCATTGGTCCAGCGCATCAGGCAATCGCCGATATTGCAGACGAAGGCGCCCGGCACCTGCGGCACTTCCCCCCAGCCGCCGCCAGTAGCGTCTTCCGCGCCCTGCGGGCGACGCCTGACTTCAAGCCCCGCGACGCCATCCGTGGCCAGCACGGTGACGTTGCCGTAGTCCGTGTGTTCGCCGGCGCCGAGCGCGGCCTCGCCGCCGCTGCAGGCCGGGTAGTGCAGCAGGCGCAGCGTCGCCAGCGGGCGATCCAGCTTGTCCTCGAAGAAATCCTCCGCCAGGCCGAGATCCAGCGCGAAGCCGCGATGCAGCAGACGGCCGAGCGCCCAGGCCGCGTCGAAATGTGCCATGACGTCCTGGCGCAGATCGGGCGCGCCTCCGGCCACAGGTTCACACCGCGAAAAGGCTTGCCGGCCAGCACCTCCGGGTCATCCGGCGCCAGGTCGAGGCCGACATTGAACGCCTCCTTCCGATCCGCCGGGCTGGTCGGGTCCAGCTGTTCCTCGGAGAGGCCGACATAGCCACGGTTATGCGGCGAATGGCGGATCGACAGGGCCTGCTTGGCAGCATCCGGCAGCGCGAATAGCGCCCGTGCCGCCGCGAACAGGCGCTGCGTCACCGCCGGCGCGATGCCGTGGCCGGTGACCAGGAAGAACCCGGCGCCACGGCAGGCGGCGCCCAGCGCCGCGGCCACCTGCCGCCGCGCCGCCGGATCGGCCTGGCGCAGGCCCGACACATCGATGATCGGCACCGTCTCGGGCATCATACCCTCCTCACCCGCAAGGCTGCCCACCCATGCTGCACGCAGCAGGCGAGGCGGAAAAGCAGCACCGGCTTGGCCGCGCGCCGGGAAGCTGTAGGCTCGGCCCACGCCAGGAAAGGGACGCAAATTCTCCATGACAGAGACCCAAGCGCTGCCGCAGGACCTCGCCTCCGGCCATTTCGCGCTGCGCCTGATGACGCCGGAGGGACCCTGCGTCTTCGCACTCCGCCAGGGCGAGGCCTTCGACATGACGCCGGCCTTCGGCACCGCCAGCGCCTGGCTGAACAGCGAGGACCCGATCGCCGCCATCGCCGCCCGCGGCGCGCCCACGGCGCTGGACCTGCCGGCGGCACTCGCCAACGCCCACCATGCCGCGCGCGACCCGGCGCAGCCCTGGCTGCTGGCGCCGATTGACCTGCAGGTCATCAAGGCGGCCGGCGTGACCTATGTGCGCTCCATGCTGGAGCGCGTGATTGAGGAACGCTGCCGCGGCGACGCCACCCAGGCGGAGGCGATCCGCGCCGAGGTGCGGGAGATGATCGGCGACGATCTGGCGAACCTGATCCCCGGCAGCCCGGAAGCCACCCGCGTAAAGGCCGCACTGGTCGCCAAGGGCTGGTGGAGCCAGTACCTGGAAGTCGGCATCGGCCCGGATGCGGAGATCTTCACCAAGGGCCCGGTGCTGTCCGCCGTTGGCCCCGGCGCCAAGGTCGGCGTGCACCCGGTCAGCCAATGGTCGAACCCGGAGCCGGAGGCCGTGATGGTGGTGAACGCCCGCGGCAAGATCGTCGGCGCGACGCTGGGCAATGATGTGAACCTGCGCGACGTGGAGGGCCGCAGCGCCCTGCTGCTCGGCCGCGCCAAGGACAACAACGCCGCCTGCGCCCTCGGCCCGCTGATCCGCCTGTTCGATGAGGGCTTCACGCTGGAGGATGTGCGCCAGGCGGAGCTGACGCTGAGCATCACCGGCCGCGACGGCTTCGACCTGCACGATTCGGGCCGCATCGGCGCCATCTCGCGCGACCCGACGGAGGTCGTGGGCCAGATGATCGGCGCGCATCACCAATACCCGGATGGCGCGGTGCTGTTCCTCGGCACGCCCTTCTCGCCGTCCAAGGATCGCGGCGCGGCGGGGATGGGCTTCACGCACCACCCGGGCGATGTGGTCCGCATCGCCACGCCCCGCCTCGGCGCGCTGGTAAATGAGGTGGACCGCACCGATTCATGCCCGCCCTGGAGCTTCGGGATCGGCGCGCTGATGGCGAACCTGGCGAAGCGCGGCTTTCCGGCATGAGGGAGGAAACCGGCCGGCTGGACGGCCGCCTGGCCTGGGCGCGGCTGGCCGGGCGCGGGCCGGGCGTGGTGTTCCTGCCGGGCTATCGCAGCGACATGCAGGGGTCCAAGGCGCTGGCGCTGCGCGACCACTGCGCCGCGACCGGCCGCGCCTTCCTGCGGCTAGATTATTCGGGGCATGGCGCATCGGCCGGGCGGTTCGAGGATGGCACCATCGGCCAATGGGCCGCTGATGCGCTGGCTGTGTTCGATGCGCTGACGGAGGGGCCACAGGTGCTGGTCGGCTCCTCCATGGGTGGCTGGATCGGGCTGCTGCTGGCCCGCCAGCGGCGCGACCGCCTGGCCGGCTTCATCGGCCTCGCGCCTGCGCCGGATTTCTCCGAAGCGCTGATGTGGCCAAGCTTCACCGAGGCGCAGAGGCAGGCGGTCATACAGGATGGGGTGGTCCACCTGCCCAGCCAATATGGCGAGCCGACGCCGGTAACCCGCGCGCTGATAGAGGATGGCCGCAAACAATCCGTCCTCGGCGGCCCGCTCGACCTGCCCTGCCCGGTCCGAATTCTGCAAGGCATGGCCGACCCGGACGTGCCCTGGCAGCACGCGCTGCGTCTGGTGGCGGCGCTGGCCGGCGGCGATGTGCGGCTGCACCTGATCAAGGACGGCGACCACCGCCTGTCCCGCCCCGAAGACCTGCGCCTGCTGGCGGAGACGTTGGAAAGCCTCGTCGCTACCCCTTGAGGATCTGGGCCAGACCCTCGCGATAGGTCGGGTAGCGCCAGGCAATGCCAAGCGCCGCCTTGGTCGCTTCATTGGCGACCCGGCGATTCTCCGCCCAGAAGGACCGGCCCATCGGCGACATCGCGGCGCTGGCCTCCTCGAAGGGCACCTCAGGTGGCGGTGCCACGCCCAGCAGCCGCGCCGCCTCCGCCAGCACATCGGCATTCGGCGCCGGCTCGTCATCCACCAGATGCAGCACCCGCGCGCCCACCCGGTCCTGTCGCGCCGCAGTCGCCCGGTTCTGGCGCGCCGCAGTCGCGACGGCGAACGCGATATCATCCCGGTGGATGCGGCTGAAGGAATGGCCGGGCTTCACCACCCGCCGCGCCGTGCCGCGCCGCACATCCTCCAGCGCGCTGCGACCGGGGCCGGGGCCGTAGATGCCGCCCACCCGGAACAGATCCAGCGCCGCACCCCGCGCCGCCGCCGCCGCGCGCCAGGCCTCCTCGACCCGCAGGCGGTGGGCGGAGCGCGGCTGGCCGGGCGCGGGTGGCGTGGCTTCATCAACCTCCGCGCCGCCACGGTCGCCATAGACGCCGGTGGTGGAGAGGTAGCCGATCCAGCGCAGTCCTGGGGCCTGGGCGATCGCCGCCGCATGCGCCAGCAGCACCGGGCAGCCAGCCTCCTCCGGCCCTGCGGTCACGATCAGGTGTGTCGCGGCGCGGATCGCATCCCCGGCCTCGGCAAATCCGACCAGCGGTACCGCCGCCGCACGGGACGGATCCCGCGCCGTGCCGGTCACCGCGAAGCCGGCGGCGGCTGCCTCTGCCGCAATTGCCGCCCCGGAATAGCCAAGACCCGCCACCACCATCCGCATTGTCAACTCGCTCCCCTGTCGCACAACTGGCGCCTTGTCGCACCCATGGGTAGGATCGCGCGTCATGCAACGCCAGACCCGCACCGTTCTCCTGGGCGCCTTCGCCGCCGCCGCGCTGACGGCGCTGGGTGCGATCGGCTGGGTGGCGCTCACCCCCACCCCGGCGCAGACCGCCGAAGACCACATGCCAACCCCGCCGCAGCCGCCTCGCCTGGCCGATGGCCCGGAATTCGAGCGCTGCCTGGGGCTGCTCCGCAACGACCCTGAAGCCGCCCGCGCCTTCGCCGAGGCCTGGGGCCGCGCAGGCGGCGGAGAGGGTGCGCGGCAGTGCCAGGCGCTGGCACTGCTGTCGCTCGGCGAACCCGCGCTCGCGGCGCAGCGGCTGGAGACGCTGGCCACGCAATCCGCCGCCAGCAGTCTGGCGCGCGCCGCGGTCTATGCCCAGGCGACGCAGGCCTGGCTGATGGCGGGTGAAGCCAACCGCGCCTATGGCGCCGCTACCCTGGCGCTGACCCTGTCGCCGGAGGATGTGGACCTGCTGGTGGACCGCGCGGTGACGCTCGGCAGCCTGTCCCGCTACAATGAGGCGATCGAGGATCTGGACCGCGCCCTGGCGCTGGACCCGAACCGGGCGGAGGCCCTGGTTTTTCGCGCGGCCGCAAATCGGCACATGGACCGGGTGGACCTGTCCGCCCGCGATATCGAACGCGCGCTGCAATCCGACCCAGCCAGCGCCGAGGCGCTGCTGGAACGTGGCATCATCCGCCAGTTGCGCGGCGATACCGTGGGCGCGCGGGAGGATTGGCAACGTGCCATTACCCTATCCCCCAACTCGCCAACCGCCGACCTCGCGGCGCAGAACCTGGCGCTGAACGAGGCCGGGCCGGCCCGCCGCTGAGCCAGGCCGCGCCGCACGGGTTGCCGCCACCCCACCAACTGCCTAGGCTTTTCCCACAACCCGGGAGTTTTTAACCAACCGGGGTCAGTTGGGGAAGGAAAGCCGTGATGAACGCATCGCGACGCCAGGTGCTTGGCCTCGGGGCTTCGCTGGCGGGGGGCGCGCTGGCCGCGCCCGGAATTGCCCGGGCCCAGGATTGGCCGGGCGACCGGCCCATCCAGATCATCGTGCCCTTCCCGCCCGGCGGCGGCACGGACATCAACCTGCGCGCCATGACCGTGCATTTTCAGCGCCACCTGCCCGGCTCGCGCTTCGTCATCGTCAATCGCGGCGGCGCCGGCGGGGAGATCGGCTACACCGCCATGGCCAGCGCCGCGCCAGATGGGCTGACGCTGGGCACCATCATCACGCCCAGCCTGCAGACCATCACCATCGAGCGCCAGCCGCGCTACCGGCTGGAGGATTTCGCCTATCTCGGCACCATCGTGGAAGATCCGGGCGGGTTCCATGTTGCGGCCGACAGCTCCTGGCGCACGGTTGCGGATCTGGTGGCACATGCCAAGGCCAATCCCGGCGCCGTCGCCGTCGGCACCGCCGGCATCGGGTCCGACGACCACCTGCTGATGATCGGCCTGGCGCGCGCCGCCAATATCCAACTGAACCACATCCCCTATGCCGGGCAGGCGCCGACGGTGTCGGCGCTTCTCGGCGGCCATATCCAGGTTGCTTCGATGAACATGGGGGAGAGCGTGGCGCTGATCCGGCAGGGCCAGATCCGACCGCTGGCCGCCGCCGGGCCGCAGCGCTTCAGCATGACGCCGAACGTGCCAACCTTCCGCGAGGCCGGCTTTCCGCTGGATACCGGCGTGGTCCGCAGCCTGGTGGTGCCGGCTGCGACGCCGGAGCCGATTCGCCGGCGGCTGGAGCAGACGATCGCCGAGACGATGCGCGACCCGGCCTGGATCGCCGAGGCAGAGCGCCTTTTCATCCCGCTGCAGTACCGCAGCGCGGAAGAAACCCGCGCCATCGTCTTCCGCGAGGCGGAGGCGCTGCGCGAACTGTGGCAGCATCAGCCCTGGCGCGATGCCTGAAGGACTGACGCGATGCAGCGCCTGATCGACCTGTCCACCCCGGTGAAGACCGGCCATTTCCGCTGGGAGGTCGAGCGCCGCCTGGCCAAATGCCACGACACCGGCGCCGGCCAGGCAACCTGGGCTGGGTGGAACCTGCACGCCTTCACCCACATGGACAGCCCGCGCCATGTGGACCCGGCAGGCTTCACCACGGACGGCATTACGCTTGAGATGACGGTGGGGCCGGGCGCGGTGCTCGATGTCTCCGACGTGCCGGCCAACACGCCGATCGAGGCAGCGCGCCTGGAAGCTGCGGGCTCCCATCTGCAGGCGGGCGACTTCGCGCTGATCCGCACGCGATGGGATGAGCGTGCCAGCATCGACACGCCCGAATTCTGGCTCAACGCCCCGTGGATGACGGCCGAGGGTTCGGTTTGGCTGCGCCAGCGCGGCATCAAGGCGGTGGGCTTCGACTTCCCGCAGGACCACTGCATCCGCTTTTTCCTGACCGGGGAAAAGCGGCCGCCGCTGCCGGAGCATGTCACTCACTACCACCTGCTGGCGCGCGGCGTGATCATGTTCGAATACCTCTGCAACATGGGCGCCCTGACGCAGAAGCGGAACCAGGTGATCGGCCTGCCGGTGAAGGTGCCGGATTCGGATGGCGCCCCGGCCCGCGTCATCGCCATCGAGGATGCGGCATGATGCTGGCGGGACAGGTCGCGCTGGTCACCGGCAGCGGGTCCGGCATCGGCGCCGGCATCGCGCGCAGGCTGGCGCGGGATGGGGCGGCGGTGCTGGTGGCGGATATCAACCTGCCTGCGGCGGAACAGGTTGCGGCGGAGATCGTTGCGGCCGGCGGCCAGGCGCTGGCGCGTCGGATGGATGCGGCGGATCCCGCGGATGCGGCTTCCGCCGTCGCGGCGGCCGAGGCGCACTTCGGACGCCTGCGGATTGCCGTCTGCAACGCCGGCATCACCGACCGCGTGCCGGTGCTGGAGCTGGAACTGGCGGCCTTCGAGAAGGTGGTGCGAACCAATCTGTTCGGCTGCTTCGTCTCCGCCCAGGCCGCCGGGCGGGCGATGGCGCGCGGGCCAGATGGCGGCGGGCGGATCGTCACCATCTCCTCCGTCTCCGGACAGTTCGGCGGCACCGGGCGCGCCGCCTATGGGGCCAGCAAGGGCGGGATCGAGACGTTAACCAAGGTGCTGGCAGTGGAGCTGGCGCCGCTCGGCATCCTGGTGAACGGCGTGGCGCCCGGGCCGACGCAGATCGCGCGGACCGCGCATGGCCCGCGCCAGCGCGCCGCCTTCCTCGACCGCATGGCGGTCAAGCGCTACGCGACGCCAGAGGATATCGCCGGCGCGGTGGCCTTCCTCTGCGGGCCGGATGGCGGCTACCTGGCCGGGCACATCCTGAACGTGGATGGCGGCTTCGCGGCGGCGGGGGTGATGTACGATCCGGCCGAGGGCGCGTGAGCGGCCTCAGAAATCCAGATCGTCGTAATGCGGCGGCGGCACCACGCCGGTGACGCGGTCGCCCAGCAGCGGCCGGAAGCTGGGGCGGGACTTCACCCGCGCGTACCAATCCTTCGCCGCATCGCAGATCGACCAATCCACGTCGCCGATATAATCCAGCGTCGAAAGCTGCGCCGCCGCCGCCAGATCCGCCAGCCCGATCTGCGGCCCGCCGAGCCAGGCGCGGGTTTCCGCCAGCCAGCCGATATATTCGAGATGCGGCTTCAGATTGGCGTAGCCGGCACGGATTGCCGTGGCGTCCGGATTGCCACGGCCGAGCAGCCGCTTCATCTGCTTCTCGAACACCAGGTTGCGGGTGACCTCGGCGTAGAATTTCTGGTCGAACCAGGCGACCAGCCGACGCATCTCCGCCCGTTCCCCCAGCGTGCGGCCAAGCAGCGGCATGTCGGGATAGGCCTCGTCCAGATACTCACAGATCGCGTACGAATCCGCGATCGACAGGCCGTTCGATTCCTGGAGCAGCGGCACCGTGCCGGCGGGGTTTACCGCCAGGAATTCCTCGCGCCGCTCCCACACCCGTTCGATCCGAAGATCGAAGGGAAGGCGCTTCTCGGCCAAGGCGAGGCGGACCTTGCGGGCAAAGGGGGAGAGTGGAAGGTGAAAAAGGGTCCGCATGCGTGCCGATATTTGAGACGGTGGGAATATTGCACGTGGCGCCCCCGGGGCCAACCCGCAGCCTCAGGTTGATAAGCCGCTACGTCCGTCGCGGCGCCGCATCCAGCGACGCGGCGATGGCGGCCCAGATCGGCTTGCGGCGCATCGCCTCGTCATAGGGCAGCGGCCGCGCCCGCGCGTTGTCGCGGCGGCGATGTTCGGGCAGGCGGCCCTCATGGATCCAGGAATGGCGGTCCGTCAGCCCCCAGGTGACCACGGCGCGCACCGCCGGTTCCGCCAGTGTCGCATCCAGGAAACGCCGCACCAGATCGGCCGCGGCGGCATCGCGCGGCCCGGCGGCGGCCGGCAGGGCGCTGCAGTTCACATCCAGCTCCGTCACCTCGATGGTCAGGCCGAGTGCGGCGACATCCGCCAGGAAGGCGCGCCATTCGGAGGCCTCGAAGGGCTGCCCCGCCTGCAGATGCGCCTGCACGCCCAGCACCTGCACCGGCGCGCCCACCTGGCGCAGCCCCCGCAACAGGCCGAGCACGCCAAGCCGGCGGCGGCGGGACCAGGCGGTGGCGTGCTCACAGCCGAAATCATTATAGGCGAGCCGCGCGGTGGGGTCGGCGGCGCGGGCCATGTGGAAGGCCTGCGGCAGATAGTCGGGCCCCAGCCGGTTCAGCAGCCATGTGCGCCGCAGGAAGTCCGGGCGACCATCCTCCGGTGCCACCGCCTCGTTCACCACATCCCAGGTGGTGACGCGGCCCTGCCAGCGCAGAACGGTGGCATCGACATGCTGCGCCATGGCGGCCGCCGTGCCGCGGGCCGAAAGATCCGCCAGCCAGCGCGGCTCGCTTTCGTGCCACAGCAGGGTGTGACCGCGCACGGCCATGCCGTTGCGGCTGGCGAAATCGAAAAGCTGGTCGGCGCGACGGGTGCGGCGGTTGCCGGCCTGTGGCTCCAACTCCGCCCATTTCATCTCATACTCGGCGACCACCAGCCCACAATCGGCGCGGAAGGCAGCGGCGAGGTCCGGCTCCATCAATTGGCGGGTGCTGACCGCGGCGCCGAAGGCGAGGCCCTTGGCGGCGGCGCGGGCGTGCAGCCCGCCACCCGGTGCCGCCGGCGGCGTGACCAGCCCCGTCTGCGCCACGGCGCAACCGGGGATGGCCAAGGCCAGCAACGCGCGGCGCGTTGCCGGGATGATCACTCCGCGGCGACAGCCAGCGCGTCTTCCATCGGCTGCGGCAGGTAGCGGGCATAATCCTTCGGCACGACATGCCAAAAGTTCAGCCGCTCCGCCGCCCAATCGTTCAGCAGGCGGGCGGCGAAGGGGCTGTTGGTTTCCTCGACATGGCGCGCGATGTGTTCGCGCAATACCTCATCCCAATGGGCGGAGGCCCCGATGCGGCACCAGCGCAGCGATTCCGGATTGACCCGGTGCTCGAAGCTGGCCTCGGCGTCGTAGACGAAGGCCATGCCGCCGGTGAAGCCCGCGCCGAAATTGTCGCCGACCGCGCCGAGGATCACGACGGTGCCGCCCGTCATGTACTCGCAGCCATTGGCGCCGACGCCTTCCACCACCGCCAGCGCGCCGGAATTGCGCACCGCGAAGCGTTCCCCCGCCTGCCCCGCCGCGAACAGCGCGCCGCTGGTCGCACCATACAGGCAGGTGTTGCCGATGATGGTGTTGTCCTTCCACACCAATGTGGAGGACGGCGCCGGCCGCACCACGATGGTGCCGCCGGACAGGCCCTTGCCGACATAGTCATTGGCATCGCCAAAGACTTCCAGCTTGAGGCCCCGCACCGCGAAGGCGCCGAGCGACTGTCCGGCGGAGCCGCGCAGGCGCACCGAGAGATGGCCGCGCTGCAGCCCCTCCATGCCGAAACGGCGGACGATCTTGCTGCTGATCTTGGTGCCGATGGCGCGGTGCGTGTTGCGGATGTTGTAGGCGAGCTGCATTTTCTCGCCGCGTTCGAACAGCGCAGCCGCATCGCGGATCATGTCCGCATCCAGAGTCTCCGGCACCTCGTTGCGGCCTTCCAGCGTGCAATAGGCGGCATGGCTGCCCGAATCCGCCTTCACGAGCAGCGGATTCAGGTCGAGGTCGTCGAGGTCTTCCGCACCGCGGCTGACCTGGCGCAGCAGGTCGGTGCGGCCGATCACCTCCGTCAGCCGGCGGAAGCCGAGGCCGGCGAGAATTTCCCGCACTTCCTCCGCCACGAAGCTGAACAGGTTGATGACCTTCTCCGGCGTGCCGGCAAATTTCTGGCGCAGCGCGTCGTCCTGGGTGCAGACGCCGACGGGGCAGGTGTTGGAATGGCACTGGCGCACCATGATGCAGCCCATGGCGACGAGCGACGCGGTGCCGATGCCGAATTCCTCGGCACCCAGCATGGCGGCGATCACCACGTCGCGGCCGGTCTTCAGGCCGCCATCGGTGCGCAGCTTCACGCGATGGCGCAGGCGGTTGAGCATCAGCACCTGATGCGTCTCGGTCAGCCCCATCTCCCAGGGCAGGCCGGCATGCTTGATGGAAGATACGGGCGAGGCCCCCGTGCCACCGGAATGGCCGGAGACCAGGATCGCATCCGCCTTCGCCTTGGCGACGCCGGCGGCGATGGTGCCGATGCCGGAGCGTGCCACCAGCTTCACGCAGACGGTGGCTTCCGGGTTGATCTGCTTCAGGTCGTAGATGAGCTGCGCCAGATCCTCGATGGAATAGATGTCGTGGTGCGGTGGGGGCGAGATCAGCATCACGCCCGGCGTGGAGTGCCGCAGCTTGGCGATCAGTTCCGTCACCTTGAAGCCGGGCAACTGCCCGCCCTCGCCGGGCTTGGCGCCCTGGGCGACCTTGATCTCGATTTCCTTGCAGTTGTTCAGGTATTCGGCGGTGACACCGAAGCGGCCCGAAGCAATCTGCTTGATGGCAGAATTGGCATTGTCACCATTGCGGCGCGGCCGCGCGCGCGCCGGGTCCTCGCCACCCTCGCCGCTGTCGCTGCGCGCGCCGATGCGGTTCATCGCGATGGACAGCGTCTCATGTGCCTCCGGGCTCAGGGCACCGAGCGAAATGCCAGGCGCCACCAGGCGCTTGCGGATTTCGGTGATGCTCTCGACTTCCTCGAGCGAGACGGCCACGCGCCCTTCCGCGCGGAAATCCAGCAGGTCGCGCAGCGCCACCGGCGGCAGCTTGCGGACGCCTTCCGAGTAGCGCTTGAAGGTCTGGTAGCTGTCCGTCTCGACTGCCTTCTGCAGCGTGTGGATCAGCGACCCGTCGAAGGCGTGGTTCTCGCCGCGCTTGCGCAGCTTATACAGGCCACCCACCGGCAGCGTCACCGCATCCGCATCCCAGGCCTTCGCATGCAGCGCCAGCACGCGGCGCGCGATGCCGGAAAGGCCGATGCCGGAAATGCGCGAGGCGATGCCCGGGAAAAATTCCGCGACCAGTGCACGGGACAGCCCGATCGCCTCGAAATTCATGCCACCGCGATAGCTGCTGATGACGGAGATGCCCATCTTGGACATTACCTTCAGCAGCCCCTTGTCGACCGCCTTCTTGTAACGCGCGACGCAATCCTTCAGCGACAGCTCGCCGAACAGCCCGCGGCGGTGCCGGTCCGCAATGCTCTCCTGCGCCAGATAGGCGTTCACCGTGGTGGCACCCGCGCCGATCAGCACGGCGATGTAATGCACATCGATGGATTCGGCGCAGCGCAGGTTCAGGCTGGTGAAGGTGCGCAGCGAGTTCTTCACCAGATGCGTGTGCACGCCACCCACGGCCAGGATCATCGGAATCGCGGCGCGCTCCGGCCCCTGCCCTTCATCGGTCAGGATCACATGCGCGCAGCCGCTGCGCACGCCTTCCTCGGCTTCCCGCCGGATACGCTCGATGGCGTGGCGCAGCCCCTGTTCGCCCTCCGCCACGGCGAAGGTGCAATCCACCACGCAGGCGGTGTCGCCCATATAGGCACGCATCGCGGCGAATTCGGCGTTGGACAGAACGGGGCTGTCCAGCATCAGCATGTCGCACTGGGTCGGGTCCTCATCGAGGATGTTGCCCAGATTGCCGAGGCGCGTCTTCAGCGACATCACCCGCGTCTCACGCAGGCTGTCGATCGGCGGATTGGTGACCTGGCTGAAATTCTGCCGGAAGTAGTGGTGCAGGCCGCGATACTGGCTGGACAGCACGGCGATGGGCGTGTCGTCGCCCATGCTGCCGATCGCTTCCGCGGCATCCTCGACCATCGGATGCAGGATCGTCTCCAGCTCCTCCAGCGTGTAGCCCATGGCGAGCTGGCGGCGGCGCAACGCCTCCCCGGTCAGTTCCGCCTGTTCATCAGCGCCGGATTTGACGATGCCGTCGATGCGCGTGGTGCGGCTGGTCCATTCGCCGAAGGGCTTGCGGGAGGACAGCGCATCCTTCAGCTCCGTATCGCCATAGAAGCGGCCGGTGGAGAGGTCCACGCCGACGCATTGCCCGGGCCCGACGCGGCCCTTTGCCAGCACGCGGTTCTCATCCACCTTCACCATGCCGGTCTCAGAGCCGATGATGAGGATATTGTCCGTGGTGATGCTGTAGCGCATGGGCCGCAGCCCGTTGCGATCCAGCCCGCCGATCACCCACTTGCCATCCGTCGCGGCGATGGCGGCCGGGCCGTCCCAGGGCTCCATCACCGCGTTGCAGTACAGGAACATCTCCCGGTGCGCATCCGGCATGGTCGCGTTGCTGCCGAGGCTTTCCGGAATCAGCATGGACTTCGCCATCGGCGCGTCACGGCCGCCGCGCACCAGCAGCTCGAACACATTGTCCAGCGTCGCGGTGTCGGACCCACCCGCCTGCACGATCGGCTTAATGTCGTCCATGTGTGCGTCGAGCAACGGATGCGCCAGCCGCGTCTCATGCGACTTCATCCAGTTGATGTTGCCGTGGACGGTGTTGATCTCGCCGTTGTGGGCCAGCATGCGGAAGGGCTGGGCCAGGCGCCAGGTCGGGAAGGTGTTGGTGGAATAGCGCTGGTGGTAGATCGCGAAGCGGCTGACGAATCGCGCATCCAGCAAATCCGGGTAGAATTCCGTCAGGCTCTCCGCCAGGAACATGCCCTTGTAGACGATGGACCGGCAGGACAGCGAGCACAGATACAGTTCCGGAATCTGTGCCGCGATCGCCTGCTTCTCGATCCTGCGGCGGATCACGAACATGTCCCGCTCGTACAGATCCTCATCGACGCCGCGGGGGTTCCACAGCAGGATCTGCTCGATCTCGGGCCGCGTCGCATTGGCCTTCTCACCGATGCAGGACACGTCGATCGGCACCTGGCGCCAGGAGTAGATGTTATAGCCCGCGGCGAGGATTTCCGTCTCGACGATCTGCCGGCACCGCTCCTGCGCGCCGAGGTCGGTCTTCGGCAGGAACACCATACCCACCGCGATGCGGCCCGGGCGCAGCCGGTCACCGCCGCGTTCCACCACTTCCGCGAAGAAATCCTGCGGGATTTCGAGATGGATGCCGGCGCCGTCGCCGGTCTTGCCATCCGCATCCACCGCGCCGCGATGCCACACGGCCTTCAACGCATCGATGCCGGCCTGCACCACCTTGCGATGCGCCTGGCCATCGAGCGACGCGACAAGCCCGACGCCGCAAGCGTCGTGTTCGGTCAGGTCCACATGCGCGGCAGACGTCAGCAGCGCGTGCTGGGACAGGTAGTTCTCGACGTACTTGTCCATCGTCGTCACTCCGCCGCCACGGCGAGCGCCGCGGTCTTCTGCTCGATGTAGCTGTGCATGGTCTCGGCCGCGTCGCGACCATCGCGGATCGCCCAGACCACGAGGGAGGCACCGCGCACGATGTCACCGGCGGCAAACACGCCTGGCAGCGCCGTCATCATCGTGCGGTGATCCACCTTCAGCGTGCCCCATTTCGTCACCGGCAGCGCCGGCTCGTTAAAGGCCTTGGGCAGATCCTCGGGGTCGAAGCCGAGCGCCATGATGACGATGTCGGCCGGCAGGTCGAAGCTGCTGCCCGGAATGGCCTGCACCTGCTGGCGCCCCGTCGCATCCGGCAGGCCGAGATGCATGCGGTGCGCGCGCACGGCGGTGACGGCGGCATCGCCCAGGAAGGCCCCCGGCGCGCCCAGCCATTCGAAGGTCACGCCTTCTTCCTCGGCGTTGTACACCTCCCGCATCGAGCCGGGCATGTTCGCCTTGTCGCGGCGATAGAGGCAGGTGACGGAGGATGCGCCCTGGCGCACCGCGGTGCGCACGCAATCCATCGCCGTGTCGCCGCCGCCGATGACGACCACGCGCTTGCCGGCCGCGTTCATCGTACCGCTCGCCATGCCGGGAACATTCTCCCCCAGGCCGGCACGGTTCGACGCCGTGAGGTACTCCAGCGCCGGGACGATACCGGGCAGGCCGATGCCGGGGGCCGCCATGCCGCGCGCCTTGTAGACGCCGGTCGCGATCAGCACCGCGTCGTGCTTCACGCGCAGTTCTTCGAGCGTGATGTCGCGCCCGACCGCGACGTTCAGGTGGAAATGGATGCCGCCTTCTTCGAACTGCTTCCAGCGGCGCAGCACCACCTCCTTCTCCAGCTTGAAGTTGGGGATGCCGTAGATCATCAGCCCGCCGACGCGGTCGTAGCGGTCATAGACATGTACCTGGTAGCCGCGCATCCGCAGCCGCTCGGCCGCCGCCAGCCCACCCGGCCCGGCGCCAATGATGCCGACGCTTTGCGCCAGCTCCCGCCGCGGCTTCGGCGCCTTGACCCAGCCCATCTCCCAGGCGGTGTCGGTGATGTACTTTTCGACGCTGCCAATGGTGACCGAGCCAAAGTCTTTCTCGATGACGCAGTTGCCCTCGCACAGGCGGTCCTGCGGGCAGATGCGGCCGCAGATCTCGGGGAAGGTGTTGGTGGCGGCGGAGACCTCATAGGCCTCCTCAAGCCGGCCTTCCGCGGTCAGCTTCAGCCAGTCCGGGATGTTGTTGTTGAGCGGGCAATGCACCTGGCAGAAGGGCACGCCGCACTGGCTGCAGCGGCTGGACTGTGCCTTCGCCGCGTCAGGCGTGAAGTCCTTGTAGATCTCGCCAAAGTCCTCGCGGCGCGCCGTGGCCGGGCGCTTGTCCGGCTGGTGCTGGTCGAGGCGCACGAATTGCAGCATCCGATCGGCCATGGCGGCGCGAGCTCCTGACTACGCGCATACCATCCGGCGGCGGCGCGGGGATCGCCCTGTACACCACCCCCGAAACCGATGCGAGTCCGTTTTCGGCCTATAGGACAGCCAAACTGCCCTATTTTCTTCGCTCAGGCCCGAGGCACTCAACCGATCGAAGATCCGGGCCAGTCAAAAGGTCCGAAACGGCCTCACGTGGTTGCGAGGTCCCGCCTCCCGCCGCCCCGGCGAAAACGCTTCAGATAGGCCGGCACCACCGACTCCACGGATTTCGGCGCGATGCCGAGCGCGGCGAGGCCGGGCATGGAAGCTGCCGCCACATTGTCCTTGGCCAGCAGCAGAAGCTGGTCGCTGGTCAGCGCCGGGTTGGGCAGCTTCTCCAGGATGCGCGCCTGGAAGCGCATCAATCCCATCGGCATCTCCACCATCGGACGCCGGCGGTGCGTGGTATCCAGGATGAAGCGCAGCACCTCGCGCATCGTCATCACGCGCGGGCCGCCCAGTTCATAGGTGGTGCCGAACGCCTGCTCCTGCTCCAGCGCCGCCATCACCGCATCCGCCACATCCGCCACATAGACCGGCTGAAAGCGGGAATCGCCGGAAACCACCGGCATGAAGGGCAGCATCTGTGCCATGTTGGCGAAGCGGTTGAAGAACTGGTCCTCCGGCCCGAACACCACCGAAGGCCGCAGGATGGTGGCGGTCGGGAAGGCCGCCAGCACCGCCGCCTCCCCCTGCGCCTTGCTGCGCGCATACAGGCTTTCGCTGTTGGCATCCGCGCCGATGGCGGAGACCTGCACCATGCGCCGGGCGCCAGCCTTCGCCGCCGCCTCCGCGATCAGGCCCGGGGCCTGGCCCTGCACCCGCTCGAAATCACCGGGGCGACGTTCATACAGAATGCCGACCAGGTTGATGACGACATCGGCGCCGGAGACGGCGCGGGCCAGCGCCTCGGCATCCGTGACCGAGACCTGCAGCGGCACGATCTGGCCGACCCGGCCCTGCGTGGTCAGGAAACGCATGCCGGCCGGGTTGCGGGTGGCCACCCGCACCACATAGCCCTGCGCCGCCAGCCGCTGCACCACATATCGGCCGATGAAGCCGGCGCCGCCGAAAACCGTCGCGACCCTGCGTTCCTGCTGCATCATCCGCACTCCACCAAAACTGACCATTCGCTGCCGGACCATATGGGGGCGCGTGCACCGCGCCAAGGCGATGTCACGCGACGGCAAGAATTCCGTCCGCCACCCGCTTGACGGAAATCGGGGCCGCCCGTAAATCCCGCCCCACGTCGGAAGACGCCCCTTGCCCAGGTGGCGGAATTGGTAGACGCGCTGGCTTCAGGTGCCAGTGACCGCAAGGTCGTGAAGGTTCGAGTCCTTTCCTGGGCACCACCTCATAGGGGTCACATCGGCGGTGGGTTCCACCCTTTTCACGAAGGCCGCCGTGATCCGACTGCACCGGCATGACCTGCCGGATGGCCTGAACTTTGGGTCCTCCGTCGCCATCGATACTGAAACCATGGGCCTCGACCCGCGGCGCGACCGGCTGTGCCTGGTGCAGCTTTCCGCCGGCGACGGCACCGCCCATTGCGTGCAGATCCTGCCCGAGCGCCTCGGCGGCCGTGGCGCGGATTGCCCGAACCTGAAGCGCCTGCTGGCCGACCCGGCGGTGCTGAAGATCTTCCACTTCGCCCGCTTCGATGTCGCCGCGCTGTACAATGCGCTGGGCGTGGTGGTGGCGCCCGTGGTCTGCACCAAGATCGCCTCCAAGCTGGTCCGCACCTATACGGACCGCCACGGGCTGAAGGATCTGTGCCGGGACCTGCTGGGCGTCGATCTGTCCAAGCAGCAGCAATCCAGCGATTGGGGCCAGGCGGAGCTGACGCCGGACCAGTTAACCTACGCGGCCTCCGACGTGCTGCACCTGCACGCGCTGTGGGCAAGGCTGAAGGCGCTGCTGGAACGGGAGGGGCGGCTGGACATTGCCGAGGCCTGCTACCACTTCCTACCCATGCGCGGTCGACTGGACCTGCTGGGCTATGAGGATCCGGATATCTTCGCGCATTGATCCGGTCTGTGCGCCGATGGCGCCGGGATTGACCAGCGCGTAAACCCTTGGCGGGGCGTTCGATGTCGCCGTGGCACGTTTCTTGTCCGCGGGGCACGGCGTGGCTGTTGTTCGCGTTGACCCCCCGCCCCGCGAGGCCCATAAAAACCAGGTGAGATTGCCGCCGCCCATTTCCGCCCGGCCCAACGCCCCCCCCGGCGCGGGCGCCCGCGCACCCAACCGCCGCATGCTGGCACCCTCACGGGAGCGGCGCGCGCCGAGCGCCGGGCAGTTGGCGCGGCGGCGCATCATGGTCAGCGTTGCCAAGCGGTTGCTACCGCTGGCCGCCGTTGCGCTGCTCGCCGCCGTCGCACTTTGGCCGGAACTGGACAGCGCCGCGGATCGTGGCCGCGTCGCCTTCCGCCGGGTGGTGCAGACGGCACCCGAAGCGCTGCGGATCGTTGATCCGCGCTATCAGGGGGTGGATGAGCAGAACCGGCCCTACACGGTCACCGCCAGCCTTGCCACCCAGGGCGGCAATGAGGATGTGGTGGTGCTGAACGAGCCGCGCGCTGACCTGCTGCTGGGCGACAGCGCCTGGGTCTACCTGGAATCGCAACGGGGCCGCTTCAACCGCCCCACCAACCGGCTGGACCTCGCGGGCCAGGTCACCGTGCATCATGATGACGGCACCCAGTTCGTGACGGAGCGCGCGGCGATCGACCTGCGCGCCGGCGCGGCCACGGGGGATGACCCGGTGGCCGCGCAAGGCCCCTTCGGCAATCTGACGGCGGAAGGCTTCCGGCTGTTCGACCGCGGCCAGGTGGTGGTCTTCACCGGCCGCGCCCGCGCGGTTCTGGAGGGTGGACGATGATGCGTGCCGGCGTGGCGCTTGCAGCCCTTCTGCTTGCCCTTCCCGCACCCATGGTGCAGGCGCAGAACCTGGATCTGAACCAGGGCGGGCCGGTGGAGATCACCGCCAATGACGGCATCGAATGGCGCCAGCAGGAACAGGTGGTCATCGCCCGCGGCCAGGCCCGCGCGGTGCGCGATGGCGTCACGGTGGATGCGGACCGGCTGATCGCCCGCTACCGCCCGCGCGGCGGGGCGGCGGCGGCGCCGGAGCCGGGTGACAGCCCGCTGTCGGGTGGCGAGATCTGGCGGCTGGAGGCGGAGGGCCGGGTTCGCGTCACCTCCACCACCGAACGCGCGGAAGGCGAGCGCGCGGTCTATGACATGGACCAGGCGGTAATGGTGCTGTCCGGCCGTGGCCTGTCGCTGACCACGCCGGACCAGACCATCACGGCGCGCGACAGCCTGGAGTATTGGCCGCAGCGCCGCATGGCGGTGGCGCGGGGTGGCGCCGTTGTGGTCAGCTCGGAAGGGCGCCGCATCGCCGCCGATACGCTGGTGGCCTATTTCCTCGATGCCCCGGCGGAAGGCGCCCCAGCGCCCGCGCCCGCACGCCCCGCCGCACCGCCCGTCGCCGGCCTGCCAGCGGCGGGTGAAGGAAGCCGGATCGAACGGGTCGAGGCCTATGGCAGCGTCGAGATCCGCTCGCCCGAGGAAGTCGTGCGCGGCGAGCGCGGCATGTACAGCCCGCAGACCGGCCTCGCCCGGCTGGTTGGCGGCGTTCGGATTACCCGTGGGGAGAACCAGTTGAACGGCCAGGAAGCCATCGTGAACCTGCGAACCGGCGTGTCCCGGCTGATCTCCGCCCCCGGCACGCGCGTGCAGGGGCTGGTGGTGCCAGGGCAGCAGCAGCCGGGCCAGGCCACGGTGCCCCCGGCGCAGCGGCCGGCGCCACGCACCCCGGCCCCGCCCCCGCCCCGTCGCCCGAGCCAGGCCCCATGAGCGGCGCCGAGCGGGAGACCCGCACCCCCCCCATCCGCCTCGCCACCCAGAATACCGGGCTGGTCGCGACCGGCCTCGGCAAGCGCTACAAGAAGCGGCCGGTGGTGCGGAACGTCTCGCTGACCCTGCGGCGGGGGGAGGCTGTGGGCCTGCTTGGCCCGAACGGCGCCGGCAAGACCACCACCTTCTACATGATCACCGGCCTGGTGCAGCCCGATGAGGGCACCGTCACCATGGATGGGCATGACGTGACCCACCTGCCCATGTACCGCCGCGCCCGCCTCGGCCTCGGCTATCTGCCGCAGGAGGCCTCGATCTTCCGCGGCCTGTCGGTGGAGGACAATATCCGCGCGGCGCTTGAGGTGGTGGAGCCGGTGCGCGACCGGCGGGAGCAGATGCTGGACAGCCTGCTGGCGGAATTCGGCATCGCCCATCTGCGCCGCGCCCCTGCCCTGGCCTTATCCGGCGGTGAGCGCCGGCGCTGCGAGATCGCCCGCGCGCTGGCCACCCAGCCCAGCTACATCCTGCTGGACGAGCCGTTGGCTGGCATCGACCCGATCGCGGTGGGCGAGATCCGCGACCTGGTGAAGCATCTGAAGGATCGCGGCCTCGGCGTGCTGATCACCGACCACAATGTGCGAGAGACGCTGGAGATCATCGACCGCGCCTACATCCTGCATGACGGCCAGGTGCTGATGGAGGGCAACCCTCGCGACATCGTAGCGCATGAGGGTGTGCGGCGTGTCTATCTCGGCGAAAGGTTTTCGCTCTAGGCTGGCGGAATGAACAGCGCCGCGCATCGCCGGGTTGGGGGCTGAAGGTCGTGGCGCTCGGCCCACGCCTGGACCTGCGGCAATCCCAGTCCCTGGTGATGACGCCGCAACTGCGGCAGGCCATCAAGCTGCTGCAATCCAGCAATGTCGAAGTGACCGCCTTCGTCGAGGAGGAGCTTGAGCGCAACCCGCTGCTGGAGCGCGACGACCGCGCCGAACCCGCGACGCGCGCCGATGAACGCCCCCCCGAGGCCCCTGCCCCGGAGCCCGCCGATACCCATGCCGCCGCCACATCCGGCGAGATGCCGGCGGAGGGCGCGGCACCGCTCGATGCCGATTGGGGCAATGTCTATGACAGCGACGGGCCGGGCGGCGGCTTTGCCGAATCCGGCGGCCGCGGCGGCCGTGCCGATTTCGACGACAGCCTGTCGGACATCGAGGATCTGGCGGATGGCCGGAAATCGTTGCGCGAGCATCTGGGCGAACAGGTCCGCCTGACCTTCGGCGATGCGCGGGAAAGACTGATCGCGGCACAGATGCTGGCGCTGGTCGACCCGGCCGGTCGCATGACCATCACGGATTGCCAGATCGCCAACGCGATGGGCTGCCCGGAGGCGCAGGTGGCCGGGGTGCGGGCGCGGCTGCAGCGGCTGGACCCCGTCGGCATGTTCTGCCGCGACCTGCGCGAATGCCTGGCGGTGCAGTTGGCGGAGCTCAACCGGCTGGACCCCTGCATGGAGCGTCTGCTGGACAATCTGGAGATGCTGGCGCGGCGCGACCTGCGCGGGCTGATGCGGGTCTGCGAATGCGACTCCGAAGATCTGGCCGACATGATCGCGGAGCTGAAGCGGCTGGACCCGAAGCCGGGTGCGAGCTTCGACGCACCGCCGGCCATGGTGGTGGTGCCGGATGTGCTGATGAAGCGCCTGCCGGATGATGGCTGGGCGGTGGAGCTCAACCCGGAAACCCTGCCCCGCGTGCTGATCAATCGCGGCTTCCACGCCCGCGCCGTGGTCGGCGCCAAGACCCGCGATGACAAGGCCTTCATCGCGGACCGGCTGCAATCCGCCACTTGGCTGGTGAAGTCGCTGGAACAGCGGGCCAACACCATCCTGAAGGTCTCGGCCGAAATCGTGCGGCGGCAGGATGGCTTCTTCCGCCTCGGCGTCGCGCATCTGCGGCCGCTGATTCTGCGCGACGTTGCCGAATATGTCGCCATGCATGAAAGCACCGTCAGCCGCGTTACCGCAAACAAGTACATCGCGACGCCGCGCGGGACCTTCGAGCTTAAGTATTTCTTCACGACTGCCATCGCCGGAACACTTGGTGGCGAAAGTCATTCCGCCGAGGCGGTGCGATTCCGCATCCGGGAGATGATCGGCGCGGAATCCAGCGAAGACGTGCTGTCGGACGATGCGATCGTCGAGCGTTTGCGCAAGGAGGGAGTGGACATTGCCCGCCGAACGGTGGCCAAATACCGCGAGGCGTTGCGCATTCCATCGTCGGTGCAACGCAAGCGGGAGAAGGCCGTCCCGGCCTGATCCGCGGCACCCTACTACGCCGCCTATCCCCCCGGGCGCGGCCTTCCCCATAGCGGAGGAAGGAGCGAGGCTCGCATGCATATCACCGTCGCAGGCAAGCAGGTCGAAACCGGGGAAGCGTTGAAGACGCATGTGCGGGATGGGTTGACCACCATATCCCGCAAGTATTTCGACCACGCCGTGGAAGCAAACGTCACCTTCAGCCGGGACGCGAAGGGGCACGCTTTTCTCTGCGACATCAACCTGAAGGCCGGCCGCAACCTGTTCCTGCGCGGCGAGGGCGAGGGCGCGGATGCGCATCGCGCCTTCACCGTGGCAGCCGAGCACGTCGCCAAGCGCCTGCGCCGCTACCGCCGCCGCGTGAACGACCACGCCCGCAGCCTGGCCAGCGAACGCGAACCGGAAGTTTCGGAGCCCGCGCGCCAGGTGGTGCTGCGGCAGGAGGAAGATGAGGAAACGCCCGATCCCGCGCTGGAGGAAGCCGGCGACAACCCCGCCGTGGTGGCCGAAACACCGTCCGAGATCCATCGCCTGACGGTGGGCGAGGCCGTCATGCGAATGGACCTGGCGCATGTGCCGGTGCTGATGTTTCGCAACCGGGCAACCAACGGGCTGAACGTGGTCTATCGCCGCGGCGACGGGAATATCGGCTGGATCGACCCGAAGACCGCCTAAGAGACCGTTTGGGGATACTGGCGGCTGAGGGTTCGCAAGGGATCTTTCGTTCCGGGAAGGCGCGGGGCGCGGCCGATGCTGGTTGCATCGGCAAGCCACGCAACGCCACCGGGGCGAAAAAGCTCAGCGAGACCGACCCGCCAGTGTTCTCAAACGGTTTCTAAGCGCTCCAGCCCGCCGCCACCTCGGCCACCAGCGCCTCACGCGCCTGTCGGGTGGCTGCGGTTTTCGCCCGTACGGCGGCCAGGATTTCGGGCGGCGCGGTTTCGGGGCTACCGGCATCGAAGGGCGGCGCCGGGGCATATTCCAGGCCGAGCTGGATGGACTGCGCCACAGCCGGCCCCGCAATCTCCGCCACCAGCGCCAGGGCAAAGTCGATGCCCGCCGTCACACCGCCGCCGGTGAACAGGTTGCCGTCCTGCACCACCCGCGCCTGCACCGGAACCGCGCCGAGCGGTGCCAGCAGATGATGCGCGTTCCAATGGGTGGTGGCGCGCTTGCCGCGCAGCAGACCCGCCGCGCCCAGTACCAAGGCGCCGGTGCAGACGGAGGTGACGTAGCGCGCGCCCGGCGCCTGGCGCCGCAGGAAATCCAGTACCACCGGATCCTTCAGCAGCGCATTCACCCCCGCCGCCGCCCGGTACGCACAGAATATCGAGCTGCGGGCAGGTGGCGAAATCCGTGGTCGCCATCAGCGTGAGGCCGGTCGAGGCCCGCACCGGCCCGGTCTGCGCGGCCACCAGATGCATCCGCGCGCCCGGCAGACCGGCCAGAACCTCATAGGGGCCGGTCAGGTCCAGTTGCTGGACATCCGGGAACAGCAGCAGGCCGATCTTAAGCGTCATGGGTGTCTCCTGCCCGGTTTGGCCGGGCAGGCTAGACGGGACTCCGATCCGGGGAAAACCCCGCCGGGATCAATGGACCAGCATGGGTTCCATGTCGTGCTGGCGGACCGCCGCCGCGGCGAGATCGGCATTCGGCGCCGCGCCGATCGGCGTGCCGTCGGCGGCATGGATTGCAAAGGCCAGCGCGCCATTCATCACCACCGGGCGCAGATAGGCCACGGCATCGGCGCCCAGGCGGGCGAAATCGAGGTTCGACAGGCTACGAAGCGCCATCGGGGTCAGGTTCACGCGGCCCTCTGCGGCGCCGCCATCGAAGTCGGACATGGTGTTCTCCTTCCGGCACGGCCGTTCATGGCCCGTGCCCATACAACGCAAGTCGGGCCTCAGCTTTCCTTGACCCGATTATCTGTAAGCTTCTCGCCCGCCACCTGCCCCACCACGGGGCGCTGCGGGCCGTTGCCGCGGGTGGCGATCTGGATGGTCTTCACCCGAACCTCGGGCAACGGTCGTTGCAGATCGACGTGCAGCAGGCCGTTGTCGAGCCAAGCGCCTTCCACCTCGATCCCCTCGGCCAAGACGAAGGCGCGCTGGAATTGCCGCGCGGCGATGCCACGATGCAGGAAAATCCGGCCCTCGCTGTCGTCACGCTGACGGCCGCGGATGACCAGCTGGTTGTCCTCCTGCGTGATCTGCAGATCGTCCATCGAGAAGCCGGCCACGGCCAGCGTGATGCGAAGCCGCGTCTCCGCCGTCTGCTCGATATTGTAGGGGGGATAGCCGTCGGCGCTTTTCTGCACCCGGTCAAGCATCTGCTCCAGATGATCGAAGCCGAGAAACAGCGGCGAGCCGAACAGCGATGATCGTGACATGGTCTTCAGGTGCCTCCTCGCTCAGGAGCGAAGCCTTGGTATCGCGGGGCCCCAAGGCACCCCGCTTCCTGCAATTTTGGCGCCATGGCCTGCCGTTGCAAGGGGGGCGAGGCGGGGCTACCTCTCGCCCCTTCCCCCGAGAGTGCCCCGCCAGGCGGGCGAGTGACCGACATGACCTCTGAACTGCTGCCCATCCTCAATGTCCCGGACCCGCGGCTGCGTGCCAAGGCGAAGCCGGTGGCGGCGGGGGATGGGCGCATCGCCGACCTCTCCGCACGCATGCTGGCCACCATGTACAAGGCGCCCGGCATCGGCCTGGCCGCGCCGCAGGTGGGCGAATTGCTGCGCCTGGTGGTGCTCGATTTGCATGAGAACGACATCCCCGCGCCGATGGTGCTGGTGAACCCCGAGATCATCGCCGAAAGCGCGGAGATGGCGGTGCGGGAGGAAGGCTGTCTGTCCCTGCCCGGCCAATACGCCGACGTGACGCGCCCGGCCCGGGTGAAGGTGCGCTACCTGGATCTGGCCGGCGCGAAGCGGGAGATCGAGGGCGATGGCCTGCTCTCCGCCTGCCTGCAGCATGAGATCGACCATTTGGATGGCGTGCTGTTCGTGGACCATATCTCGGCGCTGAAGCGCAACATGCTGCTGCGGAAGCTGGCCAAGGAACTGAAGCTGAAGGCGCAGGAGTGAGCCGGAAGCTGCGCCTCGCCTTCATGGGCAGCCCGGACTTCTCCGTGCCGGCGCTGCGGGCGCTGCATGAGGCGGGGCATGAGATCGCGGCGGTCTATGCCCAGCCGCCGAAGCCCGCCGGGCGCGGGCAGCGGGAGACGCCCTGCCCGGTGCATCGTGCGGCGCTGGAACTCGGCCTGCCGGTCCGCACGCCGGCGCGGGTGAAGCGGGATGCGGCGGAACATGCGGCGTTCGCGGCGCTCGATCTGGATGTGGCGGTGGTCGCGGCCTATGGGCTGATCCTGCCGAAGCCGATGCTGGATGCGCCGCGGCGCGGCTGCCTGAACATCCATGCCTCCCTGTTGCCGCGCTGGCGCGGGGCCGGGCCGATCCAGGCGGCGATCCTGACGGGCGACAGCCAGACGGGCATCACCATCATGCAGATGGAGGAAGGGCTGGATACCGGCCCGATGCTGCTGGCCGAGGCCACGCCGATCGGCCCGCGCAGCACGACACCGGAGTTGCATGATGCGCTGGCCGAAATCGGCGCCCGGCTGATCCTGCGCGCGCTGGAGGAAAACCCAGCCGCCACGCCGCAGCCGGAGGATGGCGTGACCTATGCGCCGAAGCTCGCCAAGGCCGATGGGCGGCTGGATTGGACGCAACCCGCCGTGGCGCTGGATCGCCGCATCCGCGCCCTGACACCCTGGCCCGGCTGCTTCTTCCAGGCGGGCGAGGAAGTGGTGCGCGTGCATGCGGCCGAGCCGGTGGCGGGCGCAGGCACGCCCGGTGCGCTGCTGGCGCCAGATGTCGTGGCCTGTGGCGACGGCGCGCTGCGGCTGCTGCGCCTGCAACGCCCCGGCCGCGCCGCGATGGCCGCCGCCGATCTGCTGCGCGGCTACAGCCTGCCCGCCCAGCTCACCTGATGCCGCGCTACGCGCTGCTGCTGGAATATGACGGCACAAACTTCTGCGGCTGGCAGCGCCAGCGCGACCTGCCGAGCGTCCAGAAACTGCTGGAAGACGCCGCCGCCCCGCTGAACCACGGCGTGGCGCCCACCGTCACCGCCTCCGGCCGCACCGATGCGGGGGTGCACGCGGAAGGCGCAGTGGCCGATCTGGAGCTGGCGCTGGATTTGCCGCCGGAGCGGGTGCGGGACGCCATCAATGCCCGCACCCTGCCGCACCCTGTCGTGGTGCGCGCCGCCGCACGGGTGGCGGAGAGTTGGTCGGCGCGCTTCGATTGCCTCGGCCGCGGCTATCGCTACCGCATCCTCAACCGACCCGCCCGTCCGGCGATGGAAGCCGCGAAACTGTGGCATGTGAAGCGGCCGCTGGATGCGGCGGCGATGCAGGAGGCGGCGCAGATGCTGCTCGGCCGGCACGACTTTTCTGCATTCCGCGCCGCCTCCTGCCAGGCGAAATCCGCCATCCGCACGCTGGACCGGCTGGATGTGGCCAGGTTCGGGGAGGAGGTGCATGTGATCGCGGAAGCCCGCAGCTTCCTGCACCATCAGGTCCGCAACCTGGTCGGCACGCTGTACGAAGTGGGCCATGGCCGCCGCCCCGTCATTTGGCCGCGCCAGGTGCTGGAGGGGCTGGACCGCAGCCAGGCCGGGCAGACGGCGCCGCCGGATGGGCTGGTGTTTCGCTTCGCGCGGTATGAGCCAGAGCCGGAGTGGGTCTAAAACTCCCTCCCCCGCTCGCGGGGGGGTTGCGGCATCGCCGCAACGCGGAAGGCTGGTTGGGGCGGGGGCGAGGCCGGCCCTACACCGCCTCCGGCAACGCCAGATCAAACCGCTGCGCCAGTTTCGCCAGCGCCGGCAGAATGGCTGGGTGCAGCGCCACACCCTCTGCCATCGCCTGAGCCCGCCTTGCCATGGCGCGTTCGCCCGGCAGGCGCGGCGCCTCACCGCCCGGCTTGGGCGGGTTGGCGTGCACGGCATCGGCCATCCACCCGGTCTCCCGCAGGAAGGCCTTGGTGCCGCCGAAGCGGGACGGGTCGATCACCATGACCAGGACGGAGGCGCCCCAGCCGGTTGGTGCATCGGCGCGGCCATGGCCAGCCAGCGCGCTGGTCAGCACCTCGATCAGCAGGCCGAGGGCGAAGCCCTTATGCCCGCCCTCGACCCCGCCGAGCGGCATCAAGCTGCCATCATCCCAGAAGGCATTGGGATCGCGCGTCGGCGTGCCGTCTTTGTCCAGCAGCACCTCATGGTCGAACAGCTTGCCCTCGGCGCGCTTGCGGCCGGTCATGCCATTGGTGGTGACGGACATGGAGACATCGATCAGCACCGGCCCGTCTGGCGTGGGCCAGGCGGCGGCCAGCGGGTTCGGCGTGTAGATGCGCCGCGTACCGCCCCAGGGCGCGACCGATCCGGTGGCGGGGTCGGAGCAGGTCAGCAGCAGCATCCGCCCGGCAGCGGCCACCGGCGGGCCATAGGCGGCGAGGCAGCCGATATGGTGGCAGCGGCCGATGCTGACCACGCCGATGCCCATCTCAGCCGAGGCCGCCTCCGCCCGCGCGATGGCGCGGCGCACCAGCCAGGGGCCGGGCAGCTTGCGGCCATCCCAGGTCTCGGCGACGGCGGTGGCGGAGACCAGCTCCGGCTCCCCGGCCGCGCGCATGTCGCCGGAGATCAGCGAGTCCAGATACGGCGTCAGCAGCGCCAGGCCGTGCGTGTCGTGGCCCATCAGGTCGCCCTCGAGAAGCACCTCCGCCACCGCGCGGGCCTTCTCCGATTCCAGCCCCGCCGCGGCGCAGGCCGTGGTGGCAAAGCGCAGCAATCCCGCCACCTCGTAGCGTGCATCCGGCATGGTTCGTCTCCCCTTTTGTGTCAGCCGATCGACAGCCGCTGCACGAAGCCCGCGATGAACAGGCCGAGCGCCAGATCCAGCACCACCAGCCCGGTCGCCCTGCCGCCGGAAATGCCGAGCACGGTCTTGGCCATGAACCATTCCAGCCACAGCGAATAGCCGATGACGGCAAGCGTCAGCCCCTGCGCCAGGATCGAGGGCGGTCCCAGGAACAGCAGTACCGCCAGCGCGATCTGCACCAGGTACTGCACCACGCTGATCCAATTCCACGCCACCACGAAGCGCGGCCACAGCGCGGCGCGCCCCCAGCCGGCGATGATCGGCAGACTGACCAGCACGAACAGCACCCAGCCATAAACGTAGCCGGTCAGCTCCGCCGTCAGGGGGCGCAGCAGGCCGCCGGGCGGTGTCTCGATGTTGCTCCAGGCGAAGATCCGCAGGCCCAGGAAGGCCGGCAGGCAGATGGCGGCCGCGGCGAAGGAACGCAGCGCCCCGGCCGGCGTCGTCTCCATCAGCGCGACACCTTCCGCCCGGCCGCGCCCGAGCAGCAGCGCGCCGAGCAGGCCGGCGGTGATCGCCAGGCGCAGCGGCGGCTCCGGCGGCAGGCCGGATGGCGGGGGCGGGTTGGGTGCGCCGCTCAGCCGAGCACCTCCTTGATCACCCGGGCATAGAGCCGGGTGAGTGCGCGCAATTCCGCGACCGGCGTCGATTCATCGGCCTTGTGCATGGTGGCGCCCACGGCGCCGAGTTCCGCCACCGGGCAATGGCGCGCGATGAAGCGGGCGTCGGAGGTGCCGCCGCCGGTATCGAGCTTGGCCGCCTGCCCCGTCTCCGCCAGCACGGCCCGTTCCAGCGCGGCGACGAAGGGGCCGGGTTGGGTCAGGAAAGACTCGCCGCTGCAGACCACTGCCAAATCGTGCTGCGGCGCGTCGCGCTCCAGCGCCGCGCGCAGATGCGCGGTCAGGCTGGCCTCCGTGTGAAGGTCGTTGAAGCGGATGTTCAGCCGCGCCGTGGCGCTGGGCGGGATGACGTTGGTCGCCGGATTGCCGACATCGATGCTGGTGATCTGCAGCGTCGTCGGCTCGAAGAAGTCGCTGCCCTGGTCGAGCGGCGTGGCGGTCAGCGCCGCCAGCACGCGCACCAGGCGATGGATCGGGTTGTCGGCGCGCTGCGGATAGGCGCTGTGGCCCTGGGTGCCGTGCACCACCAGCGTCGCATTCAGGCTGCCGCGGCGGCCAACCTTGATGGTGTCGCCCAGCACCACCTTGCTGGTCGGCTCCCCCACCACGCAGCAATCCGGGATTTTTTTCCGGTCGGCCAACCAGTCCAGCACCTTCACCGTGCCATCGGTGGCCGGGCCTTCCTCGTCGCCGGTGATGAGCAAGGAAAGCGTGCCGGGCAGATCAGGGCGGCGGGCCAGCACATCGGTCACGGCGGTAACCCAGGCGGCGACGCCACCCTTCATGTCGGTGGCGCCGCGGCCATACAGCAGCCCGTCCCGCACTTCCCCACCAAAGGGGTCGGCGGTCCAGCCGGTGGCGCCGGGTGGCACCACATCGGTGTGGCCCGCGAACATCAAATGCGGGCCACCCGCCCCGCGAACAGCAAACAGATTCTCCACCTCGCCGAAGCGCAGCCGCTCACACGCAAAACCGAGCGGGGCCAGCGCCGCCTGCAGCACCTCCAGCGCGCCGTCATCGGCAGGCGTGACGGACCGGCAGCGGATCAGCGCCTGGGCCAGCGGCACCGGGTCCGGAACGTCATTCCTCACCCGGGGTCTAATCCCGCAGCAATTCGTTGATCGAGGTCTTCGACCGCGTCTGCGCATCCACCCGCTTCACGATCACGGCGCAGTACAGGCTCGGCCCCGGCGAGCCATCCGGCAACGCCTTGCCCGGCAGGCTGCCCGGTACCACCACGGAATAGGCCGGCACCCGGCCCATGAAGACCTCGCCCGTCGCGCGATCGATGATCTTGGTGGAGGCGCCGAGGAACACGCCCATGGACAGCACGCTGCCGCGCTCCACGATCACGCCCTCCGCCACTTCGGACCGCGCGCCGACGAAGCACTCATCCTCGATCACCACCGGGTTGGCCTGCAACGGCTCCAGCACCCCACCGATGCCGGCGCCGCCGGAGATGTGGCAGTTCTTGCCGATCTGCGCGCAGGACCCGATCGTCGCCCAGGTATCCACCATCGTGCCCGAATCGACATAGGCGCCGAGATTGACGAAGGACGGCATCAGTACCACGCCCGGCGCGATGAAGGCCGAACGCCGCACCACGGCGCCCGGCACGGCGCGGAAGCCGGCTTCCTTGAAGCGGTTGGCGCCCCAGCCGGCGAATTTCAGCGGCACCTTGTCATAGGCGCCGAGGCCCACACCCATCGGCGCGCTGTCCGACAGGCGAAAGGACAGCAACACCGCCTGCTTCAGCCACTGGTTCACATGCCAGGCGCCATCCGCACCGGGCTGGGCGACGCGCGCCTGGCCGGAATCGAGCAGCTCCAGCGCGGTCTCCACCGCCTGGCGGTCCTCGCCCTGGGTCTGGGCGGTCAGCGTGTCACGCCGGTCCCACAGCGCCTCGATCTTGGCCTTCAGCGGCGTGGTCGTGTCCATGGTCTGCGGTGTGTCCTGGCTGGCCGTGTGGCGGTTCTGCTTCGCGCCGGACCATGCATAGGCTGCCGCCGCGCTGTCAACGCGCCCCGCTTGCATCGCTCAGCCCTTCCGGCCGCAGAGTTGCGAGGCGCCGTTTGCTAACCGCGCCTTCACCGGCTGCACCCTACCCTTCCGGCATGGACGGACCGCCCCCGCTTTCGCCCCCCTTGCCCGATCTGGATTCCGGCAGCGCCGGACAGGACTCGCTGGCCTCCGCGCTGATCGACAGCCGTGCCCGATGGCGTGACTTCGCCCTGCTCTCGGCCGACCTGCTGTTCGAGACGGATGCCGAGGGTCGCTTCACCTTCCTGGCGCCGGAGACGGTGCTGGGCCACCCGGCGGAGTCGCTGATCGGCGCGCCCGCCGTCACGCTGTTTGCCGGCCCCGGCCCCGGCGTCTTCGGCATCGGCGCCTTCCGTCGCCAGCGCATGACCAAGGCCTGGCTGGACTGCGCCGATGGCAGCACCGCCTGCCTGGAATTCACCCTGCTGCGCCATGGCGACGGGCTGCGCGGCTCGGCGCGGGATGTCACAGCCGCGGAACGGCGGGGAGAGGTGGTGGCGCGCGCGCTGCGCCGGGCCAATGCACTGGGCCGGCTGCTGCGGCTGGGCCAGCGGCAAGGCGGCGCGGAGGCCGGGCTACGCGCCATGCTGTCCGCCCTGCCCGCGGCGCTGAGTTGCCAGGGCGCGGCCCTGCTGGTGCCGGAGGGCGGCGCCTGGCGGGTGGCGCAGGTGGTCAACGACCAGCCGCCGCTGCATCTGCTGCCGCCGCCCGGCAGCCTTGCGGCCAGTAGCCTTGCCGCAGCCCCGCACCATGCCATCGCCTGCACCGAGGCCGGCCCCTGCCTGCTCGCCTGGCGTGCCCCGGAGGAACCGCCGCTCGATTCGGATGACCGCGAACTGCTCGCAGCCCTCGCCTTGCCCATGGCGGCGCTCAGGGGCGAGGTTCTGCGCCAGAAGGCGCTGACCGCCGCGGCGGATGGCGACCCGCTGACAGGCCTGCTGAACCGGCGCGGCTTCACCGCGGCGCTGGAGGACCAGGTGGTGGCCGGCGGCGCGCTGGTGTTCCTCGACCTCGATGGGCTGAAGCCGCTGAATGATCACCTGGGGCATGAGGCCGGGGACGCCGCCCTGCGGGCCATGGGCGCCCGCCTGCGCGCCGCCGCCTCGCAGGTGGATCTGGCCGCACGCCTCGGCGGCGACGAGTTCTGCCTGTGGCTGCACGGCGCCAGCCAGTTGGAGGCGGAATGCCGCATCGGCACCATCGGCGCGCCCGGGCCGCTGCCGGACTGGCCGGAAGCCGGCCCGGCCGCGCTGCGCGCCAGCCTCGGCATCGCAATGGCACGCAGCGGAGAGCCGGTGGCCGAATTGCTGGCCCGCGCCGATGCCGCCATGTACGCCGCCAAGCGCGCCGCCGGGGAGCGACGGAAGTGACCGACAGCCCGGAGGACATCCACGCCGCCCGGCACGGCGACACGGCCGCTCGAACCGCCATCGCGCGCGCGCCCCACGCCTCCCCGGAATTGCTGACCTTCCTGGCCGCGGACCCGGCGGCGCAGGTGCGCCAGGCGGTCGCCGCCCATGCCGCGACGCCACCGGCCGTGGCGCGGCTGCTGGCCGCGGATGCGGATGCGGAAGTCCGCCGCGTGCTGGCCGGGCGCATCGCCGCCCTGGCGCCGGAGCTGGACAGCAAGGCCCGTAGCCGCATGGCGCGGATTTCCGCCGGCACGCTCGCCATGCTTGTCGAGGATACGGCGGTAGAGGTGCGGGCCGCGATCGCCGATGCGGTGCGGAACATGCCGGATGCGCCGCGGGAGCTGATCCTGCGCCTGGCGCGCGACACCGCCATGCCGGTGGCGGAGCCGGTGATCCGCCTGTCGCCCCTGCTGACCGAGGCCGATCTGCTGGCGCTGATCGCCGCCCCGCCGGTACCCGCCACCCGCCGCGCCGTGGCCCGCCGCCCGGCCCTGAACGAGACCGTGTCCGACGCGATCGCGCAGACGGCCGACACCCCCGCGGTGGCAGCCCTGCTGGCCAACCCCTCCGCCGCGATCCGCGAAGCGACCTTGGACCGCCTGGTGGCCGGCGCCGGCTCGCGACCGAGCTGGCAGGCCGCCCTGGTATGGCGCGCCCAGCTTCCGGCGCAGGCGGCCCGCGCGCTGGGGGAGATCGTGACCGACCATCTGCTGGGCGCGCTGGCGGCCCGCACCGACCTGCCGGAAGGCCTGGCCGCCATGCTGCGCAGCCGGATTACCGCCAGCCTGGCGTCCGAGGACGGCGCCCAGGATGCGGAGGCGGAGCTGTTCGCCGCCGCCCAGGCCGGCGACCGGGAGCTGCTGCTGAATCGCCTGGCGGAGGCCGCCGGCGTCAGCCAGGCGCGGGTGGAGGCGGCGCTGGCGCTGCGGAGCGGCCGGGCCATCGCCGGCCTGTGCCACAGCGCCGGCTGGTCGGCGCCCCTGGCCGCCGAGGTGCAGGGCGTGCTCGGTGGCCTGGGCCCGGCCGAGGTGGTCTTCCCGACGGCGGAGGGGCGCTGGGCGCTGGGGGAGGCCGAGTTGCAGTGGCAGGCGGAGTTGCTGGAGGGCTTGCCCGCCTGATGGGGCGGTCGCCCTCCCTCAGGCGCGGATCAGCGTGCCCGCGCCCTGGCCGGTGAACAATTCCAGCAGCACCGCATGCGGCACCCGGCCATCGACGATGACCGCGGCCTTCACGCCACGCTCCACCGCATAGATGCAGGTCTCGACCTTCGGGATCATGCCGGCGGAGATCCAGCCGGCCTCGATGCCGGCCTTGACCTCGGCGACTGTCATCTCCGGGATCAGCTGCCCATCCGGGCCGAGCACGCCGCGCACATCGGTCAGCATCAGCAGACGTTCCGCGCCCAGCGCTCCGGCAATGGCGCCGGCCACCGTATCGGCGTTGATGTTGTAGGTCTGGCCATCGGCGCCGACGCCCACCGGCGCGACGACCGGAACGATGTCCGCGCCAATCAGCAGTTGCAGCACGCGCGGGTCCACATGCTCCGGCTCGCCGACGAAGCCGAGATCCAGCACCTTCTCGATCTGGCTGTCCGGGTCGCGATAGGTGCGGGTCAGCTTGCGGGCCTGGATCAGCCCGCCATCCTTGCCGGATATGCCAACCGCGATGGCCCCGGCGCGGGTGATGGCGGAGGCGACCTGCTTGTTGACCGGGCCGGCCAGGACCATTTCGACCACGTCGAGCATTTCCTCATCCGTCACCCGCAGGCCCTGGACGAAGTTGGACTTCACGCCGAGTCGCTTGAGCATGGCGTTGATCTGCGGGCCGCCGCCATGCACCACCACGGGGTTCACGCCCACCTGCTCCAGCAGCGCGATGTCGCGGCCGAAGCGCAGCGCGGCGTCCTCCTCCCCCATGGCGTGGCCGCCGTATTTCACCACCACGATCTGGTCGTCGTAGCGCTTTAGGAAGGGCAAGGCGCCGGCGAGGATCGCCATCTGGTCGAGCGCGTCATCGGTCATGGCAGGAGTCCCCGGTGCTCGCTCCGGGCCTTCCGCCGCGGGCGGCGCGGTTTGCGGCCAGTTTCCGCCCTGGTCAAGGCCCGGTTTCGGGAATGCGGAATGCGCGGGGCGCCGGGGCC
Source organism: Falsiroseomonas sp. E2-1-a4 (assembly GCF_051433165.1). Taxonomy (NCBI): domain Bacteria; kingdom Pseudomonadati; phylum Pseudomonadota; class Alphaproteobacteria; order Acetobacterales; family Roseomonadaceae; genus Falsiroseomonas; species Falsiroseomonas sp. E2-1-a4. The sequence continues at coordinate 21,965 of NZ_JBHMFS010000010.1, read as the reverse complement.
GGTGCCGTGCCTGCTTGATGGGGCGATGCGGGCCGGATCGGCCTCAGTTCTTCGGGGGGCCCATGGCACCGCCACCGCCGCCGGTCACCCCGCCACCAGTCCCACCGCCGCCGGCACCAGTGCAGGTCAGGCGGACCTGGAGGCGCCCGCGCACCACCGTCGGGCTGGCCTGGCGCAGCCGGTAGGTGACGCCGGAGACCCGCGTGGTATTGCGGCCATCACCTTCCCAGATCACGGAGCCATCCACCGTCTCCGCGTAGTAATATAGCCGATGGTTCGACAGATGCTGGATGCGGTTGCCGCGGCTGCTGAGCGCCCGGGGGGGCTCCATCGGCCCGAAATTCCACCAGCCGCGCGACCGCCATTGGCGGGTTTCCTCGGCATGGCGGACCAGCAGGCGAACCGGCCGGTTGCAGGCATTGTGGAACCAGATGTCGCGCGCAATCTCGGTCTGGGCATGAGCAGGGCCTGGTGCGGCCAGCATCAGCCCGCTCGTGCTGGCCAAGGCAAGTCCCACGCCAAGCATTGATATGCGCCAGATTTTCAATTGCCCGTTCCCCCACCACCTTGCGGCCCAAGGCTGCCTCGGTGGGCGGCGATCGTCAACGAAACGCGCTGGCGCGGGCGCTGGGAAGCCGGCAAGGCATTGAATTTGCGGGCCTAAATACCCAGTGGGCATCCCAGCCGGCCATGGCGGTCAGGCCGCCAGGGCGGCGAGTTCCGCGCGCAATTCGGCAATGCCCTGGCCGGTCTCGCTGCTGGTGATCAGCACCAGGGGATGCGCGGCGGTGCGCTTCTTCACGATGCCCGAGATCTCGGCGATTCGCTTCTCAAGCTGCGCCTTCTTCACGTCATCGGCCTTGGTGATGACGATCTGGAAGGCGACCGCCGCATCCGACAGCAGGTCGAGCGCGGCGCGGTCGGCCGGCTTGGTCTCGACGCGCGCATCCATCAGCAGCAGCACCCGCCGCAGCACCGGCCGGCCGCGCAGGAAGTCGAACATCAGCCCCTGCCAATCGGCCTTCAGTGTCTTCGCGGCCTTGGCGTAGCCATAGCCCGGCATGTCCACCAGGGTCAGCCGACCCTCGTCGCAGGTGAAGAAATTGAGCTGCCGCGTGCGGCCCGGCGTGACCGAGACGCGCGCCAGCGCCTTCTGGCCGGTCAGCGCATTGAGCAGCGAGGATTTGCCCACATTCGACCGGCCGCAGAAGGCGATCTCCGGCGCGCCCATCGGCGGCAATTGGTTGATGGCCTGGGAGGCGTAGAAGAAGGTGCAGGGGCGCGCGAACAGCAGGCGCCCGGCCTCGATCAGGGCCGCGCGCTGCTCATCGTCCACCGCCTCTGCCAGGCCGCCGGCGGGAAGCGGCACCGGGTGCCCCCCTGGGGTGGGGATGCTCATCCCTTCTTGCCCTTGGGCGGCTTTGCCGCGGTGGCGGCGGGCTTGGCGATCGCGGCCGGCTTGGGCGGCGCCGGCGCGGCCGCGGCACGGGCCTGCCGCTTCTTGTCCGTCTGCATGATGTAGTACTGCTGGGCGATGGAAAGCAGGTTGTTCCAGGTCCAGTAGATCACAAGGCCGGCCGGGAAGCTGGCCAGCATGAAGGTGAAGATCAGAGGCATCCAGGCGAAGATCTTGGCCTGGATCGGGTCCGGTGGGGTCGGGTTCAGCTTGAACTGCAGCCACATCGTGATGCCCATCGCGATGGCCCAGGCGGGCATGTGCAGGAAGCTGGAAAGCTGCGTCGGGTCGTAGGGCAGCAGGCCGAACAGGTTGAACAGATTGGTCGGGTCCGGTGCTGACAGGTCCTGAATCCAGCCGAAGAAGGGCGCGTGCCGCATCTCGATGGTGACGAACAGCACCTTGTACAGCGCGAAGAAAATCGGGATCTGCAGCAGGATGGGCAGGCAGCCCGAAGCCGGGTTCACCTTCTCCGACCGGTACAGAGCCATCATCTCGGCCTGCGCCTTGGCCGGGTCGTCCTTGTAGCGTTCCTTCACCTCCGACATTTTCGGCGCCAGCACCTTCATGCGGGCCATCGATGTGTAGGCCTTGCTGGCCAGCGGGAAGAACGCGAGCTTCAGGCCGAAGGTAAAGACCAGGATCGCCACGCCGAAATTGCCGAAGATTCCGAACAGCCAATCCAGCGCGTAGAAGAACGGCTTGGTGATCCAGTAGAACCAGCCAAAGTCGATCGCCTTGTCGAAACCCTCGATGTTCAGGTTGTCGGCGTAGCCATCCAGCAGGCGCACTTCCTTGGCGCCCGCGAACAGCCGCGTCGCGAGGCCGGCCTCGGCGCCGGCGGCCACGGTCTGCACGGCGGGGGGCGCCATATCCACCTGCCAGCGATCCTGGCCCCCCTCCGCCGAATGGCGATAGGCGGCGCGCACCTGGCTCGCCTGGTCCATCGGCGTCAGCGCGGTCAGCCAGTATTTGTCGGTGAAGCCGATCCAGCCGCCGGTGGCCTCCTGCTCCATGGCCGGGCCACGGCGCTTCTCAGCCTCGGATTTGGCGTCGCTGTAGCTCCATTCGGTCAGGCGGCCGCCGAGCACGCCGGTGAAGCCCTCATGCAGGATGAAGAAGCCGGCGGTGGGCGGGGTGCGCTCACGCCGCACGCGCGCCCAGGGCAGTAGCTGCACCGGCTCCGCGCTGGCGTTGCGGACGCTCTGCTCCGCGGTGAGCATGAAGTCTTCGTCGATGCCGAGGCGGATGGTGAATACTTGGCCCTGGCCGTTGTCCCAGCGCAGCGTCACCGGGGAGGTCGGCGTCAGGCTGTTGCCATCCGCGGTCCAGTCCGTGTCCGGGCCGGGCACCTGGGTGCGGCCATCGGCGGCGGTCCAGCCCCATTGGGCGAAATACGGGTTGGCATCGCTGCGCGGCGCCAGCAGGCGCACCAGGGCGCTGTCCGGCCGCACCGTTTCCCGGTACCCGCGCAGAATGGCGTCATCCAGCCGCGCGCCGCGCAGCGTGATGCTGCCCTGCAGGCGCGGATTCTCCAGGCGGATGCGCTGCTCCGGCGGCAGGCCCGGGGTGGCCGTGGCCATCGCAGTACCAGGGGCGGCACCCGGCTGGGCCAGCGGCGCGCCGCCGGCGGGCACCGGCACCAGCGTTTGCGGAACGGGCACGCCCGGGGCGCCGACGCCGGGTGCCTGGGCCGCGGGGACCTGGGCGGCGATTTCCGCCTGGCGGCGCTGCTCCGCCTCCCGCGTCGGGCGGTTCCACAGGTCGAACAACAGCAGGATGCCGACCGACAAGGCGATGGCGGCGAGGAGACGCTTCTGGTCCATGACGGCCTGATTCAGCCTTTCGTCGGTCGCGGGGTGGCCGTATCCGCCGGCCCCGGGACGTTCGGGGAAGTGAGGGGCACCGGGTCGTAGCCACCCGGATGCCAGGGGTTGCAGCGCAATACACGCCGCGCGGTCAACCAGCTACCTCGCAGCGCACCATGTTCGGCCACCGCCTCCAGCCCGTATTCGCTGCAATGCGGGTAGAATCGGCAATTGCTGCCGATGATCGGCCGCAGCGTGAGCTGATAGGTGCGGATCGCGCCGCGCAGCAGATGCTGCTGCGGGGTCATGGCTGATCCTTGGGCGGAAGAACCCCGCTTGGCTGGTCCTTCGGCGGCAAAACGCCGCCTTGCCGCAATGCGCCGCGCAAATCGCCGAGCAGGGTGCGGAAATCGCGTTCCGCCGTGGCCTCCCGCCCGATCATCACCAGGTCGAAGCCCGGCGGTGCGTCCTGGCCAAGCAGCAGTCGCGCCGCCTCCCGCAGCCGCCGTTTCGTGCGGTTGCGGATGACGGCGTTGCCAATTTTCTTGGTGGCGGTAAAGCCGACCCGCAGCGGGCCGTCCGTACCCTTCAGAACCTGCACCACCACGCCCGGCCGCGCGGCGCGCAGCCCGCGGGCAGCCACAAGCTTGAACTCACGGCGAAGCTTCAGACGGGGCGGTCGCGCCGGCATGACACAAGGTTGGCCCGCCCCGATCTTAAACTGCGCGATCTTAGGCGGAGAGCTTCTTGCGGCCCTTGGACCGGCGATTCGCCAGCACATTGCGCCCGCCGACCGTCGCCGTGCGGGCGCGGAAACCATGGCGGCGCTTCCGGACAAGCTTCGAGGGCTGATAAGTACGCTTCACGACACACTCCCGCGGGCTCCGGCCCCAGCTGGCCCGGGGGAATCTCCCTGGCCATCACTGCACCGGCTGGTATCTAGAGGAAATGCCGGCGGCGGCCCCACAAAACAAGGCCACCCCGGCGAGGCCCGGACGTATAGGGAAGCGCAACCCCTGCCGTCAACCGCGCGGATCGGGCATGAGGGGCGGCAGATGCAACGCCTCACCCCCAGCAGGGAGCCAGGATGCCTGATTTCGACGTTGTGGTGATTGGTGCCGGCGCCGCCGGCCTGTCCGTCGCCGCCTTCTCCGCCGGCCTTGGCCTGAAGGTTGCGCTGGTCGAACGCGGGCGGATGGGGGGCGATTGCCTGAATTATGGCTGCGTCCCCTCCAAGGCGTTGCTGGCCGCAGCCCACGCCGCCCATGCCGCCCGCCGCGCCCACCGATTCGGCGTGCGCCTGCCGGAGCCGGAGATCGACTGGGCCGCGCTGCGCGCCCATGTGCAGGGCGCCATTGCGCATATCGCGCCCATCGACTCGGAGGCCCGCTTCCGCGGCATGGGGGTGGAGGTGATCCGCGCCTCCGCGCATTTCGTGGCCCCCGACATGATCGAGGCCGGCGGCCGCCGCCTGAGCTTCCGCCGCTGCGTCATCGCCGCCGGTAGCCAAGCCATCGTGCCGGACATCCCCGGCCTCGGCCCGGTGCCCTGGCTGACCAATGAGACGATCTTCGATCTGGAGGACCCGCCGGGCCACCTGATCATCCTCGGCGGCGGGCCGATCGGGCTGGAGATGGCGCAGGCGCATGCCCGGCTCGGCTGCCTGGTGACGGTGATCGAGGCCGGACGGATCGCCGGGCGGGACGACCCGGAACTCGTCGATGGCCTGCGCCGCGCCCTGACCCGCGACGGGGTGACACTGCTGGAGGGCGCCAGGCTCGCCCGCGTCAGTTCCGACAGGCCGGAGGATGGCGGGCCGGGGCTTGTCGCGCATCTGGAAGATGGACGGCAGATCGGCGGCACGCACCTGCTGCTCGCGGTGGGCCGGGCGCCGCGGCTGGTCGGGCTGGACCTGACGGCGGGCCAGGTGAACGCGACGAAGCGGGGCATCGCCACCGATGCCGGGCTGCGCTCCACCAGCAATCGCCGGGTCTGGGCGGTGGGCGACATCGCGGACCCCGAGGGCATCGGCCCGCGCGCCTTCACTCATGTGGCGTCCCAGCATGCCGGCATCCTGGCGCGGCGGATGCTGTTCCGCCTGCCGGCCAAGGTGGACTACGCCGCCCTGCCCCGCGTCACCTACACGGATCCGGAACTGGCGCAGATCGGCCTGACGGAGGAGGAGGCGCGCGAGGCGGGCCATGAGGTCACCATCCTGCGCTTCCCGGTGGCGGAGACGGACCGCGCGGTGGCGGAAGGGATCGAGGAGGGGCTGGTGAAGCTGGTGGTGACGCCGAAGGGCCGGCTGCTCGGCGCCGGCATCCTGGCGCCCCATGCCGGCGAGATGGCCGGCACCTTCGCCCTGCTGATCGGCCGCAAGCTGCCGCTTTCGGCACTCGCCGGGCTGGTGCTGCCCTATCCGACGCTGGCCGAGGCGGCGAAGCGGGCGGCGGGCGATTTCTACGCGCCGAAGCTGCTCTCGCCCCTGGTCAAGCGCGTTGTCGGCTTGCTCAAGCGGCTGCCCTAGGCGAGGCTCCGCGCAACGATGCTGCAATGCAGGAAGAAGGCGCCATGACCGGCATGACCATGACACGCAAGCTGGAGGGCCGGGTGGCCCTCGTCACCGGCTCCACCTCCGGCATCGGGCTGGCCATCGCGCTGGGCTTCGCGCAATCCGGCGCGCGGGTGATGCTGAACGGCTTCGGCAGCGAGGCCGATATTGCCCGCGCCCGCGCCACGGTGGGTGAGGCGATGGGCGTGGCGGAAGCACCCTATTCCGGCGCCGACATGTCGAAGCCCGAGGAAATCCGCGCCATGGTCAAGGCCTGCGAGGCCGAGCTCGGCGCCTGCGACATCCTGGTGAACAATGCCGGCATCCAGTTCGTCTCCCCGGTCGAGGACTTCCCGGATGACAAATTCGACCGGATCATCGCCATCAACTTCACCTCCAACTTCCACGCCATCAAGGCGGCGCTGCCGGGGATGAAGGCGCGGGGGTTCGGGCGGATCGTCAATGTCGCCTCCGCCCACGGGCTGGTCGCGAGCCCCTTCAAGACGGCTTATGTCGCGGCCAAACATGCGGTGGTGGGGCTGACCAAGTCCGTTGCGCTGGAAGTCGCCCGCGGCCCCGTCACCTGCAACGCCATCTGCCCCGGCTTCGTCCGCACCCCGCTGGCGGAGGCGCAGGTGAAGCCGCTGGCGGAAAAGCACGGCGTCACCGAGGACAAGGCGCTGACCGACTTCCTGCTCGACCGCCAGCCCACCAAAAGGTGGGTGGAGGTGGAGGAAGTGGCGGAGATGGCGCTGTTTCTCTGCGGCCCGAACAGCGGCAGCATCAATGGCACGGCGCTGTCCATCGATGGCGGCTGGACGGCGCAGTGATTTTTCTGCCCCCGGAAGACGGATGCGGCCTCCGGCCGCTTGCCGTCGCACCCTGCACTCTTCGGCAATGGGGGAAGGTTAGGCTGGGCGCGGGCCGCATCCGCGGCCTCGGTCCGCTGAACTGCGCGGACCGCCAGTGCCTGGGCGGACAAGGTGTGAAGCTCTCCCCATGATCGAGAATGAATTCCGCTCGGAAGCGGCCGATACGCTGGGCGCGGCCGGAGCCATCCCCGGCCCTGCTCCGCGCGCGGCCCGCGCCGCGCCCACGACGCGCCGGATCAACCTCGCGCTGCAGGGCGGCGGCACGCATGGCGCCTTCACCTGGGGGGTGCTGGAGCGGCTGCTGGAGGAGGAGCGGATCGAGTTCGAGGCCGTCTCCGGCACCTCCGCCGGCGCGATGAACGCAGCCATCTTCGTGCAGGGCCTGTGCAAGGGCGGGCGGGATGGCGCGCGCCAGGCGCTCGACAGTTTCTGGCGCAATGCGGCCGGGCGCATGGCGAACAGCCCGTTGCAGAACACGCCGCTGGAGAAGGCGATCTGGGGCCACGACCTGACCTGGTCCGTCGCCTACCAGACGTTCGAGACGCTGACCCGCGTCATGTCCCCCTACCAGCTCAACCCCACCCCCTTCGAATTCAACCCGCTGCGCCAGGTGCTGGAGGAGGAGATCCACCCCGAGATCCTGCGCCACGGCAGCGGACCCAAGCTGTTCATCTCCGCCACCTCCGTCCGCACCGGCAAACCCAGGGTCTTTTCGCGGGAAGAGGTGACGGTGGACACGCTGCTCGCTTCCGCCTGCCTGCCGCAATTCTTCAAGGCGGTGGAGATCGATGGCGAGCCGTTCTGGGATGGCGGCTACCTGGGCAACCCGGCGCTCTGGCCGCTTTATGAACAGGGCGGGCCGCCGGACATCGTGCTGGTGCAGCTCAACCCCATCGTGCGGGACGAGTTGCCGACGCGGCCGACCGAGATCGTCAACCGGCTGAATGAGATCAGCTTCAATGCGTCCCTGATGGCGGAGATGCGCGCCATCGACTTCGTGCAGCGGCTGCTGGAGGCGGGGCGGCTGGAGCAGCCGCGCTACCGCAAGCTGTTCGTCCATTGCATCGAGGATGAGGCACGGATGCGCGACTTCAAGCTGAGCACCAAGCTGAATGGGGATTGGGACTTCCTGATGACCCTGAAGCGTTATGGGCGTGAGGCTGCCGGGCTGTGGCTGGAGACGCATTTCGACAAGCTCGGCCGCGAAAGCAGCGTGGATATCCGCGAGCGCTTTCTGTGACATAGACCAACCGCGGCATCGGCTGCGCCTATCGGCCCGAGAGGGTCTTCGGATTGGAGGTGCGGCGCCCGGAAGCGCTTGATCTGCCCAGCGAAACCAAGCTGGAGATCAGGCCATGAACGACACCGCACCGGGGTATGGAGACTGGGACCTCGACTTCATCGTGCCAGAAGTCCCGGCACAGGGCCGCTGGCGTGGCGGCCCGCTGAACCACCGGCTGCGTGAGGGGAACGAGACCCTGATCTGGCACCCCGGCGATGGCAGCCGGGTGATTTCGGCACAGGACGGCGTCCACACCCTGCAACTGGACGATGCCGACCGCACGCTGGAACAGGTGATGGCCGCCATCCGGGTGGAGTCGAATTCCGCCGGCAAGCCCCGCCTGCTGCTGGGGGAGATTGGCGTGGCCGGCGTGCGCGGCACGATCGCCATGGGGGCGGAACAGATCCGCTTCGCCGGTCTGCGCCGCATCGTCATCGGCGGCTACAGCGCCTATCCGGCGCGCAAGGCTTAGTGACCGTCTGAGAATGCCGGCGGCTGAGGACCCGCAGGTGATTTTTCGTCCCTGCAAGGCGCCGGATGCAGGCGATGCTGGTTGCATCGGCAAATCCGGCAACACGGCAGGGGCGGAAAAGCACCGTGGGACCGACCCCCCGGTGTTTTCAAACGGTCACTTGGCGGATCAGGCGCAGCCGCGCCGGCTGGCGTGGCGCGACGGTGACGATGGCCCATTGCCGGAAGCGCCGCGCCAGCACCGCCAGCCGGCGCGGGTCGCCTTCCAGCAGCAGGTGGTGCTCGGCCCAGCCGCCGGCCTGGCCGAAGCCTTCCGCCAGCACACGGCCCCGCGCCACCTGGCGCAGCCGGGCCTGCATGCGCTGGTTCCAGCCCTGTGGCATGGGGCGGCTGAGCGGGTTCCAGGCGGTGATGAAGCTGGCCTGGCGCGCGCCCTGCCGCGCCAGCAGCGCGTCCATCGCCGCGCTGCGCCGGCCGATCCGCGCCACGGCGCCGGCAGCCTCATAGGCCGTGGCGCGGAAGGCGCACAGGGGTGGCGCGCGCATCACGTCAGGTGCAGCAGCAGGCCCTTGAGATAGGCGCTTTCCGGCAGGCCGGGATGCACCGGGTGGTCCGGCCCGGCGCCAACGGTGGCCAGCAGCCGCGCCTCCCGCTTCGCCTTGTGCACGCCCCAGGCCACCGCATCGGTGAAATCCCCCGGCGAGACGTGGTGGGAGCAGGAGGCGATGAACAGGATGCCGTCCTTCGCCACCAGCCCGGCCGCCAGCCGCGCCAGCTTGCCGTAGCCGCGCAGCGCCGCCGGCTGGTCCTTGCGGGTCTTGGCGAAAGCGGGCGGGTCGGCCACCACCACGTCGAAGCGGCGACCGCTGGCGGCCATCCTCTCCAGGTGTTCCAGGGCTTCCGCCTTCAGCGGCGTAATGCGGTCCGCGAATCCTGCCAGGCGCGCGGCCTGCATGGCGTGGTCCAGCGCGTGTTCACTGCGGTCCAGTAGCGTGACCTCCGCCGCACCGGCCGCCGCCGCGGCCAGGCCGAAGCCGCCGGTGTGGCAGAAGGCGTCCAGCATGGACCGGCCCTGGCAGAAGCGGGCGACCATGGCGCGGTTGGCGCGCTGGTCGAAGAACCAGCCGGTCTTCTGGCCGCCAAGCAGGTCCACCGGGAAGCTGAGGCCGGATTCCGCGACGGTCGCCGTGCCCTCCCCCTGCAAGGCGGTGACGGATTCGGTCAGGCCCTCCAGCTTGCGCACGGCGCTGTCGTTGCGGGCGACCACCAGGCGCGGGGCGAACAGGACGTTCAGCGCGGCCAGGATGTGCGGCGTCGCGGCATCCATGCCGGCGGTATTCGCCTGGATTGCCACCGCATCGCCATAGCGGTCGATGACCAGGCCGGGCAGGCCATCCGCCTCGGCATGCACCAGACGGTAGAAGGGCGCGTCGAACAGCCGCTCCCGCAGGCTCAGGCAGGCGGCGAGGCGGGAGAGGTACCAGCCAGCGTCGATCGAAGCCGCCGGATTGGCATCCAGGCGGCGGGCGGCGATCAGGCTGTGCGGGTTGAAGTGCCAGACGCCGTGCTTGACGCCGTCATCGCCCTCCAGCCGCACCGGGGTGCCGGGCGGGATGGCGCGCAGCGCCGGGGTCATGGCGATCTCGTTGGAGAAGGCCCAGGGATGGCCCATCTTCACGCGGCGGTCGCCGCCGGGGGCGAGGCGGATCAGCGGATGCTCGGTCATGCCGGGCCTAATGACCCGATCAGCCGCGTACCGCCAGTAAGCTCTATCCGCGTACTGCAAGTACGACCCCGCCAATGGTCATGGACAGCGCCACCACCTCCCGCACCCCCAGCGCCTCGCCCAGGAACAGGGCGGCGGCCGCCACGCCGATGACCGGCGTCAGCAGGGTGCCGGAGGCCGCGGCCTCCGCCGGGAGGCGGCGCAGCGCGGCGAACCAGGCGAGGTAGCAAAGGCCAAGCGGCCCGATGCCGCCATACAGGATCACCGCCCAGCCGGCTGGCGACAGCGCCCCGAAATCCGGCCGCTCAACCGCCAAAGCGCCGACCAGCAGCGGCACGCAGCCGATGGTGAGCTGCCAAGCGGCGGAGGCGGTGGGCGGCAGCGCCATCGGCCAGCGCTTGGTCACCACCGTGCCGAGCGAGAACAGCACCGCCGCCGAAAGCGCCACCGCCACCCCCGGCAGCTTGGCCAGCCCGAGATCCAGCCCGGACCCCAGCACCAGCACCAGCAACCCGCCCAGCCCCAGTGCCAGCGCCGCGATCCGCATCCGGCTCGGCGGGTCGCCCAGGATGATCCAGGCGAAGATCGAGGCCCAGACCGGCATGGTATAGCAGACGATGGTCGCCTCCCCCGCCGCCAGCCACAGCAGGGAAAAGGCCGCGAGGCCCATCCAGGCGGTCACGTTCAGCAGGCTCGCCATCACCAGCCGCGGCCACAACTCGCGCGGCACCGCCAGCGCCTCCCCCTTCCAGCGGGCGATGGCGAACAGCAGGGTGATGCCGATGGCGGCGCAGGCCAGCCGCATGGAAAAGGGCGGCAATTCCAACAGCAGCAGCTTCATCGCCGGCCAGTTCAGGCCCCAGCCGACCACCGTGACCAGCAGCAGCGCCAGGCCGCGCGGGTCCAGCGCTGCGCGGGGGGTCAATCCCGCCGCGGGGCGGCTCAATCGAGGTAGTCCGGCTCCTCCTTCGCCAGGCGGCGCTTGATGCTCTCCAGATGGAGCACCGCGCTTTCACGATCGCCGAGGCGCATCTGGTCGTAGGTCTTCTGCGCCATCTCCGGCGGTACCGGCTTCAGCGGCCGGCCGGTGGACAGCGCCAGGCGCTGCGCCTCCGCCGCGCGTTCCAGGTAGTACAAATCGTCCCAGGCCTCGGCGGCGCTGGCGCCCACCACCATCACGCCGTGGTTCTTCATGAAGACGATATCGGCATCGCCGATCGAGGCCGCGATGCGGTCCCCTTCCCGCTCATCCAGAGCGAGGCCGTTGTAGTGCTCGTCCACCACGGTACGGCCGTAGAATTTCAGCGCGGACTGCCCGGCCCAGGCCAGCGGCGGGCCTTCCAGCATGGCGAGCGCGGTCGCGTTCGGCATGTGGGTGTGGAAGGCGGCCTTGGCGCGGGGCAGGTTCTTGTGGACCCGGGCGTGGATGTAGAAGGCGGTCGCTTCCGGCACGCCCTCGCCCGCCACCACATTGCCTTCGTAGTCGCAGATCAGGAGGCGGGAGGCGGTAATCTCGGCGAAGGCCCAGCCATAGGGGTTCACCAGGAACAGATCATCCCGCCCCGGCACCACCAGGGAGAAGTGGTTGCAGATGCCCTCATGCATGCCGAGGCGGGCGGCCATGCGGAGGGTGGCGGCAAGATCGACCCGCGCGGTGCGCACCGCATCGGCATCGAGTTCCGAGTTGCGGAGAATGGCGGGGGCAGCGTTCAGCGCATGCGCCATGACGAGGGCCTTTCGAGGGTTTCCACCGACCATGATTCGCAGCACCGCCGCCCGCCTGCAAGCCTGCGGTTCAAGGTACAGCAGTGACCGAGGTGTCTCGCGCCTGGTGGTGCCCGCTGAATGGATTTTGCGCCTCGGAGCTACCATGCGTAAAATGCGTTGCAGAGCCAGACTCGATTTCATCCGATCCTTTAGCGACAGTACGATAGCCGCGCAAATGATGTCCACATCAGCATTTTGACTTAGACACCTCTTGTTCCAGCGCAGTTTTGTCCTTTACCAGAAGCCGGACGTTTACAGGAGCTAAATATGTCGACCGACCAGTCAAGCAGCCCTTTGTATTTATCTGAGTTATCCCAACTACCAGCGCTAGTTGATCAGGAGCAGAGAATTGCTCTTGAAGCTCTGGACGTAGCCGCAGCTAGCGCGCTGAAAAGCTATAGTGAGCTTACCAATATTGCCGATGCTATGGTCGCACCTCCCGAGCCTGTGAAGGTATCAGAATCTGACACCATCTTAATGTTCATACATGCCCGGAACATTATCAGAGAGGCGTCTCTTTTGACGCGCCTGCTGGGCAATCCAAAGGTCCTTCAGCTGGCGCCTGCACATAGGGTTCAACAGCAAAAAAATCAACGGCGGAAGGCCCGGCCAAGGGCAGAACCGGTGAGCCCGGCGATCGACCTCCGCAACCTTCTCGATCATATTCCAGAGCAACTTGGCAACTTGGCTAGCAGCTCCCGTCACAACCCGGAGGCGGGTATGCTGTCATTCTGCAATTGGGTGCCTGAGGATATCCGAGATGGCCAACTGACGGTAGCGCGGGTGGTTCTTTTAACCATAGGCTCCGCAAATGCAAATCTCGCCTACACTGCTGGACAGGAAGAGTTCAATAATTTAGCTCGTAGCCCAAGCGACAATTTCGTCCTCTTTGTTGGCAGCAAACACGCGAACCTCACTGATGTGATCCGGAAGATTGGTGTCGAGCGAGAGAAGCTGCGCGTGGCGGTACACGCTGCGCTTCCATTAATCATTGAAAAGGCGAAGCAAGACCTAACGCCGGATGCACTTGAGGAAGCGCTTCAACCGCGGCCAAAAATGAGCCCATTAGTAGTGCAGGCGACATTTCAGGCGAAATTACACAGGGCGGAGGGCGGTAGGATGAGCGGAACCAACCAGCGGATCGACGGCCAACGCCTGTGGGACAGCCTGACGGCCATGGCGCGCCACGGCGCCACGCCCAAGGGCGGCGTGCGGCGGCTGACGCTGACCGATATCGACAAGGCGGCGCGGGATGATTTCCGCAGCCAGTGCGAGGCGCTGGGCCTGACGGTGCGGGTGGATGCCATCGGCAACATGTTCGCCCGCCGTGAGGGCCGCGACCCGACGCGCCTGCCCGTGCTGTTCGGCAGCCACCTCGACAGCCAGCCCTCGGGCGGAAAATACGATGGCGCGCTCGGTGTAATGGCGGGGATGGAGGTGATGCGGACCCTGCACGACCTCAACATCACCACGGACGCGCCGCTGGAGCTGGTGAACTGGACCGACGAAGAAGGCAGCCGCTTCGGCCTCTCGCTCATGGGCAGCGGCACCTGGGCAGGGGTCTATCCCATTGAACGCAGCTACGCCCTGCCTGACCAGCAGGGCGTCACCGTGGAACAGGCATTGAAGGAAATCGGCTACCAGGGCGAGCACCCGGCCGCCCCCTTCCCGGCCGATGCCTATTTCGAGCTGCATATCGAACAGGGTCCGATCCTGGAGGCCGCAGGCCAGCTTATCGGCATCGTCACCGGCGCGCAGGCGCAGGTCTGGTGGGATGCGCGGGTCATTGGCCAGGACAGCCACGCCGGGACCACGCCGCCCTCAACTCGCCGCGATGCGCTGGTGGCCGCGGCGCAGGTGATATCCCTGGTGGACGGGCTGATGCGCGACCGCGGCGAGGAGGGTCGCGGCACGGTGGGCTTTCTGAAGGTGGAACCCAACAGCCGCAACGTGATCCCCGGCGAGGTCCGCTTCTCCATCGAGTTCCGCCACCCCGACAGCGCCGACATCGCCGGCCTGGCGCGGGATTTTCCGGCCATGGCCGCCGCCGTGGTGGCGGAGACGGGCTGCAAGTTGGAACTCACCCAGGTGCTGCATTACGACGCGCAGCCCTTCGATGCGGAGTGCGTCGCGCTGGTGGAACAGGCGGCCCAGCGCCTCGGCTATCCCGCGCGACGCATGGTTTCCGGCGCAGGCCACGATGCCGTCTATGTCGCGCGGCGCATGCCGGCGGCGATGATCTTCTGCCCCTGCAAGGACGGCCTCAGCCACAACGAGGCCGAGAGCATCGAGCCGGCGGAGGCCGAGGCCGGCTGCCAGGTGCTGTTCGAGGCGGTGGTGGCGCGCGCCAGCCGCGGATTGCGCGACGGCGGATGAATGGCATTGCGCGACGGCGCATTGGTGGCATTGCGCTAAGCGGCCGAAGTTCGCATCGTGCCTCGCAACTTTCACGTGATTGAGGCGCTTGGCGGGGGGCATGACCTGCTCCTCGTCCTCAATCATCCATGGAGAGCCCGCGCATCATGAACCCGACCACCTGGCCACGTCCGGCCCAGATCGCCGCCGGAATTCTGCTGCTGTTCGGCGTGATCGGATGGATCACTGTCATCTCCGTCAGTGGCGATGCGCGGGAGGCGCGGGAGCAGGCCGCGCGGACCGAAACGCAGCGGGCCGGGCTGGAAACGACCCTCGCCGCGGAACGCGCCGCCAGCGGTGCCCTGCCCGCCATCGAGGCGCGGGCCCAGGCGGCTGAGCAGGCGCGCGTGGCGGCCGAACAGCAGGCACAGCAACTGACAGCGCAGGCCACCGCGGCAGAACAGCAACTGGCGCAGCTGCGCCAGCAATCCGAGGCCGGCCAGCAGGCGCAGCAGCAGGCCGCCCAGGCTGCCCAGGCCGCGCAGCAGGCGCGTGATACGGCGGCGCAGGAGGCCGAGACGCTCGGCACCCGGGCGACGGAACTTCGGGAGCAGATCGGCCAGGCCGAAACGCGCCTGACCGAGCTGCGCAGCAGCGTCCAGGAAGCCGAAGCAGCGCAGGCCCGCGCCGCCGAGAGCCGTGATTCGACCGCGGAAGCGCTGCGGGGCCTGGAAGCCCGCGCATCCGAGCTGAATGCCGGCGTGCAGAGCGCCGAGCAGCGTCTGGCGGAGCTGACCCGGGAAGCCGGCCAGGCCCAGGAATTGATCACCGGCCGCCGCGCCGAGATCGCCGGCCTTGAGCAGCGGCAGCGCGGCCTTCGGGACCAGACCGCGCTGATGGAGAACGACCTGACCGCGCGCCGCTCCGCGCTGGCCGAGGTGCAGACCCGGCTGGAGCAGGCCACCCAGGGCGCCGAACAGGCCGCCAACCGCCTGTCATCGAACCAGGCGGACATTGCCCAGGCAACCCGCCAGGCCGGCGAGGTGCAGCAGCGCCTGGCCACGCTGCGGAACGAGGCGACCGCGGCGGAAGCCGAGCGTGACCAGCGCCGCCAGGCGTCGCAGCGCGCCGAGGCGGAGGCCGAGCGCCTGAACCAGGCCCGCCAGACGGCGGAGCGTGAGGCGCAGCAGGCGCAGACGCGGCTGGACGAGGTGACCGCCGAACTGCGCGCCGCGACGGAGCGTCTGTCCGGCCTGACCGCCAATGTCGAGACGCAGGCGAACCGCCTGTCCGAGCTGCGCCAGTCGGCCGAGCAGGCCGGCGCCGCCCTGGCGGAACGTCAGCGCGCGGCGGCGGAAGCCACGCGCCAGGCCACGGAACTGACCGAGCAGACGCGCAACGCCCAGGCCACGCTGACCCGTCTGCGCGAAGCCATCGCCCAGCAGCAGCAGCAGCAGCAGAACCAGCAACAGCAGGCGCCGCGCCAGCCGGCAAACTGAGGCGGCTCAGCCGAGCGTGGCGGCCAGGACCCAGGCCGCCACGGCCGCAGCAGCGCCGAGCGCGAGGGCCTGCACGGCACCACGCAGGGGCGGCAAATCCTCCGACTGCGCCCGCAACCCACCGAGTGCGGCCAGGGCGGCAAAGGTGGCGGCGGCAGACCACCCGAGCGCCGCGCTTCCGCCGATCATGGCATAGGGCAGCACCGGCAGCATTCCGGCCACCACCTGCGCCACCGCCAGGATGGTGGCGGAACGGGCAGCGCGGCCGGGATCGGGCTCCGACAGGTCCAGCTCGAACCGCATCATGAAATCGACCCAGCGCCGGCGATCGCTGGCAATGGCCTCCACCGCCTGCCGCAGCACCTGCCCGCGCACGCCATAGCGGTGCAGGATGGCCGCGACCTCCCACCGTTCCCGATCCGGGTAGAGGTGGCTTTCCTCCTCCTCCCGCGCCCGTTCCAGCTGGTAGCGGGCCGCCGCATCGCGCGCCGCCAGGGCGCTGCCAAGCCCGGCCGCAACCGCGCCGGCCGCGGCGGCGGCGAGGCCGGCGAGGATGGTCTGGGACGGCGCGGCGCCCAACCCGGCCAGGGTGGCGGTCACGGCGAAGGGCAACACCAGCCCCTGCCCGGCGCCGGATACCAACTCCCGCATCGGGGACTGGGCGGCGAAGTGCAGTTCCTCATGTGGCGGGCCGGGCGGCATCGGTGGCAGGCCGTCCCGCGTCGGCTCCGACGGTGGCTCCTGCACGGGGGTGGTTGCAATCTGCATGGCCGGCACCCTAGCCGCCCGGTGCCCTCCAAGTCACGTGCAGAAAGCCGGGTTGGCGCCTGCAAAGCCTTGTGATCAAAGGATTTTATGGGAATGCGACGCATCCTCATCCGGCGCCCTCGGGCCGCCGGCGGAACCGCCGGGGGCGGCCGCCATGGCGGATCGGGTTGTCGCAGGCGCGGGCGATGTCTATAGGCTGGCCCGACCGGAGTATCCCCTTGGCCACCACCGAACCCGACAGCCAACCCCGCACCGAGCCGACCGCCGCCCAGGCGGCCCAGGCCCTGCTGCTTGCCCGTCCTGCCAGCGAGGATCGGCGGATGGCCGATGCCATTCGCGCACTGGCCATCGATGCGGTGGAACAGGCCAAATCAGGCCATCCCGGCATGCCGATGGGCATGGCGGATGTGGCGACGGTGCTGTTCACGCGCTTCCTGAAATACGACGCCGCGGACCCCCGCTGGCCGGACCGGGACCGCTTCGTGCTGTCCGCCGGCCACGGCTCCATGCTGCTCTATGCGCTGCTGCACCTGACCGGCCAGGAAGGCATGTCCATCGAGGACATCAAGCGCTTCCGCCAATTGCACTCCCCCGCCGCCGGCCACCCGGAATTCGGCGAGCATCCGGGCATCGAGACCACCACCGGTCCGCTCGGCCAGGGCATCGCCACCGCGGTCGGCATGGCGCTGGCGGAACGGATGCTGGCGGCGCGCTTCGGCAAGTCCCTGGTCGATCACCGCACCTGGGTCATCGCCTCCGACGGCGACCTGATGGAGGGCATCAGCCACGAGGCGGCCTCCTTCGCCGGGCACATGAAGCTGGAACGGCTTTGCGTGCTGTATGACGACAACAACATCTCGATCGATGGCGACACCGCGCTCTCCCTTTCGGATGATGCGCTGAAGCGGTTCCAGGCCTATGGCTGGGCCACCCGCCGCATCGACGGGCACGACCATGAGCAGGTCGCCGCCGCCATGGCCTGGGCGATGCGCAACCGCAAGCCGACGCTGATCGCCTGCCGCACCATCATCGGCTTCACCGCGCCGACCAAGGCCGGCACGGCGGCCAGCCACGGCGCGCCACTGGGCAAGACCGAAGCCGATGCCGCCAAGGCCGCGATGGGCTGGAACCATGGGCCGTTCGAGGTGCCGGAAGGCCTGAAGGGGCGCTGGGAGGAAGCCGGCCGCCGCGGCGCCGGCACCCGCCGGTCCTGGCTGAAGCGCCTGGCCAACCACGCTCAGAAGGATGAGTTCGACCGCGCCATGTCCGGCCGCCTGCCGGAAGCCTGGCACGAGAAGCTGGTGGAGCTGCGCGCGAAGCACGCCGAGGAACGGCCGAAGATCGCCACCCGCATCGCCTCTCAGCGCGCATTGGAAGCGCTGGTGCCGGCGGTGCCGGAGCTGGTGGGCGGTTCGGCCGACCTGACGGGCTCCAACAATACCAATGTGAAGGGCATCCCCGCCGTCTCGCCGGGCAACTATGCCGGCCGCTACATCCATTACGGCGTTCGCGAGCACGGCATGGCCGCCGCGATGAACGGCATGGCGCTGCATGGCGGGCTGATCCCCTATTCCGGCACCTTCCTGGTCTTCGCCGATTATATGCGACCGGCAATCCGGCTCGCAGCCCTGATGCGCCAGCGCGTCATCCATGTGCTGACGCATGACAGCATCGGCCTGGGCGAGGATGGGCCGACCCATCAGCCGGTGGAAACCCTCGCCTCGCTGCGCATCATCCCGAACCTGGCGGTGTTCCGGCCGGCGGATGCGATGGAGACGGCCGAATGCTGGGAACTGGCGGTGAAGCGCGCCGATGGCCCCTCCGTGCTGGCGCTGTCACGGCAGAACCTGCCGGCGCTGCGCGCGGATTCGGGTGAAAATCGCTGCGCCCGCGGCGGCTATGTGCTGGCCGAAAGCTCCGGCGCCCGGCGCGCCACGCTGATCGCCACCGGATCGGAAGTGCATCTCGCCATCGCCGCCCGCGCGGCGCTGGAGGCCGAGGGCATCCCGACCGCCGTGGTGTCCCTGCCGAGCTGGGAGCTCTTCGCCCTGCAGGATGAGGGCTACCGGAACCAGGTGCTGGGTGACGTGTTGCGTGTGGGGATCGAGGCGGCACTGCCCTTCGGCTGGGACCGTTGGCTGGGGCCGGATGGCATCTTCATCGGTATGCAGGGCTTCGGCGCCAGCGCGCCGGCCGAGGATCTGTTCCGCCACTTCGGAATCACGGCGGAGGCCACCGTGGCGGCGGTGAAGAAGCGCCTCGGCTGAACATCTTGCGGATAAAAGGGGATAGACGACCATGACGGTGAAGGTTGCCATCAACGGCTTCGGGCGCATCGGCCGCCTCGTTCTGCGTGCCATGATCGAGAGCAACCGCACCGACGTGGAATGCGTCGCGATCAACGACCTGGGCAGCGTCGAGGCGAACGCCCACCTGTTCCGCTTCGATAGCGTCCACGGCCGCTTCCCCGGCGAAGTGGCGGTGGACGGCAACAAGCTGCTGATCACCGCCAATGGCCGCACCTATGCGCCGATCGTGGTCAGCAGCGAGCGTGACCCGACCAAGGTGCCGTTCCAGGGCGTTGACGTCGCCATGGAATGCACCGGCATTTTCACGGCGAAGGACAAGGCCTCGGCCCTGATCACCGCCGGCGCGCGCAAGGTGCTGATCTCGGCACCGGGCGAGAATGCCGATGCGACCATCGTCTATGGCGTGAACGAGAAGACGCTGACGAAGGAGATGACGGTCGTCTCCAACGCTTCCTGCACCACCAACTGCCTGGCGCCGGTGGCCAAGGTGCTGCACGACAATTTCGGCATCGAGCGCGGCTACATGCTGACCATCCATGCCTATACCGGCGACCAGAACACGGTCGATACTCTGCACAAGGATTTGCACCGCGCCCGTGCGGCCGCGGTTTCCGCCATTCCGACCAGCACCGGCGCCGCGCGGGCGATGGGCCTGGTGATGCCGGAACTGAAGGGCAAGCTGGATGGCAGCGCCATCCGCATCCCGACGCCGAACGTGTCCCTGGTCAGCCTGGATTTCGTGCCGGCCAAGTCCGGCGTGACGGCGGAGGCCGTGAACGCCGTGATGAAGGCCGCGTCCGAGTCCGGACCGCTGAAGGGCATCCTCGGCTACAACACGGCGCCGCTGGTCTCGATCGACTTTAACCACGACCCGCACAGCTCCACCTTCGATGCGACCCAGACGCAGGTGGTGGATGGCGCGCTGGTGCGCGTGATGTCCTGGTACGACAATGAGTGGGGCTTCTCGAACCGCATGTCCGACACGGCGGCGCTGTTCGGCAGCCTCTGACCCGTTGGCCGCTGCCCAGTGCCAGGCACTGGGCGGCGGGGCCTTTCAGTACAGGTTGAGCCGGCGTCGCGACAATTCGAAGCCGTGTCCCTCAGCATTGATGCAGCGCAAGCCGGTGCGCTCGGCGTGGCAGGTTACGCCGACGCCGTCCCAACGCTGGCCGTAATTCAGCCGACGCGCGCCACGGTTCACCACCGTGTCACCCGCACACAGTACGCGCGTGCTGCCCCGTGCGCCGATACTGTAGGCGTGCCCCCAATCCGTATCGCAGCCCTGCGGCTGCGCCGGCTTGGCAAAGCTGTAATCCACAAGATCACAGCGCAGCGCATTTTCCTCGACCTCGCAAAAGACGTTTCCGGACGGCAACTGGAAGCCCTCCTGGGCCGATGCTACGACCGGAGCGCTGAACAGGGTTAGCGTGGCGGCAGCGATAAGCCAGCGCATCGTGTGTCCTCATGTCTGCACCACTGTCCCACCATCCCCTGAGTGAGGAGAGCCGAAGCGATGTCATTCCGGAACATTGATGCGTTGGATGCCCAAGGCAAGCGCGTGCTGCTGCGCGCCGACCTCAACGTGCCGGTGCGCGACGGTGCGATCACCGACCACACCCGGATCGAGCGCCTGGCGCCGACCATTCGCGAATTGTCGGACAAGGGCGCGCGGATCATCGTCTGCAGCCATTTCGACCGGCCCAAGGGCAAGCGGGTGCCGGAGATGTCGCTGCAGCCGATGGTGGCGGCGCTGTCCACAGCGCTGGGTCGCCCGGTCGCCTGGGTGGATGACTGCATCGGGCCGCAGGCCGAGGCCGCCGCCACGGCGCTGGTGGATGGCGAGGTGCTGCTGCTGGAGAACACCCGCTTCCATGCCGGCGAGGAAAAGAACGATCCCGCAATGGCCGCAAGCCTGGCGAAGCTGGCCGATGTCTTCGTGAACGACGCCTTCTCCGCCGCGCATCGGGCGCATGCGAGCACGGAGGGCGTGGCCCACCTGCTGCCCGCCTATGCCGGCCGGCTGATGGAGGCGGAGTTGAAGGCGCTGGATGCGGCGCTCGGCAATCCGGCCCGCCCGGTGGTCGCCATTGTCGGCGGCGCCAAGATCTCCACCAAGCTGGAGCTGCTTGGCAACCTGACGCGCCTCGTCAATGTGCTGGTGATCGGCGGCGCCATGGCCAACACCTTCCTCGCAGCCCAGGGCCACGCCATGGGCCGCTCGCTGCAGGAAGCCGAGATGCATGACACGGCGCTCAGCATCATGGCCGAGGCCCAGGCCGCGAATTGCGAGATCCTGCTGCCGGTGGATCTGGTGGTGGCCGGCGAATTCGCCGCTCAGGCGCCGCACCGCACCGTGGGCATCGACCAGGTGCCGCAGGATATGATGGCGCTCGATGTCGGGCCGGATACGGTGGAGTTGGTGGAGAAGCGGCTGCGCCAGGCCTCCACCCTGGTCTGGAACGGCCCCTTCGGTGCCTTCGAGATTGCGCCCTTCGACATGGCGACGGTGGCGGTGGCGCAATCGGTGGCGGGGCTCACGGCCTCCGCCGGGCTGAAATCCATCGCCGGTGGCGGCGACACGGTCTCCGCGCTGCGCCATGCCGGGGTGCTGGACCGGCTGACCTATGTCTCCTCCGCCGGCGGTGCCTTCCTGGAATGGCTGGAGGGCAAGACCCTGCCGGGGGTGAAGGTGCTGGAGGCGTAGGCCCAGGGGGTTTACGATTTCTCAATCTGAGGCGTCGATTCCACTATAGGTTGCTGGATCGTTAACGGCGCATTTCGGCACTCTGCCGTCATGCGCCCCATCCGACCGACCTCCTCGAAATCCGCCTACAGGTTCACGGATCATTTAGACCTTCGCTTCATGGTCGTTCGCATGATCGCCATGAACTCCCTCTCCGCCTTCACGGCGGAAGTCTCCCGCACGCAGGGTGCCACGCAGGTGCGTGGCACCAGTGCTTCCCCGCAACCGCTGCAGCCGATGCCGGCGCCGCAGCAGCGCACGCTGGATACGATGCCGGCGGCGCCCGGCGTGCCCCTGCCGCGCGGATCGCTGCTCGACCTTCGGGTCTGAGAACCGCCAGGGTGCCCGCAGCCGGCAC
>NZ_JBHMFS010000009.1:0-205385 GCF_051433165.1 Falsiroseomonas sp. E2-1-a4 | reverse complement strand
CCCAGCAGCAGCGACGGCTCCGCGACACCGTCGGACATCCATGGCAGCGAAGGGTCCGCTTGAAGGATCTGTGTCGGCGCCTTGCTCCAGTTCAACCCGTCTGGCGAAGTTGCTGCGACCAGGGACACGCCGAAGCGTCCATCGACCGCGGATGCGTCGGTGTAAGCATGCCCGGCATAGAGCATGAGGAAGCCACCATCATGCGCGATGACAGTGGGGCTGAAGACCGCATCGTTATCGTACCAGCCGGGTGACGGAGCGAGGATGGCCGGACCAGGTATCGGTGTGAAATTGATGCCGTCGGAGGAGGTGGCGGCATGGAGGCTGGCGGGGAATTGCGGCAGCGGAACGCCGACATCGCCAAAAGCCGAGTACAGCAGGATGAAGGTGTCACCTGCCTTGAAAATGCAGGCGCCTTCGAGATTGACCTGACTGCCGGCGTCCACAAAACCCGATGCCGCGTCAACGCCTATCTGAGTCCAGGTCAATCCATCGGTGGAAATGGCTTGTGCGATAACCGGTCGAACCCTGTCGCCGTCATACGCGCCATCTGTGAAGAACATGCGATAGATGTCGTTGTCGACGATGATCGTGGGGTCCCCGGCGATCAGCCGGCCTGCGAAGGTCCCGTCGGTCGAAATTGACCACGGGACGCCGGCGAGGGCTGTCAGCGCCATCAAGCAGTGCCCGCCATGTCATGGCTACAAGGGAGCGGCGCTGTGGTCGGGCGGGGGTGCGGGTGAAGAATCCGGCGATGCGTCGCGACCCTGCGCGTCTTGTCTGTGAACGTCATCGACATGGCTTCACGATCCTGATGAACACGAATGCGTGTATTCGGCGCCACACCGCAAGTCACGCCAAAATACATTAACGATGACTTAAAATTACATTTCTGGAGCTCTAGGTGTGGGGATGGTTTGCTTCGCCGTCCATGCCGTGTCGTGAGCCTCGATTTTCGGCCCGCAAACCGCTTCCCGTCAGTCGTCAGGCCGTTCCGACCTTGATCGGGCGCGCTGCCGCGCCACGCGACGCCGAACCTCGCATACGCGTGAAACACAGGCGAAACGACGTATGCGCATGGTGTCGTCGAGAGGGGTCGGAAGGTTCATGGACCGCCGCGACGGCGCGCCGACGCCGACCTTGATGCGAGCGGTCAGGAGCGACGACGGCGATGGATTGGAAGAACAAACGTGTTCTCGTAACCGGCGCGGGCGGCTTCATCGGGAGCAACCTGGTCGAGGCCCTGGTGCTGCGCGGCGCGAAGGTCACCTGCTTCCTGCGCTACAAGGCGAGCGGCGACAAAGGTGCGTTGGACTTCCTGACCCCGGAGGTGCGCGAGAGCCTGACCATCACCTCCGGCGACCTGGCCGACCCCGCAACCGCGGCGGCGCTCATCGAGGGGCAGGAGGTGGTGTTCCACCTCGCCGCGCTGGTCGGCATTCCCTACAGCTACATCCATCCGATCGAGGTGGTGCGCACCAATACGCTCGGGACCGCCTACCTCCTCGAAGCCTGCCGCAACCGCGGCATCGAGCGGATCGTCTGCTTCTCCACCAGCGAGGTGTACGGCACCGCGCTCTATGCGCCGATCGATGAGGACCACCCGCTTCAGGCGCAATCGCCCTATGCGGCCAGCAAGATCGGCAGCGACCAGATTGCGCTGAGCTATTTCCGGTCCTTTGGTGTTCCGGCCTGCATCGTCCGGCCCTTCAACACCTTCGGGCCGCGCCAATCCTCACGCGCCGTCATCCCCACCATCATCACCCAGGCGCTCAAGGGCGGCGCAGTCAGGCTCGGTGCCGTCAGCCCGACGCGCGACCTCTGCTATGTCGGCGATACCGCCGAGGGTGTCATCCGCATGTGCGAGGTGCCGGAATCGGTCGGCGAGGTGATCAACATCGGCACCGGCAGCGAGATCTCGATCGGCGCGCTGGCAGAGCGGATCTTCGCGATCCTCGGCCGCAAGCCGGAGATCATTACCGACGAAAAGCGCTTGCGTCCGGATAAGAGCGAGGTGATGCGCCTCATCGCCGACGGGCGGAAGGCGCAGCGCCTGCTCGGCTGGTCGCCGCGCATCTCACTCGATGAGGGCTTGTCGCGCACCATCGACTGGATCCGCAAAAATCCCGGCTTCTTCAAAGTGGAGGACTACCATGTCTGACGCACCGGTCCTGAAGGCCGTCATCCTAGCCGGCGGCCGCGGCACCCGCCTTGCGCCGTTCACGACCGTGCTGCCGAAGCCTCTGGTCCCGGTCGGTGGGGTGCCAATCCTGGAGACGGTGCTACGGCAGCTCCGCTTTCACGGTTTCGAGGAAACCGTTCTCGCCGTCGGCTATCTCAGCTCACTGATCCGCGCCTATCTGGGCGAGGCGGAAATCTCCCGGCGGATGCGGATCCGCTATCATGAGGAACAGAAGCCGCTCGGCACCGCCGGTCCGCTGGCCAGCGTCGAGGGCTTCGATGATGATTTCCTGTTTATGAATGGCGACCTTCTCACCACGCTCGACTACGCCGCCATGATGCGCTTCCACCGCGAGCAGAACGCGGCGCTGACCATAGCGGTGGTCGATCGCCACATACAGATCGAGCTCGGCGTGCTCGGCATCAACGCGGCGAGCGAAGTCGTCAGCTATACCGAGAAGCCGTCGCACAGCTACTCCGCCAGCATGGGCATCTACGCCTGTTCGCCTAGCATCCGGCGTCACATCGAGCCTGGCGTGCCGCTCGACGTGCCCACCCTCGTGCTGCGCCTGATCGCGGCGGGGGAGAAGGTGGTGGGCTTCCGGTCGGAATGCTTCTGGCTCGATATGGGCAACCCGACGGACTATGCGCGCGCGACCGAAGCCTTCGAGCAGAACCGCGCCGCCTTCCTCAGGGACGAGGTCCTGGCCTGACCTCATCCAGCGCCGCGCGGATCACGGCAGCCTTCTGCCGGACCCGCGCGTGCCAGCTATGCGGCCGCACCGCCTCCAGCCGCGCCGCCTGCGCTTCCGGTGGCTCCGCCAGCGCCGCCTCGACGGCGGCGACGAAATGCTCAGGCGTGTCGGCGATGCGCACGACGGAAGACAGGCGCCGCGCCGCGGGAACCGATGTGCTCACCACGGGCCGGCCGCCGGCCAGATACTCGTACAGCTTCAGCGCATCGCCCCGCAGCGTGTTGTCATTCAGCGGGAACGGCATGATGCAGACATCCATGCCCTTAAGGAAGCTCGGGAACGCCGCGTAATCCTGCGGCCCCAGCACATGGATGTTGGGGCAATCCGCGAAAACCGCCGCGTCGAAGCCGAACCAGACATAGCCGACCAGGGCGATGCTCCAATCCGGATGGCTGCGTGCCATGTGCCGCAGCAGGCCGACATCCATTTTCCAGGGATCCAATCCGCCGAGATAGCCGATCACCGGCTTCGGCAGCCGCGCGATCGCATCCGGCACCACGGTCTCCGGCAGCAGCGCCTGGCCGAAGACTTCGGGCGCGGCCGCGCAATAGGAGACATGCGTGCGGGGATTATGCGCCCGCAGTGGCTCGGCCAGTTCATCGGTGACGGCGAAGACGATATCCGCCGCCCGGCAGGCCTCGGCCTCCAGCGAAAGAATCATCCGCCGCTGCCGTTCGTCACGCGCCAGGGCGGCGTCGAAATCGACCGATTCAAAAATCCTCAGCCGCGCTGGGAAATGGCGCAGAACGCTGCCAGAATTGTACAGCGGCGACCACAGGATGGGGTCGCGGAACCCCAACTGCCGCTGCACGCCGCGCAGCAGCCGCGCCAGGATCATGCCGTTGATGTGCGAGACAGTGGCGAGGCGGCTGGTGCCGGGCAGGCCGATGGCTGGCGGCCGGTAGATCCAGACGCGATCACCGATCTGCTCGAGCACCGGCTTGCGTTCCCGTTCCCGGCGCTGGAGCCGCGCCGCGCGGCGCAGGGTGAGGCTGGATCCGAACGGCTCCACGTACAACACGCGGTTCGCTTCGGCCATGCCCAGCATGGTGTAGGAGGTGACGCTGTTGATCACGCCCCATTCCGCCGGGCCGAGGCAGATGATGTCTGCATTTCGCAGCGCCATTGGTACAACTTCGCTGTTCATGTCTCAGCTCCCGAAGGCATGCAGCGGGTTGCGGATGCCGGCGAGCTTCAGCCGCAGCGCCGCCGCGCCATCGCCCGGCCCGATGCCGTGCCGCGGCCAGTTGTGGGGCGAGATGCCGCGACGCAGCAGGTTGCCCGGTGCGGTGGTGACGGCGGTGCGGAAGCCGAGCGCCGATGCCATGCAGATCTCCCGCGTTCCCGTCGTGCGCGGCGTGCCATAGGGATAGGCAAAATGGTCCACGCGGCGTCCGGTCTCCCGCTCCAGCCGGGCACGGCTTTCCGACATCTCCTGCGCCGCCGCGGCCGCCTCCAGCGTGGCCAGGGGGGGATGCGTCACGGTATGCGCGCCGATCTCGATCAGTGGGCAGGCGGCCAGCCGGCGCAGCATCGGCCAGTCCATCATGTGCCGCGAGGCCAGCGCCGCGAAATCCACGCCGTAGCGGTCGGCCAGCGCCGCCACCATCGGCCCGGACGCAGACGGCGCCACGGTCAGCATGAAATGCGTGGTCCTGTCGAAGGCGCGCTGCTTTGCGGCGGCGTCGCCGGCGTCCAGCGTCGTCTCCTCCGGCATCGGCAGGCGCAGCCCGGCCTCCCGCCCGATGACTTCGTCCAGCGCATACCACCAGAGCGGTGCCGTGCCGTCGATCAGTCCGGTCGCGACATAGATGGTGACCGGGATGCTCCGCGCGGTAATGATCGGTAACAGCGTGTCGTGGTTGTCGCGATAGCCATCGTCAAAGCCAAGGCACACGAAGCGGCGGCCGGGCGGGCCCTGCAGGCGCAGCAGCGCCTCGTCCAGGCTCACCACCTCCACCCCATCCGCCGCAAGGATATCGAGCAATGCGAGGAACTGCCCCGGTGGGATGCTGTTGCGGTGGTTGGCATCGAAGCGCAGCGACGGGTCGTACGGACGGACCCGGTGGAACACCAGGATCGCGCCGGCGCCGCCGAGCACCGGGCGTGCCAGTTCGGCTATCCCCAGTCGCACCAGCAGGTCCTTGAGCCCGCCCGTCACCCGCAGGCCGCCTCGGCGAGCTGCACCTCGGAGGCGAGGCCGCTGGTCGGGCCGCCGAAGAACCAGAGCCGGATGCGGCCCTCCTCGATCACCGCGGCCGGTCCGCCGACAGTCCAGGCATCGCGGGAATTGGGTCGCGGCGCGATGATCGGGTTGCGCGGGTTTCGTTCCCAGCGGATGCCGTCCTCGCTGAAGGCGTGACCGATGGCACCGCGCTGCATCTCCACGCCGTCGCGGTAGTCGCCCGGCGCGCTGCCAAAATAGAACATGTGGAATCCGCCGCCCGGGTCGGCGACGACATTGACATGGCTGGTCCACATCGCGTCCCAGGCACCCCGCGCGCCGAGGGCGAAAATCGGCGCCGGCCGCCGGGTCCAGTTCACGCCATCGGACGAGGTTGCGTGGCCGATGCGGTAGCTGCGGAAGCTGCCCGGCGGCTCGCCTAGGCCGACATACCACATGCGATAATGCCCCGATGCGGCGTCGTGCAACACGCTCGGCTCCAGCACGCCGCCATGGCGGCAGGTGGCGGGATTGGCGGGATTGGCGCAGAGCGGGCGCTCCCAGGCCGCGCGGGGTTCGAGGACCGGGGCCGGATGCCGTGTCCAGGTGACACCGTCGCGGGATGTGGCGAGGCCGATGGCATAGGTCACGCTGCCCTCCGGCCTGTGGTTGCCGGTGTAGTACATGCGGTAGATGCCATCGGGGCCGACCAGCACATCGGCAGTCTCGAGCCCCGGCGCGTCCCAGGCATCCGTCGGCGCGGCCAGCACCAGATCCATCACCCGGTCGGCGCCACGGGGCGCGCGCCACACGATCCAGCGCAACCCATCGGGGCTGTCGGCGCGGACGATGCCGGTGCGCATGCGGCTGTCGGCATTGGTGAACCACATGGAATAGCCCGTGCCGTGGCGCAGCACGCTGGGGTCGGCAACGATGCCGAGCGGGCTGAGCGGCCCGCCCGCCTGGCTGCGCATCGGTTGGTCCACGCGCGTGAACGGGCCGGGGAAGCGGCAGCGCGGTTCGGCAATGGCGGGCGCGGCCTGCGCCAGAAGGAGAAGCCCCGCCAGCCCGCGGCCCAGAGTCTTGGTGAAGTAGCGCGCCGCGCTTGCGACGTGCCATCGCCAGGCGCGGCTGAGCGGCCGCTTGGCGCTGGCGCGCTGATGTTCGTGCAGGAAGCGCATCGCCGGGAAGACCCAGCTCTGCAGCCCGGCCCGCCGCAACCGCCAGGCGAGGTCGACATCCTCGTAGTACAGGCGGAAGCCTTCATCCATGCCGCCCAGCCGGTCGAAATCAGCGCGTCGCAGCAGCAGGAAGGCGCCGATGACCCAGTCGACGCGGAACGGTGCGCCGCCGGCCGGCTGTTCCATCATCGCCTCCCGGTACCAGCGCGGTCGCCAGGGCCAGTGATCCGCGCCAAACCCGCGCGCCAGCGGCACGGCGGGGGAGGGGAAGCGACGGAAGCTCTGCTGGGTCGTGCCGTCGTGGTTGAACAGGCGGCAGCCCAGCAGCCCGATCTCGGGATGCGCATCGAGGAAGCGCAGCGCATCGCCGAGCCTACCATTCCGGTGCCGCGTATCCGGGTTGAGGAACAGCAGGCAGCGCCCCGTGGTGGCCCGCGCCCCGGCATTCACATTGGCCGCGAAACCGCGCGGCACGGCGTTCTCGACCAGCCGCACCGGAAGCCCGGCCACCGCCCGGCCGGCCGCGCCATCCTGGAGGTTGTCGATGACCAGGATCTCGGCATGCAGCCCCTCGAGCGCCGGGGCGAGGGAGCTGACGCAGGCCGGCAGCATCGCCGCATGGCCATGGCTGATGATGACGATGGACAGGTCGAAGGGATGCGTCATGTGAGCGGCCCCGCCAGAGCTTCCTCGGACAGGGTGCGCAGCCGCGCGCTGAAGGCGGCGCGCGAATACACCGTCTCCACCCTCGCGCGGCCCGCGGCCGCGATGCGGGCGCGGCGGGCGGGGTCGGCCAGCAGGCCACGCATGGCCTCGGCCAGGGCGCCCGCATCGCCGGGTGGCGTGAGAAGGCCGCTGATGCCGTCCTCGACAATCTCCATCGGCCCGCCCGCGCGCGCCGCGATCACCGGGCAGCCCATCGCCATCGCCTCGATGATGACCAGCCCGAAGGGTTCCGGTGCGACGGAGGTGTGGCAGAAGATATCGAGATCGGCCATCAACGCGGGAATATCCGCCAGCCGGTAGCGCCAGCCGACGAACTGGATGCGCCTGCCGAGGCCAAGTGCCTCGGCCCGCGCCACCATGGAATCGCGATAGGCCTCGAAGCCGGCGGGCGCATCGCCGCTGACCAGGAAGACCGCATCGGGAAAGTCCGGCGCGATGCGCGCAGCGGCTTCAAGGAACACCTCGAGCCCCTTCCAGGGATCGAGCCGCGCAACGAATCCGATGACGGGCGCCCTGGCCGGAATGCCAAGCTCCGCGCGGATGGACCGCGCAATGGTTCCGCGCGACCACTCGCGCAGATCGAGGCCCTCGGACAGCAGGCGGATGCGGCGATCTGCGGCGTGGCGCCCGAACAGCGGGTCCGCGCAGGCCTGCGTCATGCACACGACCATGCGCGACAGCGCCAGCACCATGCGGCCCAGCGCGGGCCTGGCGACGGGGATCGCGGGCGGAATTTCGCGCACATGCCAGAGATGCGGCACACCGGCCAACCGCGCCGCGAAGCCGCCATACAGGCAGTAGAGCGAGTTGGTGTGCACCAGCTCCGCCTTCTCCTCCCGCATCAGCGCGGCGAGGCGCCGCACCGTGGGCCATATCCGCGCCAGGTAGCGCGACTGGTAGGCTGGGGATGGCAGCGTGCGCAGCTGCATCATCGGCAGCAGCCGCACCGTGGCGCCGGCGGCGCGCAGCATGGGCGCGAGCGGCCCTTCCGCCGGCAGCACCACCACGGGTGCGAAGCGGGCGGGATCCAGCGCCTCCACCGTGCGCAACAGGGCGATGTCAGATCCGCCGACCTCGCTGTTCGGCTGCACATACAGGATGCGGCGACGTTCAGCGTCCATGGCCGCGCTCCGCGATCAGTTCCGCGCAATAGCCTTCGAGCTGGCGCAGCATCGACTCCGGCGTGTAGCGATCGATCAGCCTCTGGCGCCCGGCCTCGCCAAATTCGGCGCGCAGCGCGGGTGATCGTGCCAGCTTCTCCACCGCAGCCTCCAGGGCCTCGGAGGAGCCGACTTCCACCAACAGCCCGTGCTCGCCATCGGTGATGGCCAGCGGTAGGTCGCCGGCGCGGGAGGCGATGACGGGGCGCGCCACGCTCATCGCCTCCAGTGCCGTCAGCGGCAGGCTGTCCTTCAGCGAGGGCACGCAGACCATGTCCATGGCCCGCAGCCAGGGCAGCGTCTCCGCCACCAGCCCGGCGAAATGCACATGGGCGCCGGCGCCGAGGCGCTCCGCGAGCGCCCGGTACTCGGCTTCCGCCGGGCCTTCGCCCATCAGCACCACGGTGATGTCGAGGCCGCGCGCGCGCAGCCGGGGCAGCGCCTCAATCAGCAGCGCCTGGCCCTTGCCCGGGTGCAACCGGCCGAGGATGCCGGCGAGCAGGCCGCCGCCGGGCGCGATGCGCTGGCGGATCGCGGCGGCCTCCGCATCGTGCTGGGCCGGATCGGCGGCGGCGATGCCGTTGCTGACGATCTCCACGCGCCGCCCCCCGGCCAGGCGCACCTCCTCCGCCATGGCGGAGGAGCCCACCAGCACCAGGTCCGCGCCGCGGATCAGGAAGCGGTCGATATCCTCATACAGCTTGTGCTTGCCGGAATGCGTGTGGCGCAGCCAGCCATGCACATGCGCGATCCAGGGCACGCGGCGCACGCGCGTGATCATCCAGGCCAGCAGGTCCGCGCGCATGTCGTTGGTGTGCAGGATGGCGCCCGGGCGTCCGTCGAGCAGCCGGGCGACCTGACGCGCGCTTCCCGGCGCACCGCTCAGCCCGCGCCAGGGCAGTAGGGCGGAGGGGACGCGCTTTACCAGATCCTCCAACACCGGCGGCAGCGGCTGTGTGCCGCCGGCCAGCAGGACCAGCAGCGGTGGGAAGCGCTCGCGGTCCAGGTGCCGGACGATCGTCTCCAGCACCGTCTCGGGCCCTCCGGCGCGGTCATAGGCGCCCTTCACCATCACCAGCGGCGTCGGCCCGTGGAAGGGAGGGGACCGTTTGTCCATCGGTCGCATCTTCGTCATGTCGCGTTGCTCCGTCGCAGCGTCCGCAGGGTGGCGATGCCGAACAGCACGGCGCCGGCGACCGTCGCCGCCACGCCCAGCACCGGCAGGGTGTGCAGCGGCAGCGCCGCCGCCCCGAGCAGCGCATAGATCGCCGCCGCAGCCAGTGGCATCAGCGCCAGCCCGGCCAGGTTGCGCGCCCGCAGCGGGGCCGCATGCTGCGCCAGGATGGTGGGCGCATCGGCGGCCCGGTGCCGGCGCAGCAGCAGCCACAACATCAGCGCCAGCAGCGGCAGCAGCGCCAGCGCTATCGGCACATGCGGTACCGTCACCAGGCCGGTGAAAGCGAGCAGCACCAGCAGCGCAAGGATCAGCCCCGGGCGGGACGGGCGGAACGCCGCCGGGCGCCCCGCGGCCACGGCCACGTAGGCCAGCGCCAGCAGCGCCGTCGCGATCAGGGCCTGCGCCAGGAAGGCCAGGGCGCCCGCCGCGACCGGCTGCGCGTCGAAGCGCCAGCCATAGGCCCAGACGCCCCAGAATGCGCCGAGGCCGAGCGCAAGGCCCGCCACCGGGCGCAGGCTGGGCTGCCGCAACGCCATGCCCAACATGTGCCATCCCAGCACCACGGAGATCGGCCCGTGCCAGGCCAGCGCAGTCCAGCTGATGGTGAAGGGGAACGGCATGCTGGGATGGCCGAACAGCGTCATCGCGAAGACGCCCTCCCCAAGCCAGCCGAAGGCGGCACCGACCAGCAGCAGCCCCCAGGCATCATGCACGCGGAAATGCCGCATCAGCACCAGGGTCAGGTAGCCGAAGTAGCTGTAAAGCAGCCAGGACAGCGGCCGGTCCTGAAGCCCCTCATCCGGCCGCAGCTGCGACCAGAACACCGCCTCCGAGAAGAAATGCAGGACGTAGCCGGTGCCGAGCAGCAGGCCGATGCGCCGCGCGAAGGGACCGAGCGACTTCATCGCCGCACCTCCGCCCCTCGCGGTCCGTGCTCCAGCGCCACCCGGCGCAGCGCCGCCGAATACCCCGCCAGAATCCAGACGGTTTTCGCCAGCGCCAGATGCCCGAATGCGGCGCAGATCAGGAAGCCGAGCAGGGAGGCCACAAGGCAATCGGCCAAAAGGCCCCAGGACGGACCGCCATGCAGGCGCGCCACGGCCAGGTCGCGGAACATGAAGAAGATGATGCCGCCGAAGGCGATCATCCCGAACAGCCCGAATTCGACCCAGACCTGCACAACCGTGTTGTGCGGCATGATCCATTCAAGCCGATCCTCGCCGCTGGCGACGCGCCTTTCGATATTCGCCTGCCACAGGCGCACGCCATCCGGCACGTCGGACCGGGTATCGAGCCACCCCATGAAATTCGGGCCGAACTGGTTGTAGCCGTAGCCGGCAACGGGGCGTTCCAGGACCAGCGCGGCGCCACCGCGCAGCAGCCAGCTCCGCAGCGGGGTGCTGCCTTCCTGGACATATTGCACGGAGTACAACCGCTCCAGCCCCGCCGGATTCCACAGGGCGAAGCCGATACCCCCGAGCAGCCCGGCGAGCAGCAACGGCTTCAGCGGCAGGCGCCCGCGGATCAGCAGATAGAGCACGGAAACCGCGAGCGCGATGACGGCGGAGCGGGTGAAGGACAGCACCACGCCCACGCTTTGCAGACCCGCCGCCGCCAGAATCAGCAGCCGCGCCACCGGCGACGCGAAGCGCATGAACAGAAAAAGGTGCACCGGCAGCACCGCCACCAGCATGTAGCCAAACCAGTTGGAATCGGAGAGGCCGCCGGTGATCCGCTTGACCTCCACCCCGTCCAGCGAATCCCGGTCAATGATCGCGCCGATATTGCCCTGGACCAGGCTGGGGTCGTCGGATTCGATGGCCAGGTTCGGCAGCAGGAACTCCGCCAGGCCGATCAGGCCCGACAGGGTCATGCAGGCGGTCAGGGCGATGCAGGCATGGATCAGGGCGCGCGCGGATTCGCCTGCGATGTTGGCGATCATCACCGTCAGCAGGACAAGCTGGATGTAGCGCGCCAGCCCCTCCATGCCGCCGAAATGGGCCGGTGCTGTGACCGCGGATGCCAGGACCATCGCCAGGAAGCCGGCCAGAGCCGGCATCTGCGGCGACCAGGTGACGGGCAGCCGGCGCAGGATGCTGCGGGCGAGCCACACGGCGAGCGTCAAGGCGCCGGCCACTTTGCCGAGGCTCACCGGCAGCCCGCTGATATGTTCGCTGCCCAGCACCTGCAGCGCCGTGCCCGCCAGGACCATCAGCGCCAGGCCGATCCCCGGCGCCGCATAGATCACCGCAGCCAGTGCAAGGCCCAGCACCGCGCCCACGGCGATCAGCGGCCCCGCCAGGGCACTGGCGCCGAACAGCGCGGCGCCGACGCCCGCCGGCAGCACGGCGAGGCTAGGACGCATGGGTCTGCGGCACCCGCAGCAGGGCGCCCCCCCGTATCGGCGAGGCCAGCCGTCGTGCCATCAGGTACAGCGCGAGCGCGACACTGATGCGCGTGGTGAACACCGCGATCGCCATGCCGACCGGCCCTTGCAGCGGCAGGAGGATCAGGCCGAGCGAGGCGACGATGGCCAATTGCCCCGCCGTCACCAGCGCGATCTGCGCCGGGGCATGCACCGCCACCATCGTCATCGGCAGCGGCGTGACGGCGAGCCAGATCAGCGTGCCGGCCAGCAGCCAGAGGAAGCTGGCGGTCTCCGCCGCATAGGCCGGGCCCAGCACCAGCGTGATAACCGGCCGGGCGAGGAACAGGGCGAGCAGGAAGCCGATCCCCAGGACCGGCAAGGAAATCCGCAGGAACAGCCGCAGGTGCGCATTGTAGATCCCTTCCTCGCGCATGCGCGCGACGCGCGGTTGCAGCAGCGACGAAAGGCTGCCCGCCACCAGGTCCGGCACCAGGGCCAGGGTCAGCATGGCGCCATACAGGCCCGCCACGTCGGAGCCGGCGAAGCCAAAGACCAGCAGGATGTCCAGGCGTTCGTTGAAGGCGGCCAGCACCATCGCCGGCATCATCCATTTCAGGAAATGCAGCAGATGGCGCAGGTCGCGGGCCTCGAAGCGCGGCGATGCGAACAGCCGCCGCGGCATGAGGCAGACGGCGCCGACCAGCACCGTCAGGAAGGACGCCGCCGCATAGCTCGCCAGCACCAGTTCCACCTGGATCGCGCCAAGCGCCCCGAGCAGCAGGATGCTGCCGAACCGCAGCACCTGCATGAAGCCTTCGAGCAGCACAAGCGCCTTGAAACGCTCCGCCGCCTGAAGCACCACCATGATGGAGCGGACCAGCATGTCGCCGACGATGGCCGCGGCGACGAACCGGAGCAGGGGCGCGGCCTCCGGATGGCCGAGAATGTCGCGGCTGAAGGCCTCGGCGAAGACCAGCAGCGTCAGCACGACCGCCGCCGTAAGGCCGCCCCGCAGCACGAAGGCGGCGCGGAACAGGCGGTAGGCGGCCTCCGGATCGTCGCGCAGCAGCGACGGGGCGCGGCGCATCAGCGCCACGTCGGAAGGATCCACGATGCAGCCGGATGCGATCTTGACGCAGGCGATGGCGATCGCGAACAGCCCGGCCTGGGACAGGCCGGCCGGGTCCGATCCCAACCCGCGATAGACCAGCAGCACCGCCAGGAACCACAGCGCCACGAAGCCGATGCGGCCGCCGATCACTAGCGCCGCGTTGCGGGCCATGACGCGCGGCATCAGCCGGGCCTCGGGAGGGCGGAGGCCTGCCGCGACAGGGCTCGCCGGTGGCGCCAGCGACCAAGGCCGCGAATCGCGGCGGCCGGCAGCAGGCCGAAGCCGAACCGCGCCCAGGTCCCCGGCCGCAGCAGCACCTCCGGCACCGCCGTGACAACCTCCGCCAGGTTGCGCAGGAAGCGGCCATAGCCCGCGCTGCGGCTCATATGCAGCACCGCGACAGCGATCGCCGCCACGTGGCGTTCCGCAGCCCGGCGATGCACCGCGGCCCCTGCCGCCACGGCCTCCGGCCAAGCGAAGCATTCGCGCGCCGCGTTCATCTGGCGGTGAAACATCAGGTTGTCGCGATACATCGGCATCGACATCGCGGCGTCATGCACCCGGTACTCGCAGAGCACCCTGTCGAGGTAGCCGACCTTCCCCGCAAGGCACATGCGCAGGAAAAGCCACAGGTCGATCACCTCCCGCCACGCCTCGTCGAAGGGGCCGGTGGCGCGGATGGCCGCCACGCGCATCACCATGGTGGAGAAGCAGAAGCCCGCCCCGAAGGCACCGAGCATGGCGCGCGGCCGGGGCGTGATGCGCGACCAGCCGCCTGCGGTGCCGCCGAAGCGCTGTCCCTGCGCGTCGATCCAAGCGGCCGGTCCATGCACCATGCTGACCCCGGGCTCCGCCTCCAGGAAGGCGACGGCGGCGGTGAGGAAGCCGGGCAGCAGCCGGTCATCCGCGCCCAGCACGAGAAGGAATTCGCCCTGCGCCTCCCGGCAGCCGCGATGCACATTGCCGGCCAGGCCCAGATTCGCCGCGTTGCGGCAATAGCTGACGCGCGGATCGGCGTAGCGCCGCATCACCGCCGGCGTGTCGTCGGTGGAGGCATTGTCCAGGACCAGCAGTTCGAAATCCCGCAGATCCTGCGCCAGCACGCTTTCCACGGATTCGGGCAGCCAGTGCGCCGCGTTGTAGGTGGGGATCACCACGGTCACCCGCGGCGAGGCGTGCAGCCCCGTCATGCCGCGACCCGCCTTTCGCGGTGCCAGGCGATGGTCCGTCGCAGCCCCTCCTCCAGCGTCACGCCGGGCCGCCAGCCCAGCATCCGGCGGGCGTGCTCCGCCGAGGCGCGCTTGATGGAGATCTCACCGGGCGTGCCCGGGCCGAGGATGGGCTGGAGGTCGGTGCGGCCCGCGATCGCGACGATGCGACGCACAAGATCGGCCGAGCTGACCGGCGCCTCGTCGCAGAAGTTGAAGGCCTCGCCCGAGTCAATTTCGCCGCCCAGGGCGTCCGCCACCTGCAGCAGGGCGCGCGTCGCATCCTCGACATAGAGGTAATTGCGGACCGAACTGCCATCCCCCCGCAGCCGCGGGGGTTGCCCGGTGAGCACGGCCTCCACCGTGCCAGCGACCAGCCGGTCCATGTTGGTGTCGCCGGGGCCGTAGATGTTGCAGAACCGCGCCAGCACGACCGGCAGGCCGAAACTGCGGGCATAGCAGCGCGCCGCAAGCTCGGCACAGGCCTTGGATGCCTCATACGGAAAATCGGGCGCGAGCGGCGTGCTCTCGGTGAAGGGCGTGCCGTCATTCTCGCCATAGACGGAATCGGTGGACACGAAGACGAGGCGCGTCTCCGGCGCGATGGTGCGGATTGCCTCCAGCAGGTTCCAGGTGCCGCGCGCATTCACCTCGAAGGTCAGATGTGGCTGGTGCCGCGCGACGGAGGGAAGCGACTTGGCCGCCAGATGGAACACCACCTCCGGCACGTGTTCACGCAGGATATCGGCAAGGCTGGCCATGTCGCGCAGCTCCGCGGCCACCGGAATGGCCGCGAGGCCCGGGCCATTCGCGTCCGCCCGGCCGGCATCGGCCATGCCGATGACGATGGCATCCTGCGACTGCAGCAGCCGCACCAGCCAGGAACCCAGGAAGCCGCGGCAGCCGGTGACCAGCACCCGGCGGCCGGCCCAGTCCGGCAGGGATCTGCCCTTCATGCCGCGCCTCCCTCCGGGAACCTTCCATCCGGCAGGCGCCGCGACGCGGCGCGAAATTCGAGGAGCAGCACCAGGCCCGCGCCGAGAACCAGCCCGCCCATCAGCCCCAGCAGCAATGTGCGGCGAAGCGAAGGGGAAGACGGCAGGATCTCGGATGTCGGCGGCATGACCACGCGCAGTCCGGACAGCCGCACCGCCTCGATCGCCTCCCTGACGCGCGAATCCTCGTAGCCGCGCTCGAATACCTCCAGCGCCCCACGCAGCTGGGCGACCTCCTGCTCCAGCAAGGCAATCTCGACCGCCGACGTCGCGATCTGCCGCAGTTGGGCGCGCAGGGCGCCGATCTGTTCGTCGAGCCGGGCGGCGCTGCCGTGAAGCCCGGCGAGATCCGCGCGCCGCGACATCAGGTCGCGCATCGCGGCCTGGTGAAGCTGGCTCTGGCCCAGCGTCACCCGCTCCACCACGAAGGGGTCTTCCGCCGCGATCTGCGCCAGCAGCGCCTCGATCTGGCGGCGCAGATCGCCGATCTCCTGGCTGCCCTCGCCATAGCGTGCCTGCTGCGTCCCGAGATCGAGGCGAAGCTGCACCAGGCGGCTGCGCATGGCGTCCGTCGCTTCGTTCCGCGACCGCACGGTCGAAAGCTCGACCTCGGCCGGCATCTGAGCCAGCGTTGTTTCCGCCTGAGCGACCTGCGCTTCCGCAGCCGCGATCGCATTCCTTAT
Organism: Falsiroseomonas sp. E2-1-a4; assembly: GCF_051433165.1. Taxonomy (NCBI): domain Bacteria; kingdom Pseudomonadati; phylum Pseudomonadota; class Alphaproteobacteria; order Acetobacterales; family Roseomonadaceae; genus Falsiroseomonas; species Falsiroseomonas sp. E2-1-a4. The sequence continues at coordinate 189,676 of NZ_JBHMFS010000009.1, read as the reverse complement.
CTGCCGAAGCTGCGCCTGGCTGTCGGCCTCGGCGCGGATCAGGACGGTCCGCTGCTCCGCGACCGACCAGATCGGGTCCTCGGCGGAAAGGCGCAGCGCCAGCAGGCGGGCTTCGGCAGCGCGTATGGCGGCCAGACGCTCGGCTCGGCCTTCGGCGAAGAAATCCGTGACGCCGGGGCTGTGAAAGGCGTCTCTGTAGCGGGACAGCGCCGTGTCGATGAACTTTTGGAGGATGATCTCGCCGGCGCGCGGGTGCGGGAAGCCGATGCTCACCGTGATGATGTCCGAACGGCGCACCGGCTCCACGCGCATGGCCGCACCGATGGCGAGCGTCAGCCGCTCCTGCTCCGTGGTGGACGGCCGCAGGCCAACCATCACCAGCGCCTCGCGCATCATGTCCCGCGCGCTGCGGATCACGGATTTCACGGCGCTCTTGAAGCGCTGGAAATCGCTGGTTGGCGGTGAGTCGGCGAAGAAGTCGTCGCCGAGCTCCGCGACGACATCGCGGATGAGGCGAGGATCGGTGAAGATTTCCACGCCGGTTGCGGGATCCTCCGGTCGCCGTGTGGCGGGAGCGGGGATGGCCGTCTCACGCGCCGTCAGCAGCGGCGTCGTTGCCATCTCCGGCCCGAGATTGACCAGGATCTTGGAGGTGACCGTGTAACTCGGTCCCGAGATCACGACGGCCCAGGCCAGCAGTGAGAGGATACCCGCCAGCCCGCAGGCCAGCAGCTGCAGCCAGGAGCGGCGGAGTAGCGCGAAGGCGCCGCCGAGATCCGACGGGATCCAGCTCGGCCGCGGCAGCGGCTCCAGGACCACCGCACCATGCATGGCGTTGCCACCTTCCACTTGCAGACCCCCGGCCGCGGCGTGCGCTTTCGTCCCTGCGGCATGCTGATGTCCCGAACATTAGATGCCGAAAACCTGAAACCGACAAATATCGAATGACTTTACCTAAGTGCACTTTCCCGGTTTGTTTCCTTCTGTTCCATCGCGTTTCGAAAGCGAGTGACATGAAAATATCTATTTTTACGTTTCGGTTTACAACCAAGCAATGAGAAAGGCAATCTTTGACCGAATGGTTCAGGATTGCAAGAAGTCACGAATTGATGAACGAATTGGTGATGAAACACACCGGACTTATGGTTTTCTCCAGGCAATCATCGCCCAGCACTTCGTTCCTGCCTCGTCAAAAGAGGGCCGATATGTCGCGTCAGTTTCCGCGCCGGAAGCGTGCATTCGACCTCGTTGTGGGTCTGGGCATGCTGATTTGGCTACTGCCTTTCCTGCTGGTGCTCGGTCTCGGCCTGCTCATCATGGAGGGCCGGCCGGTACTGTATGTCTCGCGTCGCCGCGTCGGACCCGGCCCCGCGCTTCCGATAGCTAAATTCCGCACCATGCGCCGCGACGCAGACAGGATCGCAAATCGCGAAACCATTCCCGTCGCGACCACGCGCTTTCTCAACCTGCCGTCAAGTTCGCCGCTTTACACGCCCATGGGCCGGCTCATCGAGCGCGCGATGCTGACCGAGATGCCGCAGTTGGCCCATGTGCTGCTGGGTCATCTGAGCCTGATCGGCAATCGCCCTTTGCCGGAAAACGTCGTCGCTTCTCTGCTCGAGGTATTTCCTCATGCGGAACGTCGCTTTGCGCTGCCCTGTGGTCTCACCGGTCCGGTGCAACTTGTTGGTCGCGACAGCCTTTCCGATGCAGAACGGTTGGAACTCGAGATCGCCTATTGCGAAGCGGTGACGCATTTCTATTCGGTCGAACTCGATTTGCGCATCCTGGCCTACACCGTCCTTGGCGGGCTTTGGAGCCGTTATCGGATGACCCCTGGCGAGGTATTGGCCATGATTCGCGGCTACGCCGCGGGCGGCGAGAAGGCCCAGCAACCGCGTCCGGAAATGGGCTCCTCCGTCGGCCAGGAGCGTGCACCGTGAGGACCATCCGGGCCGTCTGCCTGGTCATCGCGATGACGGGCGCCGCCCTGGCCAACAGCACGTCAGCGGCGACGGAGCCATTCATCCTCGGCCCCGGCGACAAGCTCTCGATCACCGTCCATCGACGCGCCGACCTCTCGGGGGAGTTCCGCGTGCTGCCGGGCGGCGCCGTGTCCCTGCCCTTCCTGGGCAACCTGGCCGTCACCGGGCAGACCCCCGATCAGGTCAGGGCGGCGGTCGCGCAACGGCTGCGGGACGAGGCCGCCCTGCTCGACCCCCGGGTCTCCGTGGAAATTGCGGAGATGCAGCCCATCCTGGTCGCCGGTCCCGTGCGCCGGCCGGGCCAGTATCCGTTTCAGCTTGGCATGACGGTCGGGCACGCGCTCGCCGCCGCCGGAGGAACACGACGGCTGGAGCTCGAAGAGGTCGGCGCGAAGGTCGAGATCGCGCGGCTGCGGGAACGTCTCCGCCAGGGGCAGGACAGCTTCGGCCTGGCCCTGCTCCGTCGGGCGCGATGGTTGGCCGAGACGGAGGGTGTCAGGGAATTCGAGGCGCCCGCCGATGCCGCACTCTACCTGCCCCGCGAACGCCTGCAGCAGACGCTGGGAAGCGAGCGTCTGCTGCTGCGCGGCCGGTACGAGATTTTCGAGAGTCTGCTCGCCATGCTCGCCGCGCAGACGGCGGCGCTGAACGACGAGATCCAGGCCCTGCGGGAAAATGCGACCGCCAAGGCGCGGGAGCAGGAGCTGCTGGAGGAGGAGACACGCTACGTCGACAACCTGATGCGTCGCGGCCTGTCGCCCCGCACCACAAGGGTGATCGAGCTGGCGCGGCTTGCCGTGCAGGTGGATGGAGAGCGCCGGCAGATCCTGTCCTTCATGGCACGCGCACGGCAGGAGATCGCGCGCGTGGAACATACGCGCATCAATGCCGAGCAGCAGCGCCGGCTGGAGGCCAGCAACGGCATCCGGGAAGCCGAGGACCAGTTGGCGACGCTGCGTATCATCCTTCAGGAATCACGCAGCGGGCTGGCACAGCTGCGTGAGACGCTGCCCCCGGATGACCAGCCGGTGGGTGCGGCAGCCGGCTTCACGGTCGCGATCCTGCGCATCCGCGCCACGCCGCCGCAGCGCATCGCCGCCGATGCCGATACGCCGCTGTTGCCTGGCGACCTGGTGCATTTCACCGAACCTTCCGCCGGCGGCGAGCGCCTCGCCCTCGGGCCGCTGCGCTGAAACGCGGCCATGCAACAGCCCGCGCTTTCCCTGGACGACCCGCACCCGGCCCGGCAGGCGGAACCCCTGGTCGCCGTGATCGGCGCCGCCGGGCGCTCCGGCAGGGCGCTCTGCCGGGGCCTGGTGCAGGCCGGGCAGCGGGTGGTGGCCGTGCAGCGCCGGCCTTCGGAGGCAACGGGCCCGGCCGCCCGCATGGCGGACCTCAGCGACCCCGCGGCGCTGGCCGCCGCGCTGGAGGGTGCCGACGTGGTGGTGAATGCCGCACATGCGCGCTGGACCAGCCAGGTGCTGGCCGCAGCGCCGCGGCAGGCGCGCCTTGTCCTGATGGGCTCCACGCGCCGCTTCTCCCGCTGGCCCGATCCGCATGGCGATGGCGTCCGCGCCGGGGAGGTCGCCTTCCTCGCCAGCGGCCGACCGGGCGTCATGCTGCACCCGACGCTGATCTACGGGCAGGAGGGCGAGGGCGATGTGCAGCGCCTGGCCGCGCTGCTCGCGCGGCTTCCGGTGGCGCCGCTGCCGGGCGGTGGCCACGCGCTGGTCCAGCCGGTCTACCAGGATGACGTGACGCGCTGCCTTCTGGCGGCCCTGTCGCGGCACTGGGAGCGGCCGGAGACGATCGTGGTAGCGGGTCCGGAGGCGCTGGCCTACCGGGACTTCCTGCGCATGGTGGCGCAGGCCGCGGGGCTGCGGGCGCCGCCGGTACTGGGCTTTCCCGCCGCGCTGCTGCGCCCGCTGGCGCATCTGGCCGCGCTGCTGCCCGGCCTTCCGCGCGTGACGCCGGCGCAGATCCGCCGCCTGACCGAGGACAAGGCCTTCGACATCAGCGCCATGCGCGATCGCCTGGGGATCGAGCCGACCCCGCTGCGCGACGGGCTTGCGCTGACTTTTCCCCGATCCGCTTCCGCCTGATGCAGGAGCACGCTTTCACTCCAGGAGGACCACGATGAAGGTCGTCATTCTCGCCGGCGGATCCGGCACGCGCGCCTACCCCTACACGGACTATCTGCCGAAGCCGATGATGCCGGTGGGCGGCAAGCCGATCCTCCTGCGCGTAATGGACCTCTACGCACGACAGGGTTTCACGGAATTCGTGCTGTCGGTCGGCTACCGCAAGGAGGTGATCCTCGACTACTTCGAGGGCCGCGACTTCGGCTGGAAGATCGATATCGTGGATACCGGGGCGCGCACCGACACCGGCGGCCGCATCTGGGGGTGCCGGCACCTGCTCGGCGAAACCTTCATGGCGACCTATGCGGACGGGCTTTCCGACGTCGTGCTGGATTCCCTGCTGGCCGCGCATCGCCGCAACGGCAAGCTCGCCACCATCACCTCCGTCCCCTTGCGGTCACAGTACGGCACGATCGAGGCCGACGAGACCGGCACGATCTCCGACTTCCGAGAGAAGCCGGTGCTGAAGGACCACTGGATCAATGCCGGCTTCTTCGTCATGCAGAAGCGTATCTTTGAAAAGTGGCAAGGCGAGAACCTGGAGCGGGAGGTGTTCCCGAACCTGCTGCACGGGAAGCACCTGGCGGTATACCGGCATGACGGATTCTTCAAATCCCTCGACACATACAAGGATCAACAGGAGTTGGAGGTGATGTTCGCCGACGGCAACCTGCCCTGGATCCGACAGGCGGTGGCGGCGTGAGCGGCAGGGCACAGGACCCGTTCTGGGCCGACAAGCGCGTCTTCATTACGGGCGCCGCCGGGTTTCTCGGTTCATGGACCGTGAAGGAACTGAACCGGCGCGGTGCGACGACGATCGGGTACGTCCGCGATGGCGGCCACCATGTCTCGCGTCGCGACGACCCGGAGACGGAGCCGCATTTTATCGTGCATGGCAGGTTGGAGGATTACGATACGGTTCTGCGCGCGATCAATGAGCATGAGGCGGATACCGTCCTGCATCTGGGCGCGCAGCCCATCGTCGGTGTTGCCAACCGAAGCCCACGTTCCACCTTCGACGCCAATATCCGTGGCACCTGGAACGTGCTGGATGCCTGCCGGGAATTGCGCCGGCAGGTGAAGCGGATCGTCGTCGCCTCCTCCGACAAGGCCTATGGCAAAGCCGCAAGGCTGCCCTACGACGAGTCGATGCCGTTGAACGGCAACCATCCCTATGACGCGTCGAAGGCCTGTACGGACATCATCGCGCAGACCTACCATCAGAGCTACGGCCTGCCGGTCTGCATCACGCGCGCCGGAAACTTCTTCGGCGGCCGCGACCTGAACTTCAACCGTGTCGTACCAGGCGTCGTGCGCTGGGCGTTGCGCGGGGAGCAACCGGTGCTGCGGTCCGACGGCACCATGATCCGTGACTACATCTATGTTCGCGACGTCGTGCTGGCCTATCTCACCCTGGCGGAGCGGATGGAGGATCCGGCGCTGCACGGCCATGCCTTCAACTTCTCCACCGAGCAGCCGATCTCCGTCATTGCGCTGGTACGGCGGATTCTCTCGGCCGCGGGGCGGGAGGATCTTCAGCCGATCATTCTTGCGGAGGCGACGAACGAGATTCCGGAGCAGCACCTTTCCGCCGCCAAGGCCCGTTCACTGCTGGATTGGTCACCGGACTGGACACTCGATCGCGCGCTTGAGGAGACGCTCGACTGGTATCGCGGTTGGCTCGGCGCGCCAGCTGCGCGCCGCCGGGTGGATGAGACGACTACAGCAGTCTGAATCAATCCGTAGGAGCGGGAGGCATCGGTGGCGTCAGCATCAGCGCGGAAGGATCGGCACAGTTCTGCGCAGTGGCATATTCCTGCTGCGCTAAAGGATCAGGGCTCTGACTCGCGTTCCATGAACAGGAGCCGGTTATGAGCGCCAAGCTGGAGCGTGAGAGTCGCTTCTGGGACGCAAAACAGACCCCAAATGTGGATCGTGACCCCGAGCTGTATCGGGTTCGCCCCGGCGAACTGACCGACCGCTCCGTGCCATGGCTGCCATACCTCGGGTTCCCTCAGTATGTCGGCGAGGTGCTGAACCATCTCGGCGATCTGCGGGACGCCCGGGTGCTTGATCTCGGCTGCGGCACCGGCTTCATGGCGTGCCTGATGGCCACGGCTGGTGCGGTGGTCGAGGCGGTCGACATCTCCGAATCCTCACTCGAGGTTGCGCGCTGGCGTGCCCATGTCAGCGGCCTGGGCAGCCGCATCAGTTTTCATGCCGCACCCGCTGAGGCACTGCCCTTTGCCGACGAATCTTTCGACGCCGTCTGTGGTGCTTTTGTGCTGCACCACCTGGACTTGTCGGTGGCGGCACCGGAATTGCGCCGCGTGCTGCGCCCAGGCGGACGCGGCGCCTTCATCGAGACAAGTGGCGGCAGCCGGCTGCTGATGGCGGCGCGTCGCTTGCTTCCCGGTAAACTTGGAATCGAGAAGGCAAGCAGCGACGACGAGGCACCGCTGGGCACGTCCTCACGGAAGTGGCTTGAGCAATCTTTCGGCGGCGGTGCGCGGTTCAGCTATCCGACGACGCTATTCTTCCGAATGCTCTGCTACCTGCCGCCGCTGCACCGGGCGCCGATGCGGCACATGCTGGCCGGTGCCGATGAGCTTTTGCATCGCGTTCCGGCGATGCGATCGCAATCCTACTACTCCGTGGTATCCTTCGAGCGCGAAGGGGCGGAAAGCCACCACGAGCCGGAGCCCTGGCGGCAAGCGTGAAATGCTGACCTGTTTCTGCCAGTGAAAGGCGCTGCGCCTCCACCTTAAGTGCAAGCTGCGCGACCCTTAACAGCCCGTTGACGAAATCGGCTTGGCCTGATTCTGACATCCGTGTTGGATAAGAACAGGTATGGGATGGCGCTGGGTCGGCAGCGGGATCGTCAGTCGGAGATGCTGGTGGCGTGGTCGGAGATGCCACGCTCGCCGGGGCATGCGTTCTACGACCGGCTGCAAGCTGAGCTCGTCGCGGCAGGGTTCGACGGCTTCGTCGAGGGGCTGTGCGCGGCGCAGTATGCGGCGCGGCGTGGCCGGCCATCGCTGCCGCCGGGACGCTACTTCCGGATGCTGTTGGTCGGCTACTTCGAGGGCATCGACAGCGAGCGCGGGCTGGAATGGCGCTGCGCCGACAGCCTGTCGCTGCGCGAGTTCCTCCGGCTCAGCGAGCGCGAGCGGGTGCCGGACCACTCTTGGCTGAGCCGCACGCGCTCGCGACTGCCGCTCGAGATGCACGATGCGGTCTTTACCTGGGTACTGCGGCGCCTGGCCGAGCGCGGCCTGGTGAAGGGCGAGCGCATCGGCGTCGACGCCTCGACGATGGAGGCCAACGCGGCGCTGCGCGCCCTCGTCCGGCGCGGCAGCGGCGAGGGCTACCGCGAGATGCTCACCCGCATGGCCCGCGAGAGCGGCATCGAGACGCCGACGGCCGACGACCTGATCCGGCTGGACCGTGCCCGCAAGGGCAAGAAGCTGTCCAACGCCGATTGGGAGAGCCCGGCCGATCCGGACGCGCGCATCGCCCGGCTGAAGGACGGCCGCACGCGGCTGGCGCACAAGCCGGAGCACGCGGTCGACCTCGACACCGGCGCGGTGGTCGCCGCCGAGATGCACGCCGCCGACCGCGGCGACACCGCCACCCTGCCGGACACCCTGGCGAGCGCCGCCCGGCATCTCGGCGCGGTCGAGGCGGCGCCGAGCCCGGAGGCGCCGGCCGAACTGGTGGCGGACAAGGGATACCATTCCCGCGAGACGCTGAAGGCGCTCGACGATGGCGCGTGGAAGACGCGCATCTCCGAGCCGAAGCGCGATGGCTTCCTGCGTTAGTATGGCGACGATGCCGCCCGCCGCGCGGTGGTCAACAACCGCATCCGGCTGCTCTCCGGGGTCGCCCGCGCTGCCTTCAGGCTGCGCGCCGAGATCGTCGAACGCTGCTTTGCCCTGGTGCTTGACCGTGGCGGCATGCGCCGGACCTGGCTGCGCGGGCGGGAGAACATCCAGAAGCGTTACCTGATCCACGTCGCCGGCTACAATATCGGCCTCATCATGCGCCTGCTGACCGGCGTCGGAACACCGAGGGAGTTCCAGGCGCGCCTATCTGCGGGCCTTGCCGCCATCATCATGCCGAACGGCTGCCTGATACTGCTGTTGATCGCCGTCGTCAGCGATCAGACCGCCGCTATCGCCATCAGCTTCGCCCCAGACCCTCGACGCTGAACGAAGACTTCATCAACGGGCTGATAGGGCGGCACGAAATTGCGGGCCCGTGCGCCGGTGCTGCACACCACCTCGACGGTGCGGGCTGCGCGATTGACGCTGACCGGTGCCGCCAGGGCGCGGCACGCCACGATCGACTGCCCAACGGTGGGCAGTCGATCGGGCGCAGCGTCGGAATCCGGCACGGGGCTGGGCCACGCCGGTTAGATCGGCTCGGTCATGGAAGTGCTCCTTGCGGGGCGCCGTTACGGCGCGGCGAAGCCCTGCGCGTTGACGTAGACCTGCGCGCCGGTGGTGATGCAGGCGACGTTCATCGCTGTGGCCGCGGTGCCGCGCAGCGGGGTGGGAAAGGTGATCTCCACGGGCGCGGCCATCGCCGCCGGCAGCAGCTGCCGTCAGATCACCGTGGCGCCGTCCTTGATCACCACCTCCGTCGCCACCGTCGCATGCGCATTGCGCACATCGATCGAGGTCACGTAATTCCGGATGCTGGCCGCCGCCGCCGCCCGTAGCACCACGTCTGTGGTGTTGACGATCCCCCGCGGCGGCAGCGTATTGCCAGTCTGCCTCCGGGATCGCGTAGGGCTTGGTCACCAGGGCGCCGTTCAGCGTCGCGAGCAGGTCCACGCCGCGCGCTGTGGTGACGGCGACTGGGTTGGCGGAGTAGCCGGTCGCCGCCAGCACCGGCAGCGCACCGCTGGTGTTGCGCGCCTGGCCGCCCATCGGCGTGACAGACGGCGCGATGGTGCTGAGGACGTTCACGCCCAACCCCTGGCCCGCGACGGACTGGCCGCGGCCGGCGGTGATCTCGGTGGTGAGCTCGGCGTAGTCGGCGACGGTGACGAACTGGACCTTGATGTCGGTGTTCGAGGCGGGTGCGAGATTGCGCGAGACCGAAGCCCAGCAGGTGTTCAGATAGGCGCCGGTGAAGGTCGAGCCGACCAGATCGAAGCTGTTCGCGTCGATCACCGTGATGGTGAACGTGCCGTTGGCACCCGGTACGCCTGAGTGTCTTCTCTGATGGGGTTGGTGGGGTCAAGCTGTTCCTCTCGCCTGAAGCCATTCCCGCGGGTCACTCGCTTCTCTTCGCGGTCGGCGCATGGTCGCCGCAGGATGGGGTCAGGAGAGCGAGGCGTCTCAATCTGTCCCTCGACCTTCGGGGCATTGCTGCCCTCCGGCTCCGGACACTCAGCGAGATCGCCTCGCCCATCGTCCCCACGGGAACGACGTCGGCTCCGCCCTCGTCAGGCGGAAACTGGACCTCCTCTGGTCATGCGGCTGCCGCCGGCGCCGCATGCTGCTTGCCCCAGCGGAACTCGCTGCCATCGGCCCACATACGGTGCAGGATCACTGCCAGCTTGCGGGCCACCGCGACACGTGCGCGTGCCATGCCTCGGCGCTTGGCGACGCTCATCCCCCAGGCCCGCAGCGCCGACCATTTGGTGCTGCGGATCAGCAGCGAATGGGCCGCTTCGTAAAGCGCCGTCCGCGCCAACTCGTCGCCGCACCGGCTGATGCGCCCCTGCACGTCGGTCTCGCCGGACTGGTAGCGTCGTGGGGTCAGGCCAAGATGGGCGCCAACATCGCGCGACTTTCGGAAGCGGTCCGGCTGGTCGATGGTGGCGCGGAACGCCAGCGCGGTTAGCGGCCCGACACCTGGCACCGTCATCAGCCGCCGGCAGGTGGGCTCGACGCGCACCTAATCGAGCACCCGCTTGGTCAAACGCTCGACCTCCTGGGTCATCACCTCGATGACGGATAGCAGCGACCCGGTCAGGCTGGCCAACACCGGATCGTCGGCCGCCAGCTCACGCACCCGTGCAGGGAAGTCCTTGCGGCTCGGCGTGCCGACCTTGTGACCGACCTCGCGCAGCAGCGCCCTGATGCCGTTCTCGACGTCGCGCCGCTTGTTCAGCACCATCCGCCGCGCCGTCAGCAGCGCTCGCCACGAGCGACAGGACGCGCTCTTGACGTGCACGGCCCGATACCAGCCGGTCCGCATGATCTGCGCCAGCCCGCGAGCGTCGTTACGGTCGGTCTTGTTCGGCATCGCGCCCATCGCCGCCTTGGCCTGGCGCGCCTCGATGCAGATCGCCGGGATGCCAGCTTCCGTTAGCGCCGCGTTCAGCCACGCCGTCAACGAGCACGCCTCGAGGCCGACCCGCTCCATCTTCATCCCACATTCTGCGAAGAACGCGATCAAGGCCTCCGGCTCGCTGGCGACGCGGGCCTCGCGCACGATTTTGCCCGCATCATTGACGATGCAGAGGGCGGTCTCTTCCAACGAAACGTCCAACCCGGCAAAGTAGCCCACGGCTGCTCCTCCTTGATGCTTGTGGCCGATCCACACACCGGACCACGTTCGATCATCTTGAGAGGAGCAGCCACCGGATCACCAGGGTGAGACCCCAATCACCCCATCTGTCCGCGAACATCTTGAATCCGTTGAGTCACCTGTGATTCGCTCGGCTGGATCGATTCGCGGAGGCGTTGCGGATGACGCTGAACATCCTGCTGAGCTTCGCGCAGTTCGAGCGGGAGATTATCGGCGAACGCATCCGCGACAAGGTGGCGGCCTCGCGGGCGCGCGGGATCTGGATGGGCGGCTTCGTGCCACTCGGCTACGACGCGCGGGATCGGAAGCTGCTGGTGAACGACGCCGAGGCGGCGCTGGTGCGCCGGATCTTCGAGGGCTTCGTCGAGACGGAATCCGGTACGAAGCTGGTCCAGGCGCTGCGTACCGAGGGCGCCACCACGAAGCGCGGCCGCGCCTTCACCAAGAGCGACGTCTATCGCGTGCTGAGCAATCGGACCTATCTCGGCGAGGCGATGCACAAGGGGAAGTCCCACCCCGGGGAGCATGCCGCCATCGTGCCGCAGGCGATGTGGAACGCGGCCCACGCCCTCCTGACGATCAGCCCGCGAACCCGCGCCAATCGCACGCGCTGCCAGACGCCGTCGCTGCTGCGCGGGCTGATCTTCGGCAGCGACGGCCGCGCGATGTCGCCCACCCACGCGCGGGGCCGGCGCGGTCAACAGTACCGCTACTATGTGAGCCAGTCGGTGCTGAGGGGCAGTGCCGCGGACGGGCCGGCCATCGCGCGCATTTCCGCCGCGGAGATCGAGGGTGCGGTCATCGCGCAGGTTCGGGGGCTGTTGCGCCAGCCGGAGGTGGTGTTGGGCGCCTGGCGCGCGGCACGGGCCTCGGCGCCCGACATGACCGAGGACGAGGCGCGGCTGGCGCTGGAGCGGCTGGACCCGCTGTGGGAGGAGCTTTTCCCTGCGGAGCAAGCGCGGATCATCCGCCTCCTGGTCGACCGGGTGGACATCGGAGTGGGCGGGGCTGACGTGCGGCTGAAGCTGGAGGGACTGGCCAGCCTAGCGCGGGACCTTGCGTCGCCAGCCGAATCGGCGAGGGCGGCGGCGTGACGGGCGCCGCGCAGATGCTGACCGTGCGCGTGCCGCTGGCGGTCCGGAAGCAGCGAGGCGGGCGGAAGCTGGTGCTGACCCCGCGGGGCACGGCGCCCCGCGGCGCCTCGGCTGCGGACACCACGCTGGTGAAGGCGCTGGCCCGGGCGTTTCGGTGGCGGCGGATGATGGAGGCGGGCCGCTACGGCACGATCAATGAGCTGGCGGCAGCCGAGAGGATCAATTCGTCCTACATCTCCCGCCTGCTGCGCCTGACCCCGCTGGCGCCGGACATCGTGGAGGCGATCCTGGACGGGCGGCAGCCGGAGGGGATGACGCTGCCGCGACTGATGGCGCCGTTTCCGGTGGAGTGGGAGGGGCAGTGGCGGTCCACCTCGTCAGACATGCGCGCAAATTCGTAGCTTGTTGCTCATGGCGGCGGCGGCATCCATTTTCCCATCTCCACCTCGTCGAGAGGGTAATCCGCGTAGAAGGCCGGCAGGTCGCCGAGTTCCGCTCGACCGAGGACATCGGTGAGCCAGCCGGCGTAAGCCCAGTCCCGTCCCTCGCCACGCCGCGCGATGAGGTGGAAGCGTTCAAGGAAGGCCTCCGCCAGCGCTCGAGCGTCCATCGCCTGTGCGTCGGGCCAGTCAAAGTAGCGTGCGCCCTGCCCCGACGTGTAGGGTGCCACCAGGCCACCTTCCACATCGAACTCCCTGATGCTGAAGCCGTCAGCTTCAACGTTTCCGGCGAAGGTGACCGGGCCGCGCCAGTAGCACCCTGACGGCGCGATGCCGGGAGAGAGCCGAATCCTCTGGTAGCCCGCTCGGTGGAGGTGGTGCACCATTGATATCAAGCGCACTGCGCGCCGAAGGATCTCGTCCGAGAGCAACTCGCGCGATACCCGACGCGCAGCCATCGGCGGCGGCGTCCAGGGGAACCGCGCTGCGGCCTCGGCGACGACGCCCTGCCATAGCTCCTTAAACCGCTCCGGGTCGCTCGAGACGGCGGCTTCAGCAACCCGCGCCCGCACCAGTTCGGCCATCTTGGCGTTTGGTCCGACCAACTCCATGGCGACGAGGTCGAGCGCGGCGACGCGGCGCGGCAGCAGTGTTGCGAGACTCGTCGGGCGGGACCGCTGAACGGGCAGCGAAGCCGACACAGCGTCAATGGTGGCGGTGGCCGTCGCAAGGAACTGCGTGGCGAGACTCTTAGCCACCGCACGCTCTTCGTCAGGGGCTCTGCTCCCGATCAGACAGTGGAGCGCCAGCGCCTCCTCCGCTGCGGTGCGTGCGGCGCCCGCGTTCGGCTGAACGAGAACGAGACGTGGGACTCCGGCCTCGAGAACCGCCCAGAGCCAGACCGGGGTGACCGCGACTGCCACAACCGCAGTCTGCTGCTCGTCCGAAAGTGTCTCAAAAATATCCGGGGCGTCCCGGAGGGAGCCGCCAGGGGGCGAGGCCTCCGCGTAGGCGCGCAAAACGCCCGTCGCGCCGTCAGCCACCCCGACCGCTGCGGCAACGCGTGCCCACAGAACCTCGAAAACGGCGCGAACCGAAGCGAGCCGCCCGCGTGCTTGGACATCGCCCTCCGGTACCGAGGCTGCGTAGGTTGCGAGCAGTTCGTCTGCCGCGGTACGGAAGCAGGATGCGGGTGGCGCGAGCTTGCCCAGCAGGGTCTCAAAGGCCGAGCTACGAGTCCCGTCGGCCGATGTGTTCTCGTCATCCATGGCGCGCAGAGTTCCCCCACAAAAGCCTAACATTAAGTTGGACGGCGCGCGGCGCCGCGTGAGTGGTGGATGCTGAGCTGATCGATAGCAGTAAGTTGCTAGCCAAAGTTACCCTATCAGAACAAGGGTGCCGTCACAAATTGGTCAGCCGCGAAGAAGGTCACGAGCACTGCTTCAGCCGGATGCTGCAGCTGCCTCTATTCGCGCCGGACATCGTTGAGGCGCTCCTCGACGACCGGCAACCAGAGGAAATGACGCTGCCGGGGCAAATGGAGCCGTTTCCGGTGGGGTGGGAGAGGCAGCCCTGTGCCACATCGCCTGGACCAGTTGGGCGCGGATCGACCGGATGACATCTTCGAACGCCGAAGGTGGCGATGCGAGAGGAGGCAACGTAATGTCGCGCCTTCCTGTGGTGGCCGCGCTTCTTGCGGCTGACTGGAAGAGGATAACAAGGTGACACCGCGAGGTGCGATCCTGCAGATTGCGAAGATGGTCGGTCAGGACATGGCCCGGGGCACGCTAAGCCGCGGAGCCTTGGATGCCGGCCCGATGCTAGCCCAAGCCGGAGCCACGCCAGGCCTCGTTGCCTGCTTGATTTCCGAGGCCAGCAGGAAACGGCCGGCGGATCGAGTTGTCGAAGCTTGCTGTTTCCTGCTCGAAGCCGCGCTCACTGATTTACGCATCGCTGGCAATGGCGGGGACACCGCGGCACGCGAAGGTCTTGCGGAGGCTTGCCGAGCGGTGGAGACGGCGGTCACGGCCAGTAGTCTTGCCCCGAGCGTGCTTATGCAGATCGCGCGGGCCTTTGCGCAGGCGGGGCTCGACCCTGGGCCCGCGCTGAAGAAGGCAACGATTACGGGCATCGAGGCGGGTCTCTCCCCTGACCCGACACCGCCGGCGCACGGCGAACTGGCGGGACATTTCGCGCCGCTTGCCGAGGCGCTTGGTCAGGATCCCTTCGCCGTCCACGCAGAACTGGCCGCCACTGGTGCGGCATTTCCGTCCGAGCATCGCGCGGCCATGGCTGCGGAACTCGCTACCGCAACGATCCCTGCTGTGCGCGACGCTGCGCTTGGCTTCCTGCTGGATGCGGATCCCGCCCCAGGCGTCGCGGTGCTGGAGGCGCTGGTCGCGCAGGCGCGCCGAAACCCCGTGCCGAGCCGCCTGGTCGAACGACTCATCAGCCTTCGCCCGTGGTTGCCGACGGCGCGCCAACCCAAACTTGACGCCGCAATCCGCGTCCTGCGCGCCAACACGGCTGCACCTGTGCCGGCGCCACGCATCGAAGTCACCAGACTGCTCGCATCCTTGTGCGACGGGGCGGGGGCGCAAAGCCTGTTTGCCTTGCTCAAGACCGGACGTCGCTTCGCCCTAGCCTCCGTGCTCATCAAGACGGATGTGGGCGTGGCAGATGCTTTGGTTCGCGAGGACATGCCGAAGCGTGAGGCCGACGGTATCATCGCCGAGATCACCGGCGCGACCGAGGCGGTCACGGTGCCGATCAGCTTCGTCCAGGCTCGGCTTGCCGACGCACTGGCGATCAATCTCTCGCAGCGAACCCCGCCGCCGTTTGGCCTGCTGCAGGTGACCGAAGCGCTTGGGCTGGGCCTGCTGCAGCCGGCCGCGATCTCGCCGATAGCTCTGGCAGCCCAGCTGCTCGCTGGCCTGCCACCCGACCAGACCGGACCCAATGCGACGAGCGCTGCACATGCGGACGGCGCAGATTGGCCCGAGTTGTTCGAGACCGTGGGCTCCTGGTTTGAAGCCGGAGAGGCGGTTGAGGCCCTGCTTCGGCCAATCCCATCTCGCCGCAAGCGGATCGAGGCGGTGCTGACGCGGCATTTGCCGGGCCGCCGCCTCTTCTGGGCCGAGCGCTGTGCCTGGATGGCGGCGACGCTACAGGGTAGCGCTGCCGACGACGGCGATGAATGGCTCAACTTCGCCCTGGTCGCCCGCGACCTCGCCAGCGGAGAGCCTTTGCCCGACGCCGCATTGTTCGACGTCATCGCCGAGGCGACGGTCGACGCCTTCGCTGCGAGCACACCCAGGCGGCGGCCAACGGGGCGGAGGGGTCGCTGAAGCTGGAGGACCGGCGGTCCTGGCGCAGGACGTTGGCGACCCATGCCGCATCGGCGACAGCAGCAGCGTGACCGACGTTGCGCAGTTGTTGACCATGCGGGTGCCGCTGGCGGTCCGGAGGCCGCGGGGCGGGCAGAAACTGGTGTTGACCCCGGCCAGCACCACGAGCAGGAGCCCCTCTGCTGTGGTGCTGGCCGGCGGCGTGGCTCGGGTGTTGCTGGAGTGACACTACCCACCCAACCGGCGGAACAGCCTGGTCCGGATTACCTTGGCGGAGGCCTGACGGCGGGTGGCGCCAATTGTCGCAGGCGCTGCCGCCGGACTACGCTGCTCATGCACGCCAAGAGCCAGAACAGGGCATAGAACACGCCATGCCGAAGCACCTCTCCAGTCTCACCCTGGCCCTGCTCGTCGCGCTCACTTGCACCGCCGCGGCCCAGTCGGCCACCGAGCGGCCGCTGGTCATCGCGCATCGCGGCGCCAGCCAATATCTGCCCGAGCACACGATGGAGGCCTATCATCTCGCCATCCGCCAGGGCGCCGATTTCATTGAGCTCGATCTGCTGCTGACCGCAGATGGCATCGCGGTGGCGCGGCATGACCGCGCGCTTGGCGCGACCACGAACATCGCATCCCACCCCTCCGTGCCGAGCGACATCGACCAGATCACTTTCGCACAGCTGCGTGGCCTGCAGGCCATCTCGCGCGGGGGCGCGGCCTATGCGCCGCCCGAAGCCGGCCCGGCGGGCTTGGTGGTGCCAAGCTTCGCCGAGGTGCTGGACGTATTGCACGCGCTCCACGCATCGACGGGGCGCATCGTGGGCGTGTATCCGGAGGTGAAGACCATCGGCCAGGGGCTCAACAGCTACAACCGCGCCTTGGCGGATGCGATGCTGTCCGAGCTCGCTCATCCCCGCCATGGCGGGCTGTTCGACGGCCGCCGCGGCAATGTCATTCTGCAATCCTTCGATGCTGAGGTGATGGCCTATCTCTCGCGCCAATCATCGCTGCCGGTGGTGCAGCTTTCCTCGCAATGCCCGGCCGAGGCCGATATCCCGGCGATCGCCGCGCGCGCGGATGGCGTCGGCACGCAGGCCGCCCGGGCCGATGCGGATTGCCTGCAACGGCTGCGCGCGGCGGGGCTGTTCGTGCATGTCTATACCTTGTCCAATGCCAATCCAGACATGCACGCGAAGATGTTCCGCTACGGCGTGCATGGGGTGTTCACGAATGCCCCCGACACGGCCATCGCCCAGCGCGAGCAGGCGCTGCCAGGCGCCGCGCCGCGCGAGTGGGTCGCCCCGGTCCGGCGCCGCCGCGACTGATACTGCGGCGCGGCAGCCCCGCCGAGGCCGCTGCACAGCGCCAGCGCGATGAACGGGTCCCTCACCCCGCAAAACTCGAACGGAGTTGCGCCGCGCAGATGCTGACCGTCCGGGTGCCGCTGGCAGTCCGGAAGCAGCGGGGCGGGCGGAAGCTGGTGCGGACGCCGGGTGGCACCACCAACCGGGGCTCCTCGGCTGCGGGCGGGTACTAGGCGCAGACTCGCTCGGTAGCGAGTATGCAACTGAACCGTGCAGAGCGCACGATAGACAGATTCAGCAGCACTCGGACAGATCCGGCAAGAAGGCGGCCTGCCGGAGCTTCTTCGCGTCTCCCCGGCGCATTGGCACGTGCGACGCTGCGTCCTCATCGGAGAACGCAGCCCATGCGATCAATCGGCCTGAATCCAGAACAGCCTTTAGCCGAGAACCTGCCCGTTGCTGGCCGGACAGCCGCGGCGGCCCGCCGGACGACGGTCGAGGTCGCGCGCGCGCGTTGCCGCTCGGCAGCCCAGCACGGCGATTGGCTGGCTGTGGAAGCCGCGGGCCGCGCCCATGGCGCCGCGGTCATCCGCGCTCTTCTTGCCAGGTTCGCGCACGCCTTCCGGATCCTGCTGCGTCTCACCTCCCGAAGGCTCCATTGGCGGCGCGCCAACTCCGCTAGCGTGACGGACCTTAATTCATGAAACCGCAGCGCAGGGCAGGGCCGCGCCGAGACGATCGGTTGCAAGGCCTCGCCCGCCTGCTTCTCGGCGCAGTGCTGGCCATCGCACTTCTCGCGCCAGGCCGAAGCGCGGCCGCCGACCTCGACGCCTTAGGTCTCCTCTGGTTACCCCAAGGCACGGCGCCGTCCACGCCGATCGCGATCGTCATCGCTCTTCATGCCTCGACTGGCATCGATTCGCGTGGCTGGCCCTACGGCGACCAGGTCACGGCCGCCGGCATTGCCGTCCTGCACGTCGAGTTGCTGGAAAACTCCGCCGATGGTCTCGCGGTGGCCGCGGCAGTTGACAACGTCGCTGTAGCAGGCGCGCGGCTGACGATGGTCATCGATCGCGTGGCGGCCGATCCGCGCTTCGCGAAAGCGCTGGTGGGCCTTCTCGCCTTCGGCGAGAGCGGGCAGGCGGCCCTGCTTGCTGCGGCCGACCCGGCCCATGGCGACCGCATTGGTGCGCTGGCCCTGCTCTACCCCGGCTGCGTGACGTTGGCTGCCACGGCGGCGACCGCGACCACGCGGCCGCGATCGCCGGTTCTCCTGCTGCATGGTGACGCGGATCCGTCCAACCAGCCCGCCGAATGCAGCGCCCTTGTGGGTCTACTTGCCCGCTCCGCGCCGGTGCGCCGTCGGCAATATGCCGGGGCAGGCTATGCATGGGACCTCCCACCACACGGACCGTATGAAACGGTCAGACTGCCCTGGCCTGGCAGGCACGGCTCGCTGCTTGCTGCCAGCCACTGGCCGCAGGCCACGGAAGTGGCGGCGACGGAGGTTGCCGCCTTCTTCGCAGAAAGCTTCGCGGCGCATCGCCAGTGACACTGCATTTGCCTGCGACGGACCGCTCAGTCCGCCTGCGCCGAGCCCGCCGGCCCACGGAACCGGCGGCCGCGCGCGCCCAGCCGCTTGTCGCGCCGGCCGTGAAGGGCACGCTGTTCCGCGGTTGGCTCGTCGTGGGCGGCGCCTTCCTGGTGCTGCTGGTCGGCTATGGCGCGATCTACTCCTACGCCGCCTTCGCGGAGGAGATCGGCGCCACCTTTGGCGCCGAGCGCGCTTCCGTCGCCGTCGTCTACGCACTGAGCGGCGGATCCTGCTTTTTCGTCAGCGCGCTGACCGGGCCACTCGCCGACCGTGTCGGGGCGCGCGTGCTTGCAGCGGCGGGGATGCTGATGGTCGGCATCGGACTGATGGTCGCGGCCGCAGCCACCAGCCTGATCGAGGTCTATATCGGCTACGGCCTGCTGATCGGGATCGGCACCGGGTTCGCCTATGTTCCCGCCGTCGCCACCGTGCAGCGCTGGTTCGAGACGCATCGTGGCCTCGCATCGGGCATCGCGGTCAGCGGGGTCGGCATCGGCACGGCCCTGGTGGCGCCGGTAGCGAATACGCTGGCGCTGATTGGCGATTGGCGCGCCGCCTTTCTGATCTGCGGCCTTGCGGCGATCATGTTCGGACTGACCGGGGCCATGCTCCTGTTCCCGGCGCCGGAGCGCTTCGGCCTGACTGCGGACGGAGAGCCGAATCGGCCGCGGCGGAACGAACCGACGCAGCGGGGCCTGACGGCCTTGCGCAGCCGCGCCTTCGGCTTCGCGTACCTGGGCACCCTGCTGGTCTCCTCCGCCGTCACGCTTCCATACGTGATGCTGGTGGAGACGGCCCGCGGACTCGGCATCGGGCATCATGACGCTTTGACGTTGCTGAGCCTGGTCGGGCTCGGTTCCATCGCCGGGCGCTTCGTGCTCGCGGCGCTGGCTGACGTGGTCGGGCGACGTGTCACCTTCGTCGGCTGCTGCGCCGGACTCGCAGTGGCCATGCTGGTCTGGGCGGGGGGCGGCGAGCTTGCGACGCTCCAGGCCTTCGCCCTGCTCTTCGGCGCGCTGCATGGCGGTTTCATCGCGCTGCTGCCAGCCTTCATCGCCGATAGCTTTGGCGCGCGCTCAGTCGGCGGGGTGCTCGGCGTCCTCTACACCAGCCGCGGCATTGCGCTGCTCGTTGCACCGCCGGCCCTGACCTTCGGCATTGCAGCGACCGGGGGGCACATGATCCCAGTTGTCGGTGTCGCGCTGGCAGGCGCGGCGGGTAGTGTGCTGCTCGCCGGGGTCGGACGCGCCTCGCAGGTTCGAAACATGTCAGCCGTGCCAGGAAAAGGCCAATGATGCCGTCCCGTCTTGCCGCGGCGGCCCTCGCCGCCAGCCTGCTCATGCCTCCCGCTCTCGCCGGCGAGCACACGGGCTACCACTACCTCGAGGTCCGGTCGGGCGCCTTGCAGCCGTGCCGCACCGGCATACTGCTCAGCCTGCCAGCATCCTGGCAGGTGGGCGACGGCGCTGTGGTGCTGGTGACGGCGGAACAGACACATGACCTCGCGCGCGACGTCCTGGTCGCGACACTGCTGTTCGAGGAGCACGCGGCAGTGGTTGAACTGGCGCCGATGCGCTGCGACGCCGCGCTCGGCGCGCAGCACGGTGTCGCCGCCGCGGCGATCGACGCGTTGAACGCCCTGACGCGCACGATGGGCAGGGGGATGGTGGTGGCTATCGGCTATGGGCCAGGCGGCGGGCAGATCTTGGACGTGGTACGCCCGCCGGCCGCAGCCCTGCTCGGCGCGGATGGGCCTCGCTACGCCGCCGCTGTCGCGCTCGGCGACGGGGCGCCAGCCTTCGCGCTTGGGGCGCCGTCTCCGGTGCAAGAGGCGGCACCGCAACGCCTGGCTATCTTGTGCCACGCCCTAGCCGTTGTGGTGGGCAGCATGGCTGCGACAGCGGAACGCGCGGCGCCGGCCGCCGCATCCGAGGCCTGCATGGCCGCCATGGCTGGCGCGCTTACGCCTGCCGCGACGTCAGTCCCCACCGCGACCCGCTACTGACACATCGCGCCGAACAGGCGCGTCTGGCGGTCCGCCGGACATTCCAGAAATAGGGCGCCGTGCCCGGCAACACACCCTCGAGCGTGCGACGGAAAGCGATGTGGGTGAAGAAGCGCCCGAGCGGGATCGTTGCCACGGCGTCATCGGACTCCTTCTGTTGCGCGCGGCGCGTCTCGGGCCTGCGGCGCGCGTTGGTTGACCCATGGCTCACACCGGGTGGACCGTGCGCAGCAGCCCCACGGCCATGGCGGTGAGCACGGTGGCGGACATCAGGCAGGCCAGGCGGAAGCGGCGCTGCATCAGCCGCCTTGCGGCAGGGCGCGCGAACAGCACGGCGATGGCGGCGTTGCCGAGCAGTGCCAGCAGCGGCACCATCGCCAGGACCATGGGCAGCGCGTTTCCGCCCCCCACGGGCCCGAGGAACTGCGCGGTAAAGAAGGCCGCCGTCGCGGGATTGCTGGCCGCCACGAAGAAACCGGTGGCGAAGACGAGTGCGCAGTCGCGCGCGGAGGGCGCCGGCGCCTCCACGCCATGGTGGATCGCCGGCTTCGGCGCGAAGGCGACCCGCAACGCCAGCAGCAGCAGCGCGCCGATCTGACGCCCGACCCGTTCCCAGGCGGCATCGTGGCCCAGCAGGTCGAAGGCCAGCGTCAGCGCCACAGCCAGCGTGCCAGCTCCGGCCGCGATGCCGGCGCAGAGCGGCAGCACGCCCAGAAAGCCGCGCAGCGATGCGACGGAGCCGATGGCGAACATGTTCGGCCCCGGTGCCCCGATCAGCGCGAGGTAGCCCAGTGCGAAGCCGGCCAGCGCCGCGGCCGGCCCCAGCGCGATCTCCGCCGCCGTCACCGCTGCATACCGCCCGGCCCGGCGCGTGACGTCGGAAGCATCATCGGCGATGCGCTGCGACGCGCGCGGCGAAGAAGGCTGCAACCTGCGCCCCGGCAAGTTCCGCCACCTCGGGCCGGTGGGTCACGGCGACCAATGCGCCCGGACGGCCGGGCCAGGGCAGCTTCACCGTCTCATGCGGCCCGTGGGGTGCGAGATCCCACGCATAGCCTACGCCGGCATACTGGCGGCGCTGCACCGGGGCGGAGCGGGCGAGCCGATCCGCAAGGCCGATGCAGTCGGCAAGCACGTTGGCCGGGTCGGCATCGCCATGCAGCAGCAGCACCGGCGATCTGGGCGGCGTGTGTTCGGCCATCGCGGTGGCGAGGCTGGCGCAGCCCGGATAGAGAAGCGCGACCCCGGTGATGCGGTCGCCATGTGCGGGATCGGCGGCTGCAAGCAGCGCGACCTGCCCGGCGCTGCCCAGCGCGAGAAGGCCGACTGGCACGCTCGCGAAGAGCGGGTCCCCCGCGAGAATGCCCATCACCATGGCCATGCGGGTGCCTACGGCGGTAGCGTCGTCTGCTGCCACGGCCGCCCGGGACCCGTCTGCGGAACTGTCCAGCAGTTCGATATGCAGCACCGCGATGCCGGCGGCCGTGAGTTGGTCGGCGTAGTGCCAGCCGCGCGGGTCAATGCCCGTCGAATCGTGCAGCGCGACGACCATGGCCGTCGGCATGGACGGCGCCGGACCCTCCGGCATCCAGAGGAGTCCCACGGTGCCCAGATCGGCTGCCAGGCTGCGATGCTGCGCGGGAAGCGCGATCGCAAGCATCGCGGCCATCGCGACGGCGTTGAGTGCCCAGGCAATCGCGCGCCGCCGGGCCCCGCCACCCTTCGCCGGCTCGCGCCGGGCTCAGATGGGTCGAGGTCCCCCGCGCTCACCGGCGTTGCGTGCCGCCCGCAGCGACGGCGCCAGGCAAGCCGCAGCATCGGCCCCAACGCCCGCGCGACGTCGGCGAAGAGAGCGAGGTTGAGCGCGGCGGCACAGGCGCGGCTCGCAGCTTCCGCAGCCAACGGATCGCCATGCAGCGCCGCCGCGCGCGGGCGCGACCGCGCGACCTCGGCCAGTTCCGCGTGGCGCCGCGGGGTTCGGTCGCGAACGGCGGGGCAGCTTCGCGCTCCGGCGCGACAGTGGGTCCTGGAAGAATGTTCGCATTTAGGGAGGGGCTCCAGCCTCCTCCCACCCTTCCACGCCTCGGCGTAGGGTCGAGGCCTGAAGGAGCCGGGGCGCGTAATTAGTTGCCAGCTCTTTCCAAACGCTGCCTAATTTGTCTATCGTGCCCTCGCGGCCGGAGTTCGCGCACCAGCGCGCCTCGGCTCAGGGTGGGGTGTTGGCATGCGAATTCCTGCGCTTCCGACCGACAGTACAGCGCGGACGATGTTCAAGGTCGTCTCCGCAAGCGACACCGCGGAGATCGATGCACGTTCGCGCGTGAGCGACCGCCTTCCGGGATCAAGCCGCGAGTACTGTAACCGTCTGCAGGATCGCGCGCTATGGCGTATGCGCTTCGGCAGCCGGGTTTTCGGCGTCGCGATCCGCAGCGCAGGGGCCATGCGAGCAAGCCACGGCGAGAGCCGCTTCGCGACCGAGGTTTCGGTGAGCAGCGACGAGAGCGATGTCTTCGGCTTTTCGATGCCTCTGCAGGGCCATTTGACGCTGGTTCAGCGCGGCAACCGGACGACCGCGGCCTCGTCCGGCGGCCTCGCCCACCGTCTCGGGCCCGATACGCGTCTGGCCAGCACAGACCGCTGCGCGATCGGCCGTCTGCCACCAAATCTTTCGCATGGCTCCCGATGACGGGAGTGGAACCGATGTTCTTAGGCGCACGCCTCCTCGCTTCTCCCGCGGCCGCGAAGTTCAAGACCACAAGCAGCGTCGATCCGACGGAGTTCACTGCCAGGTCGCGCATCAGCACCCGGCTTCCGGGGGTGAGCTGCAACTACGCCTATCAGCTGCGGGACCGCGCGCTGTGGCGCATGCGCTTCAACGAGGCGATCTTCGCCATGGCAGATCGCTGTGCTGGCACGATCGACGCGTGCTTCGCTGCAAATCGCTTCAGTACAGAGGTCACGCTCAGCGGCGGCGAAAGCAACAACTTTGTCGTCGTAATACCCTGCATGGGCGCCCTGACGCTACTGCAGGACGGCGCTGCGACGACCGTCAGCGAAGGCCGTGGTCTAGTCATGCGTCCGAGCCCGCGCGCCCGGGTGGTGTTCAGTG
Organism: Falsiroseomonas sp. E2-1-a4; assembly: GCF_051433165.1. Lineage (NCBI taxonomy): Bacteria > Pseudomonadati > Pseudomonadota > Alphaproteobacteria > Acetobacterales > Roseomonadaceae > Falsiroseomonas > Falsiroseomonas sp. E2-1-a4. The sequence goes on along the minus strand of NZ_JBHMFS010000009.1, from coordinate 166,111 downwards.
ACGCCGGAGCCCGTGCCAATCTCTGTTTCAAAGTGGCAGAGGTTGAAGCGGCGCTGCAACATTCACTCGACCGCGACTTGCGCCGGCCGCTAGAGTTCGCCCCTGGGCTGGACTGGACCTGCGGCTTGGCCGTGAGCTTCAAGCGCCAGTTGGATGCCGTGTTTGGCGAGTTCCAGAGCCTTGACGGAGTGGCCGACAATCCCGTCGCGCTCGCCGCCATGACCGACCTCCTGGTGACCCTGCTGCTGCGCGCCGTGCCGCACAACTACACCGACCAGTTGGACATCGGGGCACCATGCGCGGTGCCGGCCTATGTGCGGCGCGCTGAGGAGTTCATGCGCGCTAACAGCACCAATCCGATCCGTATCGCTGATGTCGCCGTTGCGGCAAGGTGCAGCGTGCGCAACCTGCACGGCGTGTTCCGGCGTTTCCGCGGCACGACGCCGCTCGCCGCGCTGCACGCGATCCGGCTGGACGCGGTAAGCGAGGAGTTGCGGACCGGTAGCAGCGGCACGTCCGCGGCGGCCGTCGCGCACCGCCACGGCTTTACCAACCTAGCACGCTTCGCCACCGCGTATCGCCGCCGCTTCGGCGAGGCACCATCGGAGACTGCCCACGGCAATGAGGGCTCTGTAAGCGCTCGCGCCAAGATAGCAGCAGGCAGAGCGCGTGGTGGGTGATCCACCTTGGTTTCTGTGGCGTTCGGGGCATTGAGCATGCCATGCCGGCCATCCTGCTGACCGGCAACGCCGGTGATGGGACGCCACTCGCTCTCGAAGGGGCATTGACGCGGGACGTCTCGCTGCTGCGCCGCGTGCGAACGCAGGTACTCTCGGAGCTACCGCACACACGGCAGCCCTAATCACGTTAGGATGGCGGCCGCGCGGTCGTTTTCGGCCTTATCGGCGCTCATCCGGCTGAGGTCCCCAGTCCGCAAGCTACCTGCACCGGCCTAGACCTTCCGCGCTCCCCAGAATATCGGGAAAGACGCCGGCACGATGTCCTGCACGCTGGTGCGATGGGCCGTCGGGTTGAAGTGCTGGCCCGTCGGGATGTAGGGCACCTCCTCGAGTGCGATCCGTTGCATCTGACGTGCAATGGACTTGCGGGCGTTGAGGTCCGGCGCGTCCAGCCACTCGCTCCGTAGCGCTTCGAGGCGCGGCGAGACAGGCCAGCCGAACCAGCCCGCAGGCCCGTTCCCACGCAGCGGGACGTGGGTGGAAGGATCGGCAACGGTCAGGCCTTCAAAGGTCGTGCAGAAGGCGCTCCAGCCGCCGCGGTCCACCGGCTCCTTGCTCGTGCGCCGCTGCACCAGCGTGCCCCAATCCATCGCGGCAAATTCGGTGTTCAGGCCGAGGCGCCTGAACAGGGCGTTCGCGACCTGGGCGAGCGCCATAGTCGCGGGATAATCCGTCGGCGCCATCAGTACTACGCGCTCGTTGTTGTAGCCGCTCTCAGCGACCATCTGGCGCGCTCGGGCCAGATCGCGCGGGCCGGTTAGCACCTCCATCGCCTCGTCATTCGCCATGGGCATCCCGGGGGTGAAGGTGCCGACGGGCACGCGGAAGAGCTCGGGCTCGCTGCCCAGCGCCGCGGTGACGAAATCTTCTTGGCTCAGGGCGGGCAGGAGGGCCTGGCGTAGCTTTTGGTTGTTGAAGGGCGGCTGCGTATGGTTCAGCGCGATCATGCCGGTCACACCGATCCGGTCGTTGACGGCAACGCGGATCCTACGGTTGCGGCGCATCAACGGCAGCAGGTCGACCTGGGGCTGCTGCACCCAATCCACCTCGTTGTTGCCGAGGGCAGAGACGGCCGTTGCGGAGTCCGGTATGATCCGCCACTCCACGCGGTCGAAATTCGCCACCTTGCCGCCGGCAATGAGGCTCGGCGCCTCGGGGCGGGGCTGGTAGTTCTCGTTCCGAAGATAGATGGCCTGGGCCCCGGAGATCCACTGATCCCGCACAAACCGGTAGGGGCCGGAGCCGACGTATTCATTGATCTGCGTGAAGGCGTTGGTCCTCGCCATCCGCTCCGGCATCATGAAGCAGGAGTCGCTGAAGGCTTCGAGCATCAGACCGAAGGGCTGCTTGAGGCGGATGACGAAGCTCCTGTCGTCGGGCGCGCTCATCTCCTCCGTGCGCTCGAGCAGCGTCTGGCCCATGGGGCGCCGGCGGCCCCAGCGCTGAATACTGGCGATGCAGTCGGCGCCGCGCACCGGCACGCCGTCATGGAAGACCTGTCCCTCGCGCAGCCGGAAGCGCCAGGTCAGGCGGTCCTCCGAGACCTCATGCGCTTCGACCATCTGCGGCCTGGGCGTGAAGCTCTCATCCAGTGCGAAGAGCATGTCCCAGATCATCAGCCCGTGGTTCCGGGCGACGGTCGTCGTCGTCCAGACCGGGTCGGGGTTGTTGAGATTGCCCTCGGGCACGAAGCGCAGCACGCGGGTCGGGTTCTGCGCGAGGGTGGGGCGAGCCAGGGCCAACAGGGCGGCGTTGGCGGCAATCAGGGTCCGGCGGTGCATGCTTCGTCTCCTGGCTCAGGCCTGCTTCAGTAGATGTCGCGCGAGGAAGGCCATGACTGCGCGATAGGCCGTCCGCCGGTTGTCGCGCTTGAGGAAACCATGGCCCTCACCGGGGAAGGTCAGATACTCCACGGGATATCCCGCCGCCACAGGGACGCGACGATCTGCTCGCTCTCATGCGGCGGCACGCGGGGGTCCGTCAGCCCCCGCGCCACGAGGAGCGGGCAGGCAATGGCATCGGCCTTGTGCAGGGGGGAGAGGGTCTCAAGCAGTTCCGCGTCCCGCACGGGATCGCCGTATTCGGCGGCGCGGTGCGCGATGCGCCAAGCAGTGCGCCCCCGTCCCTGGCGGACCGTGCTGGGCGGATTTCGTTGAAAAAGGCCGTTGAGGCGGGAGGCGCGAAGCTGCCGATCTCGGGCGCTAGCCAGCGATATCTGCTTGCGCCTCAACACCGCATATCAGCCGCGAGCACGAGAGTCGCCTTTGGTTCGACTTTTCCGCCGCTTTCTCCACGTCCTCTCTGCGGCCGAGGACGTGCGAGAGTTGGTCATCGAGGTCACTCGGATGCCGAGCGGAGATGCGAACCGCTCGGTTGGTCGGCTGCGGCAAACCACTGTTCTGCTTGGGTGTTGTCGGGCGTACTAAATCGGGCGGGTCAATAGGTTCGGAGAGAACGGGCACCTGGAGAGCGATTTCTGCGCTTCGCCGCCGTAGGCCAGTCAACAGGTCACCTCGGAACACCCCAGGAACCGTGCCAGTCAGCGCGGCGGTCGGTCCATCGGAGAGCGCGACGCCCAGGGAAACTGGCGGACCGAGAGCGATTCGAACCGACGGTACGCCACTGGTCCGGGTCCCGTTTGCGTTCTGACGTAGCCTTTCATCCGGCGCCGTTCGCCCGCAGCCGCCAAGCGATGTGGGGAAGGATGTGGGGAGACCCAATAACAATGTCAAAAAATGGCGGATTTGTTGCTTGTCTGGCGGACGGGGTGGGATTCGAACCCACGAGACGCTTTCACGTCTACACACTTTCCAGGCGTGCGCCATCGACCACTCGGCCACCCGTCCTGCGCAAGGCGGGCTATCTACCAGACGTCCCGCGCGCCGCAACCCCGCCACCGGTCCCTTTGCCGATTTTGCGCCCCGGCGTTGCCAGCGTCCGCCGAGGCGACCATACGCATCGCACCACCGGCCTCGGGAGAATCACGCCATGGACAAGGAAGAACTGACCGCCTGGGCGCTCGCCAATGGCTGGCAGATGCTGGCCGGCCACCCGAGCCTGACCAAGCCGCGCGCGCCCAAGGAAGCGATCGTCCGCCTGATCCTCAAGACCACGGTCGTGCATGTCGAGGTGAAGAAGCCGGCCGGAAAGTGGGAAAAGATGACCGGCGCGGCCTATGGCAGCATCAAGCCGGACCCCGACACGGGCCTGCCCATCGGCCTTGGCCTCGACAGCATCACCGGCTTCACCATGCTGATGCAGGACAACAAGGACCGCCAGGTTTTCGCCCGGATGACCGGCGGCGCCCCCTGAAACGCGGCACCGGCCTCGACCTGCGCCGCCCGCCGGTGCATAGGGGCCGCTTGCATGAGACTGGAGTTCCCCACGGATGAAGCCATCCGATATCGCCCGCGTGCAGGCCTATCTGCGCCGCCTGCTGGCCACGGACCGCATCACCCTGCTGGCCCCCGCCCGCCCCGGACTTTCGGTTGAGGTCATGGTGCAGGATGAGGTGATCGGCACGGTGCATCGCGATGATGAGGAGGGCGAAGTCTCCTACGCCGTGATGCTGACGGTGCTGGAGGAAGACCTGCCGCCCGCCTCCGCCCCCGCCGCGCCCCCGCGCGGCCGGCGCTGAAGCCGGCGCCTCACCATCGGCCGCGTTCCGGCTTGGCACCCGGCGGCAGGCTCTGCTGAAGCATAATCTCCGGCATCGGCGCTGACGGCATGGCCGGTGGCACGATCCCGGCGCCGCAGGCCGGGCGCAAGATCCCGCAATCCCAGGCGTGGCGGTCCGGCCGCCCGGTCATCGTGCCACCGCGGGTGAAGCGGCAGACGCAGAGCCGCCCGGCGAGGCAGGCCACCGCCCCTTCGCGGGCCGAGGTACAGGCCGGCGGGTCCTCCGCCCGGGCCGGCGTCGCGCCCAGAAGCAGGATCAGCAGGGTCAGGATCAGCCGCATGGCGCACTCTGCGCCGCCGCTGGTGAACCGAGCATTGACGGCGTCAGGCGCCGCGCAGCGCCTCCAGCACCACATCCTCGGTCAGGATCTGCGGCAGCAGGCGGGGCGCGGCGGCGCCGGGCGCCCAATACAGGTACATCGGCACCCCATCCCGCCCCTGATCCCGCAGCAGGGCGGAAATGGCCGGGTCACCGCGGGTCCAATCGGCCTTGAGGTAGGCAACATCCTGCGCCGCGAAGGCATCCCGCACCCCGGCCGCCCGCAGCGCCACCCGCTCATTCACTTGGCAGGTGATGCACCAGGCGGCGGTGGCATTGACGAAGACGGGGCGGCCGGCGGCGCGAAGCTCCGCCACGCGGGCGGCGGACCAGGGCTCGGCCTGGGCATCGGCGGCGGCGGCCACGGCGGGTGCGGCGGATAGCCGCGGCAGCAGCGCCAGCGCCACCAGCACGGCCACGCCGGCTGCCGCGGTGCCGGTGATCCGCAGGCGCCCCTCGGCGCGCTGCGCCTGGCCCAGCCCCCAAAGCCCGGCCGCCAGCACCACGGCGCCGGCCAGGCCGAACAGCACCCCATCCGGCCCCGCTTGCAGGGACAGCACCCAGATCAGCCAGGCGGCCGTGGCATACATCGGGAAGGCGAGCGCCTGGCGCAGCCTTTCCATCCAGGCACCCGGCCGCGGCAGCGCCCGCGCCAGCCCCGGCAGCACGCCGAGCAGCGCATAGGGTGCCGCCAGCCCCAGCCCGAGCGCCAGGAACACCGCCATGGTCGCCGCCGGCGGCATCACCAACGCGGCGCCGAGCGCCGCAGCCATGAAAGGCGCGGTGCAGGGGGTGGCCAGCAGCACCGCCAGCCCGCCGGTGGCAAAGGCACCCAGCGGCCCGCCCCGCCCAGCCAGTGCCTGCCCGGCACCCACCGTGCGGCCAAGCGCGAACACCCCCGAAAGGTTCAGCCCCACCGCCAGCACCAGCCAGGCCATGGCGGCGACGAAGGCGGGCTCGGTGAACTGGAAACCCCAGCCGGCGGCCACGCCCGCCGCGCGCAGCGCCACCAGCAGCCCGCCGATCGCGGCGAAGCTGACCAGCACCCCGGCGGTATAGGCCGCCGCATGCAGGCGGATCTCGCCCCGCGCCGCGCCGCCCATGCGGGCCAGGGCCATGGCTTTCATCGCCAGCACCGGGAAGACGCAGGGCATCAGGTTCAGCACCAGTCCGCCGGCCAGCGCCAGCAGCAGCGCGTACCACAGCGGCAGGGTCCCGGCCGGCTCCACCGGGCCGGTGATGGGCGCGGCGATGTCGAAGGCGGCGCGCTGGCCGCCGCCATCGCGCAGCACCAGCGTGCCGGTCAGCGCCGCGGGCGCGGCGTCGGGCAGCAGGGTCAGGTCGATCGTCAGGCTGCCGTCGCGCAGCCGCATCGGCTGGGCCGCGGTGTTGTCCAGCACGCCCGGCTCGGCCGGGAAGAAGAAGGCGTCTTGTACCGCCGCGGCGGTCAGGCCGGTGCCGGCGAGGGTCAGGCTCGCCCGCCCTGCCCCGCCACCGGCGCGCACGGCCCAGGGCAGTGGGCGCGGCAGGCTGGCCTCCGCGGCCTCGAACAGAGGCTCGGCCAGGGGGGACGGCACCGCCGCATCCGCCACCGGCAGGGTCAGGGTGAAGCTGCCTTCCTCCGGGATGCAGACATCGGCGCAGACCAGCCAGGTGGCCTCCGCGCGCAGCGTCAGGATCTCGCCCGGCGCCAAGCTGGCCGGCAGGCTCACCCGCAGCGGCAGCAGCACCTCACCGGTATAGCCGTAATTCACCAGCGGTCCGTAGGGGATGCGCTCCGGCGCCGGCCAGGTGATCGGCCCGGCGCTGGCGCCCTCCGGCAAGTCGAGGTCCAGCTCCGGCGCGGCGCCGGCATCGCCCGCGTTCTTCCAGTAGCTGTGCCAGCCCGGCGCCAGCCGCAGCCGCAACCCGGCCTGGAAATCCTGGCCCGGCGCCACCGCCGCCATATCCGCGACCAGGGTCGCCGTGGCGCGAGGCGATTGGACGGCGGCGCTCTCCATCGCCGAAGCGGGGGCGAGCGCCGGAAGGGCGAGGCTCAAGCCGAGCAGGAGGGCGGTGCGGCGCAGCATGCTGTCTACATAGCATGCCGCGGGGAATTTGCGCGGTCGGACTCAGGCGGCGGGCGGCCCGGGCGGCAGTCGCGCGGCCAGGTCCCGGATCGCCTGCGCCACCTCCTCCGGCGCCTGCCAGGGAATCTCATGCTCGCTGGCGGCGGTGATGCGCAGCGTCGCACCCGGCAGCCGGGCCGCCAGCCTGCGCTGTGCCAGCAGCGCCAACTCATGCGCCACAGCCGGCGTCAGGTCACGCGGCACGACAACGGCACCCTGGGTGGAGGCCAGCACGATGCAGGGCTGCAAGGGCGGCGGCGCCGCCTCGACGGTCTCGGTATCAGCCACCAGGCAGGCGAGTTCCGCACGCGTCGCCTCCAGCCCCCAGGGCGATTGCGAAAGCCGGGCCCAGGCGGCTTGCATGGTGGCGGGTGTGACCTGGGCCGGTCGCGGCGGCAGGCCCTGGCGCCAGCGCCGCAGCCGCCACAGGCCGAGCCGTGCCGCCGGCAGCTTCCACCACAAGGACCGCGCGAAGCTGGATTGTGTGATGGCGCCGGCGAGGTCGGCCGGGATCGTCTCCACCAGCACCAGCCCCGCGACTTCTTCCGGATGCCGCGCCGCGTGCAGCCGGGCGATGTGGCCGGAACAGGAATGCGCCACCAGCAGCCAGGGCGGCGCCAGGTGCAGCGCGGCCAGCAAGGCGCGCTGGTCCGCCAGGCTGGCCTCCACGTCACGCGGGCCAACGGCCCGGTCGCTCCACAAATGGCCGGCCCTGTCGAAGGACAGGGACAGCCACTCCGGCCCGAGCGCCGCGACCACGGCGGGCCAGGCCAGGCTGCCATTGGTCAGCCCGCCATCGAATACCAGCACCGGCTGCTCGACCCTCAGGCGGCGGCCCTGCAGCACCGCGTGGAGCCGCACTTCGCCGATGTCGACGAGGACCCCTGGCGGCGCGATCCGCCGGCGTTCGCGCGCCGCCTGCCATGCCTCCCACCCCATGCCGGCAAGCGACAGCACCGCAACCCCGGCCAGGGCCAACCAGAGTATCGTCATGCGGCGTAGCCAAAGGCTTTCATCGGCGCGCGGGGCGGGCGGTCGCGGCTTCGGCGCCGAGGTCACGGACGCCGCCCCGGGCCGGGGGCGCCACGCGCCTCGGCGGGCTGCTGCTCCGATGGGCCATCGCGCGGTCTCCGGGGTGGGTAAGGCGCTTAACCTGCGACGCATGTGAAGATGACGCAATGGGACAAAAGGATCGGTTGCGGCCGTCGATGCCAACGGTGCCGGAGGAGAAAGAGACGCGATTCATTGCGGCGTAGCCGGGTCGGTGGGAGGAAAAGGCCTGCCGGGTCGATGTCGCTAAAGGTCATGTCGTGCATGCTGGCGGGACCGGTGCTCCTCGGCATCTGGCGCCTGATGGGCGCAGCCGGGCGGTGCCGTGACCGGCCTGGCCCCAGCCGGGGCAGAAATCGCACACCGGCCAGGCTGCCCCCCGCTTGCCGGGGGGCGGGGGCTTCGCTATAGCCGACGCCTCACCGCGACCCGCCGGAGTGTAGCTCAGCCTGGTAGAGCACTGTGTTCGGGACGCAGGGGCCGGAGGTTCGAATCCTCTCACTCCGACCAATCGGAAGCGGTGGGCAGCACCCCGCCAGGACAATGTCCTGGCGGGGTTCTTTGTGTCCGGCCTGCCCGCCCTGCTGCGAGGCACTTGGCGGCCGGCGCGTGGCGACAGCCTGATTTGCGCTCCGCGCGAGGGGCGTTCGTCGGCTTCACCGCCCGTTCGCCGGACTTCACCGGCAAATCCGGCCTCGGCAGCCATCTCGATGGACCGGCGCCACGGTGTGCGGCGGCTCAGCCGACCACTCTGACGGGATTCCGCAGCGACTCCGCGATCCCATCCCGGGCGCCGCGGCATCTGGGCCGCGCCAGGCGGAGGCCGGCCTTCGCGCCCGCACGAACGGCCGCATCAATCCTGCAAATACCCCCCATGTTGGACTGGCCAAGCGGACGCGGAGATCGCATGTCTCCACAGGCATCCGGCACGGCCCCTGGCCTGTCCACATCAGGGTTGAACACCCCATGGGTTCGTGGCTCGAGGAACTGGACCACCGGCGCATGTCCGGCGCCACGCGCAAGGGCGCCGGCGCGCGGAGGTCCGCCATTTGATTTCCTGGTTCCATCAGCAGCGGCTGGATGCGGTGCATGCTGCCGTCATGGAAAGCGGTGCCACGACCGTGCTCGATCTCGGCTGTGGCGAGGGCCATCTGCTGACCCGCCTGGCGGAGGAGCCACGGATCCAGCGGATCGTCGGCATCGATCTGTCGCGCCCCGCGCTGGACCGCCTGCGCGGCCGGCTGGACGCCGCCCCGTGCAGGACCGGCGCCCAGATCGACCTGATCCATGGCTCGCTGGTCGAGGTGGGGCTGTCATTCCGGAATTTCGACGCAGCCCTGCTGGTCGAGACCGTCGAACATGTGCGGCCCGAGCATCTCTCGGCGATCGAGCGATCCGTCTTCGGGACGATGCGCCCGCGACTGGTCGTGATCACGACGCCGAATGCGGAATTCAATGCGCTGCTCGGCGTGCCGCGCCACCGATTCCGCCATCCGGACCATCATTTCGAATGGGACCGGGCGATGTTCGGGCGCTGGGTTGCCGGCGTTGCCGCACGCAACGGCTACGACGTGGTGCGGCACGATATCGCGGGGCGGCACACGGTGCTGGGTGGCGCGAGCCAGATGGCGGTGTTCACCCTCCGCCACGCCAGCGACCACCTGCCTGCCGGGCGGCAGGAGGTGGCCGGGTAGAACGAATTTGGCGTCGCACGGGCCGTGCCCGTGGCGTGATGCGCGGGCGGCGTGGTGTGCCGCCCGCGCCAGGCTCGTCAGCGATGCAGGCGCACGCCCTCGCCCCAGCCCTGCTGGCGACCGTAATTGGCGACCTGGCCGGCCTCATAGCGGGGCAGAGCCTCAAGCTGCGCACGGGTCAGATCCATCCGCACCCGCTCGCCTTCCGCACCGAAGCGCAGCTGCTCGATCGGCACGACGGCCTCTCGCGTGCCGATCCCGAGGAACCCGCCCCACTCGATCACGGCGGCCCGCACCTGGCCGTTGCCGTCGATCAGCAGGTTCTCGACCTCACCGGAGTCGCGGCCATTGGCGCCGACGACATTGGTGCCGACCAGGCTGGAGACGCGCGCCAGCGGCATGCCCATCGCGGCCTGCGTCGCGCCACCGGACTGTGCCGGCGCCGGCACGGCGGAGGCCCCCGTCGCGGTGCTGCGATCACTCGCCCCACGAGCCGGCGACGTCGCGGCCGGCTGCTGCTGGGCCTGGGTCTGGCCCTGCTGGGCGGCCGCCTGGCGCTCGACGCGGACCACCGGCTCACCGGTGCGCTCGAAGGTGATTTGCGGCTGACCCGGGGCCTGCTCCACGCGGACCCGCGGCTGCGCCTGCTGCACCTGCACGCGTGCCTCGCCCTGGGTCGCCTGCACCTGCGGCTGCGTCTCGGACACGCGGACCTGCGGCTGCGCCTGCTGGACGCCGACCCGCGGCTCCGGCATCCGCACCGTGATCTGCGGCGCCGGCTGGCGGACGATGATCTCGGGCTGCGGCACCATCACGGTAATCTCCGGCGTCCCCTGCTCCACGCTCACCTGCGGCGGCGCCTGGGTTACCTGCAGGGTCGAGGAAGCCTGCACCTGCGAACCTGCGGTGGTACCGGCCTGGGTGCCACCAGCCTGGGTGCCACCAGCCTGGGCAGTCTGGGCGCCCGGCATGGCCGCCAGCACGCGCTCCACGGCGGTCCGCGCCTGCGGCGCCTGGACGGCATCGCCCTGCAGGGTCTCGCGGGCTTCGGTCACGCGCTGGTCGAGGGTGCGGCTGCCCTGGCTGGCGCGCTGGTCGGCCGGCCGCTGCTCAAGCGCCTGGCCCAGCTGGTCGATCGCCTGGCGCGCCTGCTGCACGGCCTGCGGCTGCGCGCGGCCGGTCGCATTGCCGAGCTGCTGATGCGCCTGGCGCAGCCGCTGCTCCACCTGCTGCACGGAGCCCGGCTGGCCCGCCTGCTGGGCACCCTGCTGCTGGGCGGCGCCCGCCTGCGGCGCCTGCTGCGCCTGCGCAGCGGAACCGGCGACGAGCGCAAAGGTCGCGGCGGTGGCCAGCAGTGTCGCGCGGATCGGGCTGATGCGCCGGCTGTTCATGTTGATCATCATGGGCATGGTGTCCTTTTTCATGAGAAGTCCGGCTGGGCCGGTCCCGGGCTGCCGCCCCGCAGATGCGGTGGACAACCTGGCATTCTCGTCACCTGACCAGGACAGAACGAGGTCCCCGCTGGTACGTTCGGAAGTCTTCCCCCTGCCCAATGAGTTCTTGAATCCGCGTTGATTCGTTCAGAATCCGGTACTTTCTGTTCGGACCTGCCGACACGATGTTCAGATTCCTGAACTGGCATTCCACGCCCGGCCCATCAGGCATGCACCCATCGCCCGCGTCCCGCGTTGCTGCTGACGACACCGGTCGGTTTTAGCCTTTTCATGCATCTGCAATGGCCCTCCCTGCCCGTTTCGCTCGCCGCCGCCTTCAGCGGCATGGTCACCCATGTCGCGGAGCGGGAGCGCGGCGCGGCGCTCGGCCGCCTGCCACCAGCCGCCGCGCCGACCGAGGCTGAGGGGCTGCCGGCATGATCCGGGACCTCGCCGGCTGCACCGTGGTGATGATTGAGGATGATCCGGTTTTCGGTCGCGCCTTGGCGCAGCGCCTGCGCCTGGCCGGCGTCATCACCCATTGGGCACAGACCGCCGCGGCCGGGGAGGCACTGCTGCGCTGCCACCGCCCGCATCTGGTCCTCTGCGACGTCCAGCTGCCGGATGGCGATGGGGAGGCGCTGATGGTCCGGCTGATGCCGGAACTCGGCGGCGTGCCCGTGGTGATGACGACCGCCTCTGGCGGCCTGGACCAGGCGGTGCGGCTGCTGCGCGCCGGGGCCGATGACTACCTGGCGAAGCCCTTCCCGGCGCAACGCGTGCTCGACAAGCTGCGGGCCTCCGATCGCGCCGATGACGGGGCCGTGGATGCCGCGGACCTGGCCTCCGTGCTCGACCCGCCCGGCTGGCGGTCCCCGCCCATGCTGGCCTTCCAGGGAGAGCTGGAGCGCGTGGCCCGGGCGGAGGCCACGGTGCTGCTGACCGGTGAAAGCGGCGTCGGCAAGGGGGTGGCCGCGCGCCGGCTGCATGCCCTGTCCGGCGCCCGGGCCGCGGCGCCCTTCGTGGTGGTGGATTGCGCCGCCCTGCCGGCCGAGACGGCCGCGGCCGAGGCCGCCCTGTTCGGCGGCGAGGACACCCCCGGCCTGGTGGAGGCCGCCGGCGCCGGAACCCTTTTCCTGGACGAGGTTGGCGACCTGCCCGCCGCCTTCCAGGCCCGGCTGCTACGGCTGATCGCGGAACGCCGCTTCCTGCGGATCGGCGCCACGGCACCGGTGGAGACCGAGGCGCGCATCATCGCCAGCACCAATGCCGACCTGCCCGCGCGCGTCGCCGCGGGCGCCTTCCGCGCCGATCTGTGGTTCCGGCTATCCGGCATCCCGCTGGCCCTGCCGCCGCTCCGCACCCGTCCGGACGACCTTCAGGACCTGGCGCGGCACTTCCTGCAACGCTTCGCCCCATCCGGGCGCAGCTTCGCCGGGGATGGCATGGCGGCGATGCTGGCGCATCCCTGGCCGGGCAATGTGCGGGAACTGCGGAACCGGGTGGAGCGCGCGGTGCTGCTGGCGGACGCCCCGGCGCTCGGCGCCGCGGATCTGTTCCCGGAACGCGCCACGATGACGGTGCCGCGCCCGGTGCCGCCCAGCGAGGTGATGAATGCGGCGACCGAGACAGAGCCACTTTCCCTGGCCGAGGCGCGCGATACGGCGGAACGGGCGCATATCCAGCGCGTGCTGGCCCGCTGCGGCGGGCGGCTCGGTGATGCGGCCGGGGCGCTGGGCGTTTCGCGCACGACGCTGTGGGACCGGATGCGGCGGCTTGGGGTTTCGGCGCGGTGAAGGGTGGCGCCGGGCAAATATGTCGGCGGAGGGCGGATGGTGCCGACACCCGGGATTGAACCGGGGACCTACTGATTACGAATAAGCGTTTGGGGTCCGCCACGCGGCGACACGATGCGCCATAACCCTACGTTTTCCTTGCCTTTCAGCCCGGACCATCTGATTATTCCCGCCATGGATTGCCTTGCGGACCCGCCTGCCGGGTCCGCACGGGGTCCGCAGGTGGAGATAAGCGGGCCATGGCGAGACTGACCGAAAAGCTGATTGCGTCGCTCGACCTGCCGGACGGGAAGCGCGAGGCCTGGGTATCCGATGCCGAGGTTGTGGGGCTGCGCGTGCGGGCCACGGCAGGCTCCAAGACCTTCTATGCCGCATGGACCGACCGGGCGACCGGCGAGCGGCGGCGGGAACGCCTGGGGGTGTGGGGCGGCATCACGCTCGACCAAGCCCGGACGGCGACCCGCGCCATTCTGGGGGAACTCGCCAAGGGCGATGATCCGAAGGCCAAGCGCGCCGCGCGGAAGGCGGCGGCGGACCTCGACCGAGCCGAACGCGCTTTGACCCTTGAGACGCTGGTGGATGATTGGGCGAAGCTGCATCTGGCCGGAAAGCGCCCGCGCTATGCCGCCGAGGCGGTCCGGGCGATCAAGCACGCCTTCCCGGCGCATCTGACGAAGCCCGCCGTAAGCCTGACGCGCGCGGAGGCGGTGAACACGCTGGATGCGCTGGTGAAGGCCGGCACCGTCGCCATAGCTGGCCGGACCCTCGCCTATGGCCGCGCCTGTTATTCGTGGGGAGTGAAGCGCGGGAAGCTGGCCGGCAACCCGTTCCTCAATCTGCCCATTCCGGCCGGTGTGGTGGCCCGTGAGCGGGTTCTGTCCGATGCCGAGGTGGGGAGGGTTTGGACCGCCGCCGCAGCCATGGGTGAGCCTTGGGGGCCGCTGTTCCGCGTGCTGCTGCTGACGATGGGCCGGCGCGATGAAGTGGCCGGGATGCGCTGGTCGGAACTGTCCGCAGACCTCGCCACATGGACCATCCCCGGCGCGCGCATGAAGCGTGGCGCGGCGCATATCGTGGCGCTGCCGGAGGCTGCGCACGATGCGCTGCGCGTCGTCACGCGGGTGGATGGGCAGGACTTGGTTTTCTCCACCACCGGCAAAACCGCAGTCTCGGGATTCACCAAGGCCAAGACGGCGCTCGACGGGGCGGCGAAGGTTTCAGGCTGGCGGCTGCACGATATCCGTCGCACGGGTGTCTCCGCGCTGGCCGCGATGGGGTTCAACCCGATGGTGGCGGACAAGCTGCTGGCGCATCAGCCGAGCACGCTGCACGGGGCTGGCCGGGTGTATCAGCGTCACGATTTTGCGGAGGAACGGAAGCGCGCGCTGGAAGCGTGGGCCGCGCATATCCTGCGCTGCGCCGAGGCGAAGCCGGAAGCCGATCCGAAGGTGACGGTGCTTTCCGCGACACGGGCGAGGCACCGCGCGGTCTGAGAATGTTGCACTTTCTTTACGCGCACATTGCGGGGTGACACCGGACATTACGAAGCCCCGCCATTTGCGCTATCTACCCTCCATGGGCCGCGCCATCCGGGCATGGCCCTGACGCCAGAACAGCAGCTCGAAATCGACGCCGCGATCTGGCTTCGCAAAGTTTGGTCCGGCGGGATCATTGCCATGGTGGCAGCGATCCTCGCAGCACCCTCTACGGGGGAAAATCCGGCGCCGATCGGCACAAGGATGGCCCCCCCCACGTTTGCCGCGTGGAGAGGGCCGGACTTGATTGTCAGGATCAAGGGCGGCCGGGGCCGCCGGACGGGATCATAGTGCCGAACTGCACAAAGCAAAGCGTAATTGGCACGCCTTATGAAACGACCGGTGCCCGACTGACCCCTGAAAGGGGTATTCGTGGCAGTTATGTATTTGACGGAACGTGATTTTTCCGCGCGCTATCAAATCTCCACGCGAACGCTGCAACGCTGGCGTTTGACCGGGGACGGTGCGCCCTATGTCCGCATCGGACCGCGCCGGATCGTGTATCCGCTGGCCGCAGCCGAGGCCTGGGCCGCTGCGCGGACCTACCCGCACCGCGCCGCCGAATTGGCCGGCGCTGCGCCGCTCCGCGACCGCACCACCGCATAAAACGAAAACCGCCGGGCGCATGGAGCGACCCGGCGGCGATGCGTTTGGTGGTGGGATAAGGCGGTGGTGACGCTCGCCTTTTAGCATACCGCGCGCTTCGCGCCACGCTCCTGTTGCGTCCTGGCCTCGTGACAGGACCTCGACATGCGACCTCCGAATCCCTGCCCTACCTGCGGCCGGCGGCACCGGATGCGGCGTGCCATCACGCTCGCGCCGTTGCCTCTGTTCCAATGGATTGCGCCAGACCCGCCACCACCACCGCCGGCAGCGCGCCGGGACTGTGGTGCGCGCCTCGTGCTGCGCGATGACCTGCGCGATGCCGATGGCGAACCGCGCGCCTGCATCACGATCCCCGGCCGGCGTCTGCCGTTGGCCTATCCGAATCTCCGCGCCGCCCTGGCCGCGCTGCAATCCATGGAGGCCGCACATGCAGGCCGCTGAGACGCTCGACCCCCACGCCATCACGCTCGCCACCGCACGCGGCAGGCGCCTATGCAAAACGCGCCACGCGGACGGCACCACCGCAGATTACGACCGCGCGCGCATCCTCGACCTCAACGCGGTGGTGGCGCCCGACCTCAACGCGCTGCACCAGCTGCTGCACGACCTGCTGACGCGCCGCGACACCTGCATCCTGCGCGGCGCCATCCGTGATCCAGCACGCGCACGGGCGGTGCGCCGGCTGGTGCATCCTGACCCGGAAACCGGGGAGGCGCCGACGCTGGCCGAGGCGGCGCGGCAATGGCTGGCGCTGGATATGGACAGTCTGCCGCTGCCGGGCGGGACCGATATCCTGGATCTGATCTGCTGCGGTGAACTGGCGCGGGCTGCGCTGCCGCAAGCGTTTGATGGTGCCGCCTGCATCGTGGGTGCCACCGCCGGCCATGGCTTCAAACCGGGCGCCCGGTTGCGCCTTTGGTTCCTGCTGACGCGCCCGCTTGCTGGCGCCGAGTGCAAGCGATGGCTGCGCGGACACCCGGTTGACCGCAGCGTGTTCGGCGCGGCGCAACCGATCTATTCGGCTGCGCCGCTGTTCATCGGGATGGCGGACCCGCTGCCCTGCCGCATGGTGCTGCTGCCGGGTGAAGATCGGGTGACGCCACCAGCGCCTGCCGAACTGACGCCACCACCGCCACCGCAGACCATGGGGAGGCCGATAGCGCCCGCTGGAATTGATTGGGGTATCGGCAGCACCGAACGCCTGGCCGGGCTGATCTACGCGGTCCGCAGCGCGCCCGATGGGGAGCGGCATCCCATCCTGTTTTGGGCCGCCTGCCGGGCCGGTGAAATGGTGGCGGCCGGTGAGCTTGAAGCCGGCGCCGCTGCGGCGGTGCTGGCAAACGCCGCCATGGATGGGGGCGGACAGGACAAGCACCGCACCGAGGCCACCGCCTGCGACGGCATAGCGCGCGGCATCGCGGAGGGCAGCCGATGAAATCCGATCCTCGATTCCATGAAGCCCTGGCCGCCGCCAGCATGGCCCGCGGCCATGGTGAAAAGCGCCCGCTGTTCCGCCCGCTGCCGCCCGCACTCGACTACCCGGCGCAAGCCCTGGGTCCGCTGCGCTACGCGGCTGAGGCGGTGCAGATGCGGACGCAGGCGCCTTTCGCTCTCTGCGCGCAATCCGTGCTGGCGGCGACAACGCTGGCGGTGCAGGCGCAGCGGAATGTGGCGCTACCCGGTAGCGGGGAGAAGCCGTTGACCGGCCTGTTCGTTTCCGTGGCTGAAAGCGGGGAGCGGAAATCCTCTGTGGATCGCGTGGCGCTGGCGCCGGTCTATCGGATTGAAGAACGGTGGCGGGGTGAAAACGGGGCGCTGGTGGATCGGTTCCGCGCGGACCTCGCGGCGTGGAAAGAGGCCTGTGAGGCGATGAAGAAAAAGCACAAGGGCGACCGTGGCCTTATCCGTGATGGGCTGCTGCATCTTGGCTCCGAACCCAAGCCCCCGCCGCACCCAATGCTGCTGATCGCGGACCCGACGCCGGAGGCGCTGGTGCTGCACCTGGCGGAAGGCCGCCCCTGGGCCGGTGTGTTTACGGCGGAGGGCGGCGTGCTTATCGGCGGGTCCGCCTTCAACGATGAAAGCCGGATGCGGACCGGCGCGTTGATGAACACGCTTTGGGACGGCGATCCAATCCGCCGCCGCCGGGTGATGACCGGCGCCACCTTCCTGCCGGGCCGGCGGTGCAGCGCGCATATCATGATGCAGGCGGTGGTGGCGGACCGGCTATTCGGTGACGCTACGCTCGACGGGATCGGGATGCTGGCGCGGGTGCTGCTGGTGGCGCCGGAGAGCACGGCGGGAACCCGCATGTTCAGCACGCCACCGGATGCCTGCCGGGCCACGCTCGACGCCTACAACGACCGCCTGACCCTGCTGCTGACGCGCCCGCCAGTCACGCGCCCGGACGCATCCGACGTGCTCGACCCGCCCGCCCTGACCCTGACGCCAGAGGCGGAAGCGGTGTGGATCGCGTTCCACGACCACGCCGAGCGGGCCATCGGTGACGGTGGCGCATGGCGTCCGATCCGCGCCTTCGGTGCCAAAGCGCCCGAGCACGCGGGGAGGCTGGCGGCGGTGCTCGCCACCTATGCGGACCCGGATGCCATGGAGATCGGCGCCGAGTATGTGGCGTGCGGCATCGCGCTGGCGCAGCACTACGCCGCCGAAATGCTGCGCTTGATTGGTGCCGCCAGCGTCACGCCCGAACTGCGGCAGGCGGCGGCGCTGCTGCGCTGGTGGCAGGATCGGCGGGACCCGCAATGCCACCTGGCACAAATCTACCAGACCGGACCCGGCGCCATCCGATCCGCAGCGGCGGCACGGGCGGCGGCTGCGACCCTTGAAGATCACGGTTGGCTGCGGCGGCTGCCGGTCGGGAGCGAGGTTGATGGTGCGAGCCGGCGGGAGGCCTGGGAATTGGTGGAGTGAGCGAATCCGCTTTCGACCCCTGGGCCGCGCTGGCGAAAATCCGGGCCGAGGGGTCCGCCCCTGCTAAAGCTGCTAATCCTGCTAATCCGGCGCCTCCGATTAGCAGCCTTAGCAGGATTAGCAGGGGGCCACCCTGGCAACCGGAAAACCGGGATGCCGCCGCCGAGGCCGCCGCGATGGCTGCCGAGGCGCGCGGTGACTTCGGGCAGCCCGCGCCGGAGGCGGACCACCGGGCCACTGTGGCGGGCTATATGGCGGCCGGGCTTCAACGCCCGCCGTCATGGTCCGACCCGACGCCACCACCGGCCGGCGCCTGGTGTTCATGTTGCGGCCGGGCGGACCGGCGGGCCGGGCGATGGTGGACGGAAGTCAGCAATTCGCGCGGCTGGCGCTGCCGCACCTGTCACCCGCCGCCGCCGGGACTGGCGGTGGTGGAGCGCGCGGCCTGACTGAATTTTTTCAACTATGGGAAATAATCTCCGCGTGCGGATGGGCGCGGTCCCGGGGGGGGTGGAAGCTGGCGTGATTCTGCCCCCCCCCAAGCAGCACGAACAGTCACAGCCGCCGGGTTCCGTCTCCCTGTTTCGGGTGTGCGACCTACGCAAAATTGTGCGACACGGCAACGAAGCCGTGCCACCGTTGGCCTGTCAATGCGGCGGGGAATGGGGCCATGTTCCGGATCATTCAGTGGCTATTCAATCAACCGATTGATCCACCCGAGCAGCCGGAAACGACCAGCGACAGGTCAAACCCGGAACCGAACACCAACGAAGGTTACCGAACAAATGTTCGGACCGTTCTAATCCCGAACCTCGCGAGTGGAGGACACTACGAAAAAGACCTGAGCAGTCCATTTTGGAACGCAATGTCGAAAATGACAGAGGGTTCGTTTGTCCGTTACGAGAGTGTAGATCGGGAGTGGCATGTCTTTGCCGTGGTTGATCCGCCCGCCTACGGGCGACTTGGCCATCACGATCTGAGTATTGTCGTGCGCCGGGTTTCGACCCTGCGGGAGTTTACCATGCCAGCGAGGCTGCTGAGTCCGTGCGACGCATCATTCAGACGTCGCGATGGTAGCCGCATCCGGCCGGGCGAAGGGCACCGCTGAGGCACAGCCACGGGACGGCAAAACAGCGGGAGGGGAAGCCGCTTCGCCGAGTTGCCGCCCACGCTCTTGGTGCAGCTATGTGCCCCAAGGGAAAGGCGCGGCCCCTGCGAGCAAGGCGCGCGAAAATTCAAGGCCGCCCCAGAGGGGGGGTGTCATTTGTCGGATGGGGCTGCCGTCGGGACCGGCGGTAAAGGAAAATAGCCGCGTCCACGTTTCAAAGTGCAGGGGGGCGGATACTCTGGCCGGATTGCCTCCGGGACCGGCGCCAGGTCCGCAGATCAAACGCAAACACGGGAAATCACGCGCGCGCGCGCACGCAAGGGGGGGGTAAAATCTCTAGCGGCGAGCCAAGCCCGGACCGGACCTCCCGCACCGCATCTATAAACCACGACATTTCCGGTTCCCCGCGCGGGTCCCTCTTGGGAGCCGGCACCGAAGCGGTTCGGGGGGCGGCCGGACGTTAGGCGCCGAATGGACGAAGGGGTTCCTCATCCTCGCGAGGGGTGATGCTACCCGGCCGAGGCGGCACGACTACCTGACCTGCGCGCCAACGCCCCCCGTATTCACACGGTCCGGCCGAGGACCCGAACAGGCTTTGCCTCCTAGGCAATAGGCGTATTCTCTCCTAATGCCCCGCCAGCTTGATCCGGATTCGCGACACAACGGCCCTCTTGCTGCCGATGGCTATGTCCGCATCGGTCGCCAGCTTGCGGACGCGGACAGGATCTATTTCACAATCCATTGCGCGGGTGCGAGCGGATGCCATCGGGTCCGCCCCCTATCCATTCGGGCAGCCTTCCGGCTGTTAGGCCAGGACCCAGGCCGCAGCGTGAACGCTCTGCGGCGCCGGCTGGTGTGCGCCGCGTGTGGCGGGCGGCACATTGTAATCGACGTGCGGGCGGATGCGCGCCCTTGGGAATTGTTCGTGCAAGCCGGGCCGCTGCCGGAGACGCGAGCGGACCTAACCGACACCTAAAATTCGACCGAGTTTCTGCCCGACGGGTCCGCCAGGGGTCCGCAAGCCTAATCGAAATGTCCGATCCGGCCACATGCGCGCTCTAAGCCATTGGAAAGAATGGTGCCGACACCCGGGATTGAACCGGGGACCTACTGATTACGAATCAGTTGCTCTACCGCTGAGCTATGTCGGCGCACCAACAGCGCGGCCCTATAGCGCCGCGCGCGCCGCGCGACAACCCGCTTCCGAACCCTCCCATGACCGCGCGCCGCGAAGCTGCTAGCGTCGGCGCGCATGCGTCGCCTCCTCCTCCTCCTCGCCATCCTCCTCGTGGGCGGTCTCGCCGCCTGGGTCCGGTACGGATTGCCGCCGCGCGTCGGCATCGCGCTCGCAACCCAGGGCACGGCGCTGGAGGCGGTCTATGCCACCGGCACGGTGGAGCCGGAGCAATGGGCCCGCATTGGCCCCGCCATCCGCGGCCGCCTAACCGAAGTGCTGGTGGAGGAAGGCGAGCGCGTCACCGAAGGCCAGCCCCTCGCGCGGCTCGATGACCGCCAGGCCCGCTCCGCCGCGACGGAGGCCGAGGCCCGCGCCCGCTTCGCGGTGGAGGATCTGTCCCGCACCCGCACCCTGGTGGCGCGCGACATCACCGCCCGCACCACGCTGGAACGCGCGGAGCGGGATGCCCAGACCGCCCGCGCCTTCGCCGATGCCGCGAACCAACGGCTGGATGACTATGTCGTGCGCGCCCCCGCCTCCGGCCTCGTCCTGCGCCGCGATGCGGAACTGGGGGAGGTGGTAGACACGCCCGCCGCCCTGTTCTGGGTGGGCGAACCGCGCCCCCTGCGCATCACGGCGGAAGTGGATGAGCAGGACATCGCCCGCATCACTCCCGGCCAGCGCGCCCTGCTGCGCGCGGATGCCTTCCCCAATCGCCCGATGACCGGGGAAGTTGGCCAGATCACGCCAAAGGGCGATACGGTCCGCAAGGCCTATCGCGTGCGCTTGACCCTGCCGGATGACACGCCCTTGCGCATCGGCATGACCGTGGAGGCGAACATCGTGCTGCGCGAAACGCCGGATGCGGTGCTGGTGCCGCCGGCCGCCGTGGTGCTGCCGCCGGCGCCGCGCGATGCCTCCCCCACCGCCCCGCCCGCAGCACCCCCCGGCACCACGCGCCGCGCCCATCTCTGGGTGGTGGAGAAGGAAGTGACACAGCGGCGAGAGGTGGAGATCGGCGTGCAGGCGCCGCGCAGCATCGAGATCCTGCGCGGCCTGGCCGCCGGCGAAGCGGTGGTGCTGAACCCGCCGGAGGGGCTGCAGGATGGCGCCGCGGTGCGGCTGGAACGCACGGCCGCGCCATGAGGCTGCTGCTGGACCTGGCGCGCGGCATGCTGACGCGGCGGCTGCGGCAGACCCTGGTTTCGGTCACCGGCATCGCGCTGGGCGTCGCCTTCTTCATCGCCACCGCCGCCATCATGCGCGGCTTCCAGACCTATTTCGTCACCCAGATCATCGACGTCTCGCCCCACATCACCATCAAGGACGAGACCCGCCGCCCCACGGCGCAGGCGGCGGAGCTCGCGCATCCGGATGGCGCCGTGCTGGTGCATGGCGTGAAGCCGCGGGACCGGGTGCGCGGCATCCGCAATGCCGGGCAGAAGGTGGCGATCCTGGAGGCGATTCCGGGTGTCGCCGCCGCCCCCGTACTGCAGGCGCAATCCCTGTTGCGCTACGGGTCCCGCGATGTCTCCGCCGTGCTGACGGGGCTGGAGCCGGAGCGGCATCGCCGCGTCTCCAACATCGAATCGGACATGATCGCCGGCACGCTGGAGGATCTGCGCCGCTCGGCCAACGGCATCATCGTCGGTGAGGCGCTGGCCTGGCGGCTTGGCATCGGCATGGGGGATACGCTGTCGGCCGTGGCACCCAACGGCACGGTGCTGTCGATGAAGGTGGTGGGCATGTTCCGCACCGGCATCCAGGCGGTGGATCAGGGCCACGGCTTCGCGCTGCTGAAGGTGGCGCAGGTGCTGGCGGACCGGCCCAATGTGGTGAACCAGATCCTGATCCGCCTGGCGGACGTCACCCAGGCCGAGCCGATGGCCCGCCAGATCGAGGCCCGCTTCGGCGACCGCACCGAAAGCTGGGAAGAACAATCGGCCAATATCCTGACCGTCTTCGTCATCCAAAACGCCATCATGTTTTCCGTCACGGGCGCCATCCTGCTGGTCGCCGCCTTCGGCATCTACAACGTGATCTCGACGGTCGTGATCGAGAAGACGCGCGACATCGCCATCCTGAAATCCCTCGGCTTCACGGAAGGCGATATCCAGTTGCTGTTCCTGGTGCAGGGCATTGTCGCCGGGCTGCTCGGCGCGCTGGTGGGCTGCGTGCTGGGGGCGCTGATGATCGAGGGGCTGGCCCTGGTCCGCTTCGGCACCAACACCCCCTCCGGCCAGGGGCAATTCCTGCTGGACCGGGACTGGCGGCTGTATGTGCTGGCCAGCTTCTTCGCCATGGTGGCGGCGGCGCTCGCCTCCGTCATCCCGGCCCGGCGCGCCAGCCGGCTGGACCCGGTGCAGGTGGTGCGGGGCGCCGCCTAGTGCCGCCGCTGCTGGAGGCGCGCGGCGTCACCAGGCGCCTGCCGGAAGGCCCGGTGCTGGTGCGGGACATCAACCTGACCCTGCGGGCGGGGGAGTTCATCGCCGTCACCGGCCCTTCGGGTTCCGGCAAGTCCTCGCTGCTGTATCTGCTCGGCCTGCTCGATCGACCGAGTGAGGGGCATGTCCTGCTGGAGGGCAAGGATACGGCGCGGCTGCCAGCCTCGGAACTCGCGGCGCTGCGTCTGGCGCGGCTGGGCTTCGTCTTCCAGTTCCACTTCCTGCTGCCGGAATTCACCGCGCTGGACAATGTGCTGATCCCGATCCGCCGCCGCGGCCTGCTGCGCGGCGCGGCGGCGCGGGACCGGGCCATGGCGCTGCTGGATGCCTTCGGCCTGGCGCCAGCGGCGCAGAAACTGCCGGAACAGCTTTCAGGTGGCATGCGCCAGCGCTGCGCTATCGCCCGTGCCCTGGCCAACGACCCGGCGCTGATCCTGGCGGATGAACCGACCGGGAACCTGGACAGCGTCAACGCCGCCGCCGTCTTCGACATTTTTGCAAGGCTGACGCGGGAGGAGGGCTGCGCGGTGGTGGTGGTGACGCATGACGCGGCACTCGCCGCCCGCGCCAGCCGGCGGGTGAACCTGGTGGACGGCGTCATCGAAAGCGACGCCGCCCAGGGTTAGGCGCCTACCCCACCGTCGCCGGCAGCGTCTGCGGGCTGGCCCAGTTGATGGTGCCGACGGCCTGGCATTTCGGGCAGACCGGCGTCCACTGCTCATGGTCGGTGCCGCAGGAGGCACAGCGCCAGCGCGGCTCCGGTGCGGCCGTTGCGGCCTGGCGCAGCCAGCGGGCCTGGGCGGCGCGGCCCTCCGGCGTCTCGCCGTGCTCGGCCTCCTCCAGGTCGCTCATTGCCAGGAAGGCGCGGCGATCGGCCTGGCCGGAGGCGACCAGCGCATCCAGCTCCTGCCGCGCCCGGCCGGTCAGCCCGGCTTCCAGCGCCGCGCGGCCCACCAGCAGCCGGCTTTCGGCATGGCGCGGGTTGCCCTTGACCAGCACTTCGGCGGATTTCATCCGGGCCAGCGCATCCACGTCGTCGTGCAGATAGTCGCGCGCCAGGTCGGGATGCGGCTGCGCGGTCCAGGCCTGTTCCAGCACGGTCCGCGCCCGGCGCGGGCTGCCGCCATCCTTCAGGCGCTGCGCATGGGCCAGTGCCACCGGCGCGAAGGCCGGGTCGGCGGCAAAGCCTTGGCGTTCCAGTTCCGCGGCGCGCGCCACATCCGGCTCCTGCCCCGCCGCGGCCAGCGCCAGCGCGGCCTTGCCGGCGCCGGGCGGGGCCAGAGTCAGCGCCTCCCGCCAGTCACGCATCCGCAGTGCCAGCGTCTCGCGTTCCTGGCGCAGCCAAGCGGCGCCGGGCTGGGCGGCCTCGGCCTCCCGCGCCAGGCGCTGGGCGGCGGGCCAATCCTCGCGCTGGATCGCCTGGCGCAGCAGGCCGCGCAGGCCCAGGAAACGGGCATCCGGCGTGGCGGCGAGCTGGCGGAAGATCTCGGTCGCCGCTTCCTCCCGCCCGGCCAGGCGCTCAGCCTCGGCGGCCAGCAGCAGGGTCTGCGGCGTGTCGCCCAGCCCCTTGCGGGCGCGCTTGACCTCGATGCGCGCGGCATCCGGCGTGCCGGCGGCCAGCGCCACCAGGGCACGGGTCACCGCGGTATCGCCCTCGTCACGGCGCCGGGCAACCTTGCGGGCGCGCATCCGGCCCGGCAGGCGCCGCAGCGCGGAGATCGCCACCAGCAGCAGATGCAGCACCATGAACAGCACCGCCAGCAGCAGCAGCGCCACCGGCAGGCCGACCAGCACCTCCGCATCGCCGATGCGGATTTCCACCGCGCCGCCGACCTGGGCGAGCCACAGGATGCCGGCGATGCCGGCGATGAGAAGAACCAGGTAGATCAGGGCGCTCCGCATGATCCGGTCCTCAGCCCGCGGCCAGGGCGCGCAGCGCGGTGCGGGCGGCGATCAGCGCCTCCGCCTGCTCGACCCAGGGCTGCATCGCCGCCTGGGCCGCTGGCGAGAGGCGGCGCAGCGGCGGCAGGCTGCCTTGCAGGTCACCAGCTTCCAGCGCCCGGCGAGACTTCTCGATTTCCGCGGCGGCGGCGTCGCCCCACAGAACCTCCTCACCCCGCCGCACCGTCACCAGGCCGGAGAGGCGGGAGACGGCGGAATCCAGCACGCCCTGGCCCTGGCGGGCCGGGTCGCTGGCCGCATGGGCGGCGCGGGCGGCATCCTCAAAGGCGAGGCGCAGAGCGGATTCGGTCGGCGGTGCGACGGCCGCGAAGCGGGTCAGTGCCGCTGGCGCCTCGCGCAGCGTGCCGAGCGCGCCACCCAGCGGCGCGCCGGCCTCGAGCGCGGCGCGAAGCTGGTCCAGCGTGGCGAGCCGGCCGGCGCGACCTTCCAGCGCGGCGAGCCGCTGCGCCTGGCCTTCCAGTTCCTGGATGCGCGCCGCCTGCGCGGTGTTCTCCGCGCGGCGCTCGGCCAGTGCGGCGTCCAGCGCGGCCAGCCGCTCCGTCAGGCGCGTTTCCAGGGTGCCGAGGCGTTCGCCAACCTGCGATTGCGCCTGTTCGGCGGTGCCAAGCCGGGTCGCCAATTCGCGGGCCACGCCCTCGATGCGGGCGGAACTGGCGGTGGCGCGGGCTTCCTCCTGCTGGATCGCCGCCTCGGCGCGCTGCGCCAGGCCATCGACGCGCTGACCCAGGGCTTCAACCGCCGCACGCGGCGCCAGATTTTCCAGCGCGCTGCGCGGTGCGAGGCCCTCCAGCGCGCTGCGCGGTGCGAGATCCGCCAGCGCACTCCGCGGCGCAAGATCCTCCAGCGCGCTCCGCGGCGCGAGATCCTCCAGCGCGCTCCGCGGCGCGAATTCGCTGGTATCCGCCGCCGGCCGCGCAGTGGCCTCCCGCGCGGCCTGTTCGGCGGCGGCGATGCGGGTCTCCAGCGGTGCGAAGTCCGGCCCGCCACGTCCCTCCAGCGCGGCCAGCCGCTGCTCCAGCGCCGTGATCTGGCCGGTCAGCGCCGGGTCCGGCGCGCGGCCGGCCTCCTGCGGCAACGGCCGGGCCAGCAACCAGGCGACAGCGCCCACGAGCACCACGGCCGCGACCAGGATGGGCAGGGCGGCCGGGTCCAGGCGGAAGCGGCGGAAGCGCTCGGCGACGGAGGGGGGCGGGGTCTGGCTCATGGGTCTCCTGGCGCAGCTAGAGCATGTTCAGGTCGGGCAAGGCCGCTGTGACGTCTCGCAAACTAAGGTCGGGCTGCCCCGCTCCGCGGGACGGGGCCGAGCAGCGCCAGCAATGCATCCTCGGTCGGCCGTGCCGCAACCCGCAGGTCGCGCCACGACAACGGGGCGAGCGCCGTCCGGGCCGCTTCCGCAACCCGGGGGCTGATCACCAACGCCGCCATCCGTGCGATCGTCTCCGCATGCCCGGCCTCCCGAAACAAAGTGATGGCACAGCGCGCGGACCGAGGCGAGTGGAACAGGATGGCGGCCGGCACCGTACCCGCCGCCAGCGCATCCCGCACCGGGTCCGGCAGCGTGCTGGCGGGCCGTGCGGCATAGGCAATTCGGCGCATCACCCGGAAGCCGCGGCCGCGCAAATCCGTTGCAAGATCCAGCGCATAGCCTTGCCCCACCGCCAGCAGCAGCGGCCCCGCCTGCGGGTCGAGTCGCGCCGCGGCCAGCCGGGCGAGGTCCTCCGCCGTGCCCGCCGCCGCCTCCGCCAGCGCCCAGCCGGCGGCGCGTGCCGCCTCCGCCGTCGCGTCCCCCACCGCCAGCAGCGGCAGGGAAGCGGGTGCGGGCAGCGCGCGGGCGGCGGCGCGGCTGGTCAGCAGCACGGCCTGGCAGGGCGGCAGGGCAAAGCGGCGCGGCGCCAGCACCAGGGCGGGCGCAAGCAGCGGTTGCCAGCCCAGCGCGGAGATCCGCGCGGCGGTCTCAGCCCCGCCCGGCTCCGGGCGCGTTACCAGAACCGTGGGGCGCTCCGCCGGCAAGCGGCTCTCAGGCGAACAGGTCGGCGGGGCTGTCCCGGCGCAGGCTGTCGCCCAATTCCCGCCCGAGCGCCACCGCATCTGCCACCGTGCCGAGGGCGCTGCGCTTCAGCAGGAAGGACCCATCGGCGCGGGCCACCAGCCCGGTCAGATGCAGGCTGCCATCGCCCAGCAGCCGCGCATGTCCGCCGATCGGCGTGCGGCAGGAGCCATCGAGCGCGGCGAGCAGGCTGCGTTCGGCCTGGCTGACCGCCGCCGCCTCCCGGTCCTCGATGGCGGAGAGCAGTTCGAGCAGGTCCACATCATCCGCCCGCACCGTGACGCCGACGATGCCCTGGCCGGCGGACGGGACCATCGCATCCGGGTCCAGCACGACGGAGGCGCGATCCTCCATCCCCAGCCGCCGCAGCCCGGCGAGCGCCAGCAGCGTCGCCGCCGGGCCGCCCTCGGCCGCCAGCTTGGCGAGCCGGGTCTGCACATTGCCGCGGATCATCTCGATCTTGAGGTCCGGCCGCGCATGCAGGATCTGCGCCTGCCGACGGACGGAGGCGGTGCCGATCACCGCGCCGGCCGGCAGCGCGGCGAAGGGGTCCGATGGGTCCGGCGTGCCGCAGCGGGGGCCGAGGATCAGCGCATCCCGCGCATCCTCCCGCCGCAGGGTGCAGGCCAGCACGATGCCGGGCGGCAGTTCGGTTTCGAGGTCCTTCAGGCTGTGGACGGCGAAATCGATCCGGCCATCCAGCAGCGCCTCATGAATTTCCTTCGCGAACAGGCCCTTGCCGCCGATATCGGCCAGGCGCTTGTCCTGGATCCGGTCGCCGGAGGTGGCGATGGCGTGTTCCTCAAAGGCCTTCGCATCGCGCAGCACCGGGCAGAAGCGGGTGATGATCGACACGAAGTGCCGCGTCTGCCACAGCGCCAGCGGCGAGCCGCGGGTGCCGACACGAAGCGGTAGGCTGCGGAAATGCGGCCGGATGGGGTTCGGCGCCTGGAGGGCATTCGGCCCGTCATAGGGCTTGGCAGGATGAACGGCGGACATGCCCGCCTATTAGGCCCCCCATGGCGCCGTTGAAAGTAGCGCCGCTGAAAGATGCGGCCGATGAAAGGGGCCAGGATGATGGAACCGATGCGCGCGTTACGGAACGAGGATCTGGTGCTCGGCCTCGAATCCTCCTGCGACGAAACCGCCGCCGCGATCCTGCGCGCCGATGGCACCATCCTGGCGGAGGCCGTGCTGTCCCAGCTTGCGGAACACACGCCCTATGGCGGCGTGGTGCCGGAGATCGCGGCGCGGTCCCACCTGGCGCATCTGCCGGGACTGGTGCGGCGCGTGCTGGACCAGGCGGGCACCACCCCGGCCGGGCTGGCGGCGGTGGCGGCGACGGCCGGGCCGGGTCTGATCGGCGGGTTGATCGTCGGTGCCACCTTGGGGAAGGGCATCGCGATAGCCCAGGGCATCCCCTATCTCGGCATCAATCACCTGGAGGGCCACGCGCTGACGCCGCGGCTGCCGGGGGTGCATCCGGGTGGCCTGGCCTTCCCCTATCTGCTGCTGCTGCTCTCGGGCGGACATTGCCAATGCGTGCTGGTGGAGGGGGTGGGCCGGCACCGCCGCCTCGGCACCACGCTGGATGACGCGGTGGGCGAGGCCTTCGACAAATCCGCCAAGCTGCTGGGTCTGCCCTGGCCGGGCGGGCCGCATCTGGAACGGCTTGCGGCAGATGGCGATGCGAAGCGCTTCACCCTGCCGCGGCCGCTGCTCGGCCGGGCGGGCTGCGACTTTTCCTTCAGCGGGCTGAAGACGGCGGTGGCCAACATCGTGGCCAAGGGGCTGGATGCGCAGGGCCGCGCGGATCTGGCCGCGGGCTTCCAGGCCGCCGTCTCCGCCACCCTCGCGGACCGCGCGGCACATGCGCTGGCCATGGCGCCGGAGGCAACGGCACTGGTGGTCTCGGGCGGGGTCGCGGCCAACCAGGGCGTGCGGACGGCGCTGGCCGGGGTGGCGGCGCGGGCCGGGCTGCCGCTGGTGGCGCCGCCGATCCGGCTGTGCACGGACAACGCGGTGATGATCGCCTGGGCCGGGATCGAGCGGTTGCGCGCAGGGCTGACGGAAGGGTTGGACCACGCGCCGCGGCCGAGGTGGCCGCTGGCGGAACTGGCAGGACAGGAACCCGCAAGGTTCCCTGGCGTTCTGCCCGTCCAATCCCTCGGAGGCCACCCGCAATGACCATGCTCCCCCGCCTCGCCGCCGCCCTGGTTCTCACCGCCGCGGTCGCCGCCTGCGGCCAGACGCCAGGCCAGCGCGCCGTCTCCGGCGGCCTGCTGGGCGCTGGCACCGGCGCCGCGGTCGGCTCGCTTTCGGGCAATGCCGGCACGGGCGCGCTGATCGGTGGTGGCGTGGGTGCCGTCGGCGGCGCGGTGACCGCGCCCCGTCGCTATTAATGGGCCGCTACTGAACAACCAGCCGGGTTGCGCCGCCCCAGCGGCGGCGCTACCCGCAGCGGCGTGAATTACAGACACGCCTTCCACGCCGGCAACGCCTGCGACGTCGCCAAGCACGCGCTGCTGGTGGCCCTGCTCCAGGCCCTGCGCGGCAAGGACAAGCCGTTCCGGGTGCTGGACACCCATGCCGGCCTCGGCAGCTACGTATTGACCTCGGCCGAGGCGGAGCGCACCGGCGAATGGCGCCAGGGCATCGGCCGCGTCGCCGATATCACTGAAGGCCCGCTAGGGGATTACACCGCCCTGGTTCGCGCCGCCGGCTTCCCGGACATCTACCCCGGCTCCCCCGACATCGCCCGCGCCCTGCTGCGCCCGGATGACCGGCTGGTGCTGTGTGAGCTGCACCCGGAAGACCATGCCACCCTCCGCGCCCGCTACAGCCGGGATCGCCAGGTCGCCGTGCATCTGCGCGATGCGTGGGAGGCCGTGGGGGCGCTGACCCCCTTCCCTGAGCGCCGCGGCCTGGTCCTCATCGACCCCCCCTTCGAACAGCCGGGCGAGTTCGATCGCTGCGCCGCCGCCCTTGCCCGCCTGCGCCACCGTTTCCGCGCCGGCATCATCGCCTGCTGGTATCCCATCAAGCACCGCGCCCCCGTCCGCGCCTTCCACACCGCGCTGCGCGATGCTGCCGTGCCGGATTGCATCACGGCGGAGCTGCTGCTGCGCGAACCCACGGACCCCACCCGCCTGAATGGCTGCGGCCTGCTGGTCGCCAATGCGCCGCATGGCTTCGCCGAACAGGCGGAGGCGATCCTGGCCGTGCTGCTGCCGCATCTGGCCGCCGGCGAGGCCGGTGCCGCCGCCGCCGTCCAGCGCATCACCCCGGAATAGGAAGCCAGGCCATGCCGCGCGCCCGCCGCATCGCGATCCTCGGCGCCGGCGCCTGGGGCACGGCGCTTGCCCTGCAGGCGGCGCGGGCGGGGAATGGGGTGGCGCTGTGGACGCGCGACGCCGCCCGCGCCGCCGCCATGGCGCAGGCCGGGGAGAATACGCGCTACCTGCCCGGCCATCCCCTGCCCCCCGCCATCAGCGTGACCGCGGAGGCCGCAGCGGCGCTGGAGGGCGCCGCCTTCGCCCTGGTGGTGGTGCCGGTGCAGCATCTGCGCGCCGTGGTCGCGGGCCTGCCGCCCGGCGGCTGCCCGCTGGTGGTCTGCGCCAAGGGGGTGGAGCGCGGCACGCTGTGCCTGCCGCTGGAAATCCTGGCCCAGCTTCGCCCGCAGGCGCATGCCGCCGTGCTGTCCGGCCCCAATTTCGCGCATGAGGTGGCGGCCGGCCTGCCAGCCGCCGCCGTGGTCGCCAGCCGCGACGCCGCACTGCGCGGCCTGGCGGCGGATCTGCTCGGCACCTCGGGCTTCCGGCTTTATGGCGGCGACGATCCGATGGGCGTGCAGGTCGGCGGCGCCGCCAAGAACGTGATTGCGATCGCGGCCGGCGCGGTGATCGGCGCCGGGCTGGGGGAGAATGCGCGCGCCGCGCTGGTCACCCGCGGCCTGGCCGAGCTGTCCCGACTGGCCGTGGCCCTTGGCGGGCGGGCGGAGACGGCGGCGGGTCTGTCCGGCCTGGGCGACCTGCTGCTGACCACCACCGGGCCGGGCAGCCGCAACACCTCGCTCGGCATGGCGCTGGCGCGCGGCACCGCGCTGCAGGACATACTCGCCAGCCGCGCCGGGGTGACGGAGGGGGTGGAGACGGCGCCCGCTCTGGTGGCGCGCGCCGCGAAGACGGGGGTGGAGTTGCCGGTCTGCGCCGCCGTGGCGGATTTGCTGGCCGGCCGGCTGACCATCGAGGAGGCGATCGGCCGCCTGCTGGCTCGGCCGCGGCGGGATGAGTAGCGGGCCGCGCAGGACGCTCGCGGTTCGGCTCGTCACCTGCACCCAAACCCTCTCGCCCCGTTGGGGGGAGAGGGCTCCTGGCGGGCCTATGGCCGGCCGATGGACCGGTAGCTGAAGCCGGCTTCGCGCATCGTCTCCGGCTCATAGACGTTGCGCAGATCCTCCAGCACCGTGCCGCGCATCGCCTTCTTCAGGTTTTGCGGCGACAGGGCGCGGAACTCGTTCCACTCCGTCAGCACCACCAGCGCATCGGCGTCGGTGGCCGCATCCATGGCGCCGGTCGCATAGACCACGGACTCCGGCAGCAGGCCCTTGGCATGCTCCATCGCCACCGGGTCATAGGCCCGCACCGTGGCGCCGGCCTCCACCAGCTTGGGCACCACCACCAGCGACGGCGCATCGCGCATGTCGTCGGTCTCCGGCTTGAAGGCCAGGCCGAGCACGGCGATGGTCTTGCCCGCCACGCTGCCGCCGCAGGCCGCAATGATGCGGTCCGCCATCTGGCCCTTGCGGGCGTCGTTGATGGCAATCGTCGTCTCGATCAGCGTCAGCGGGCTGTCGTGGTCGCGCGCCGTGCGGGCCACCGCCAGCGTGTCCTTCGGGAAGCAGGACCCGCCATAGCCCGGGCCGGGGTGCAGGAACTTCCGCCCGATGCGGCCATCCAGGCCGACGCCGCGCGCCACGTCATGCACATCGGCGCCCACCTTTTCGCAGAGATCGGCGATCTCGTTGATGAAGGAGATCTTCATCGCCAGGAAGGCGTTCGCCGCATACTTCGTCAGCTCCGCCGTCTCCAGCGAGGTGTTGACGATCGGCGTCTCCATCAGGAATAGCGGCCGGTAGATGCGGCGCAGCAACTCCCGCGCCCGCTCCCCCACCGGGCCATCCTCGGTGCCGACCACGACGCGGTCCGGCCGCATGAAATCGCCGATGGCGTTGCCTTCGCGCAGGAATTCCGGGTTGGAGGCGACGGCGATCTCCAGGTCCGGCCGGATGCGGGAGACGATCTCCTTGATCTTGCGGCCGGTGCCGACCGGGACGGTGGATTTCGTCACCAGCACGATCGGCGTCTTCGCGGCGCGGGCCACCTGCTCGGCGGCGGCGAAGACGTAGGTGAGGTCCGCATGGCCATCGCCGCGGCGGGACGGGGTGCCGACCGCCAGGAACACCGCATCGGCACCGGCCATCGCCGCATCCAGGCTGGTGCTAAATTCCAGCCGGCCGTCGCGGACATTATCCGCGACCAGCGCATCCAGCCCCGGCTCATAGATGGGGATACGGCCTTCCTTCAGCGCCGTGATCTTGCTGGGCTCAGCGTCCACAACATGCACCTGCATGCCGAATTCGGCGAAGCACGCGCCAGACACCAGGCCGACATATCCGGCCCCGATCATCGCAATCCGCACGCGCCACTCCGTTGCGTTGGGGAACCGCTGTGTATCCCGTGCAACCGCCCCGATCAAACCCCGCTGCAACGCAGCATTGCGTGAGGTCGCGGCGTGGCGCTGGACGCCGCACCGGCTGGCGGCTAGACGGGCCGCCGCCAGCCAACCAGATGGGGGTGCGCGTGCCGGACGCGGTGGAAGTGCGCTTCGTCGCCAAGAACATGCGGCTCGACCTCCGGCTGATTGCGGAGATGGTGCAGCCGGGCGCGCGGGTGCTGGATATCGGCTGCGGCGACGGCGTGCTGATCGACTACCTGACCCGGGAAAAGCGCGCCGATGCGCGCGGCATCGAGATCGACATGGCCGAGGCGACGGAGGCGGTGGCCGCCGGACTGCCCGTGATCCATGGCGATGCCGACAGTGACCTGGAATTCTACCCGGACGGCGCCTTCGACTATGTCGTGCTGTCGCGCACGCTTCAGGCCGTGGAACGGCCGCGGGAGGTGCTGCGCCAAATGCTGCGCATCGGCGGCCGCGCCATCGTCTCCTTTCCCAATTTCGGCCATTGGCAGCTTCGCATGCGGCTGCTGCTGTCCGGCCGGATGCCGGATAACGAGACCTGGGACCGCGCCTGGTACGAAACCCCCAACATCCATCCCTGCACCATCCGGGACTTCTTCGAACTGTGCCGGATGGAAGGCTATGTGGTGGAAAGCTGGCTGGCGGTGGATGAAAAGGGGCTGCGCTCGCCCTGGAAACGCTCGCCCTGGCTGGCCAACCTGTTCGGCGAACAGGCGCTGTTCCTGCTTCGCCGGCGTTGAGTGACCGTTTGAAATCACCTGCGGGTCCTCAGCCGCCGGCATTCTAAAACGGCCACTGAAGCCGCCCGGCTGGGCGGCCCTTGGCTCCAACTAGTGCAGCCGCGTGCCCGCAGGGACATGACTGCCCGGCATCATGGCCGCCGCCAGTGCCGCATGGCGCGCCGCCGCATCCGCGCCCAGCCGGCGACATTCAGCCTCGACATACTCCAGGATCAGCAACAGGGCCGTACGGTCCGTCGCTTCGGCATCGGCAGGCTTTGGAGTCTTGCTGGGCATCGGCGTGGGCATGGGTCCTCCGGCGGACAAGTGTTCAGGCGAGGCAACCAGCGTCACCTATGCCCGACGCTCACGGGCACGTGAAGTCCGAAAAAACTATCTTGTATTTCAACCAGGGGTATCGCCGAGGAAACGTTCGCGCCGCAGAACGCACAGGGAATTGCGCGCCTCGGCCCGGCGGGTGAGGATGCGGTGCTCAGCAGGCGACCGGGCGCATGATTCCGGCGCGGCGAACAGGGAGGAGGCCGGCATGGCACGGGTGGCTTTGGTGACAGGTGGGCAGCGCGGCATTGGCGCCGCGATCAGTGAGGCGCTTCAGGCCGCCGGCCGGACGGTCGTGGCCTCCTACGCCGGGAACGAGGCCGCGGCGCAGGCCTTCACGGAACGCACCGGCATTGTCTGCTACAAATTCGATGTCGGCGATTTCGAGGCCTGCGTCGCCTCGGTGGCGAAGATCGAGGCCGAGGTCGGGCCGATCGAGGTCCTCGTCAACAATGCCGGCATCACCCGCGACGCCATGATGCGGAAGCTGACGCGGCAGATGTGGGACGACGTGATCGATACCAACCTCGGCTCCTGCTACAACATGTGCAAGGCGGTCTGGGACGGCATGTCGGCCCGGAAGTTTGGCCGCATCGTCAATATCGGCTCGATCAACGGCCAGGCCGGGCAGCTCGGCCAGGTGAATTACGCCGCCGCCAAATCCGGCATCCACGGCTTCACCAAGGCGCTGGCGCTGGAAGGCGCGCGCAACCAGATCACGGTGAATGCGGTCGCTCCCGGCTATGTGGATACGGAAATGGTGCGCGCCGTGCCGCCGGATGTGCTGGAGAAGATCATCGCCCGCATCCCGCGCGGCCGCCTCGGCACCGCGCAGGATATTGCCCGCGGCGTCGCCTTCCTCACCGCGGATGATGCGGATTTCGTCACCGGATCGACGCTGTCGATCAATGGCGGCCAGCACATGTATTGAAGGCCGCGCGCCGTGACGACCGCGATCCTCGCCTTCGACGGCACCGACGCCGGGGCCCCCGCCCGCCGGGCGGCGGCGCGGGGGGCGCATGTCGCCTTCATCACGGCAGAGGCGGCGGCCGGTCGCCTGGTGCTCGGCCTGCCGCTGCATGACGAGGCCGGGCGCAGCCTGGGGTCGCTGATGCTGGTGGAGGGCGGGGCGGCGGAGCGCGACGCCTACCTGGCCGCCGAGCCCTTTGCCACCTCCGGCGTCTGGCAGCGGATCGAGGCGCATGCCTTCCGCATCGCCGCCCTGCCCTACCAGGCCTGGCCGGCACCCGATTCACCGCCGCCCAGCGGCCGAACCCATACGGTGCTGATCGGCTGGGACGGCACCGATGAAGCGGCGATGGACCGCCGCATGGCCGCCCGCCCGGCACATTTCGCACGGGTCCAGCCGATGGCGGAGGATGGTACGCTGCTGTTCGGCGGCGCGCTGCTGGACGAGGCCGGCCGCATGATCGGATCCCTGGTCGCGACGCGCCACACCAGCCATGCGGCGGCGCAGGCCTGGCTGGATAAGGACCCCTATGCCACCGGCGATGTCTGGCGCGAGGTGATCCTGCACGCCACCGCCTTCCGCGCCCTGCCCTACGCGCCCCTGCCGCGCTAGGCGCGGCCGTCGCAGAACCCGATGTCGACTGCCACCCTGGCCGGCTGCGGCGCCCTGGCCTTGTGGGCCTTCCTCGGCCTGCTGTCCCGGCTGGCCGCGGGCGTGCCGCCGCTGCAGATCACCGCCATGGGCTTCGCCGTGGGCGGCCTGGTGGGCCTTGCCGTGGTCGCGGCCACCGGGCGGCTTGGCCTGCTGCGCCAGCCCGGGCTGGCCTGGCTGCATGGGGTGGGCGGGCTGTTCGGCTACCACGCGCTGTATTTCCTCGCCTTGGCGCTGGCGCCGGCGGTGGAGGCCAATCTGCTGAACTACCTCTGGCCGCTGCTGATCGTGCTGCTGTCCGCACCGCTGCGCGGGCTGCGGCTGGGGCCGGCGCGGCTGGCCGGGGTGGGGCTGGGCTTCGCAGGCTGCGCCCTGCTGGTCGGCACCGGCGCATCCTTCCCGCCCGGCGCGGGGCCGGGCCTGCTGGCGGCGGTGGGTGCCGCCGTGATCTGGGCGGTGTTCTCCGTCACCGCCGGCATGAAGCGGCTGGTGCGGGTGCCGACGGAGGCCGTGGCGGGCTTCTGCCTCGGCACCGCGTTGCTGGCCACCGCCGCGCATCTGGCCTTCGAGGCGACGGTCTGGCCGGATGCCGGGCAGGCGCTGGCGGTGCTGCTGCTCGGGCTGGGGCCGGTGGGAGCGGCCTTTTTCCTGTGGGATATCGGCATGAAGCGCGGCGACCCGCGGCTGCTCGGCACGCTGGCCTATGCCGTGCCGGTGGTCTCGACCCTGCTGCTGATCCTGGCTGGGGAGGGGGAGTTCAGCACGAAGATTGTGCTGGCGACGCTGATGGTGGCGGGCGGTGGGTTCGTCGCCGCCCGGGCCAAGTGATGGGGCACGCTGATCAGGCCGGCTTTCGCAGCAGTGCCCGCACCACCTCCGCATGACCCTGGTGACGCGGGCCTTCATCCAGCGCGACGGTGCCTTCCAGCAGCTCCAGCACCTCCAGCCTGCCGAACAGATCCTCCACGATCGTGCGGGACCATAGCAGCTCCGGCATTTTCGGCCCGCCGCTGCGACGGCCCTGTTGCGCCGGCGTGAAGCATTCCAGCGCCAGCAGCCCGCCCGGCGCCAAGGCCCGCAGCGCACCGGCCGCCGCCGCCGCGCGATCCGCCGGCGGCAAATGCAGGTAGATCCAGGCGACCAGATCGAAACCGGCCTCGGGATAGGCCCAGGTGCTGGCATCCGCCGTCACGGTCTCCAGAACCACGCCACGCGCAGCCGCCAGCGCCGCCGCCTTGGCGGAGCCGACGGGCGACCAGTCCAGCGAGGTCGTCACCAGCCCCTGCCCGGCCAGCCAGGCGCCGTTGCGCCCTTCCCCATCGCCCAGCGCCAGCGCCCGCATCCCCGGCCGCAGCCAGGGCGCCAGGCTTTGCAAATAGCGGTTCGGCGCCTGCCCGAACTGGAACTCGCCGCCCTGGTAGCGTTCGTCCCAGGCGAGGGAGGTGCTCATGATCCGGGACTCCATCCTGGAGGCGCCAACTCGAAACCCTCGAACTGGAAGGCGGGGGAGACGGTGCAGGAGACCAGGCTCCACCGATCCCCGACCGGCCAGGCCGCCTGCCACCAGCCCGGCGGCACCACGCCCATCAATTCCTGCCCCGCGCCCGGTGCCGGCCCAAGCAGCACTTCGCGGTCCACCGCCGCGCCGTCCCGTGACAGCGCCAGCAGCAGCGGCCCGCCGCCCTGCCAGAACCAGCATTCGGCGGCGTCCACCCGGTGCCAATGGCTGCGCGCCCCGGCCTCCAACAGAAAATGGATGGCGGTGCCTGCACCACGCCCGCCGCCTTCCGGCTGATCACGCCAGACTTCGCGGTAATGCCCGCCCTCGGGGTGCGGTTCCAGGCGCAGCGCGGCGACCACCTCCGCCGCGCCGACCGCGGGATCATCCAGGCGCATCAGCCGACCCTCCTCACCCCGGGGGCGCCGTGCGGGCCAGCGCCGGCAGGCGCGAGACCTCGGCGAACCAGTCGGCCAGCCGCGGATGCGCGGCGCGCCAAGGCTCATCAGGGAAGCGGAAATCGAGGTAGCCGAGGGCGCAGGCCGCCGCGACCTCCCCGATATCGGCCAGGCCCGTCGGCGCATCCTGCTCCAGCGCCGCCAGGCCGCGTTCCATGGCCGCCTTCTCGCGGGCGATGAAGGCCAGCCGCGTCTCGTCCATCGGCTTGCCGAAGCGCATCCGCCGCGCCACGGCCGCATCCATGATGCCATCCGCCAGCGCGTGCCGCACCTGCGCCGCCAGGCGGTCCATGCTGCCGGTCGGTGGGAACAGCGGCGGGGCTTCCCCCACCGTGTCCAGGTATTCGCAGATCACCCGGCTATCGAAGACCGGGCGGCCATCCTGCGCCACCAGAGTCGGGATCTTGGAAAGCGGATTGTCCTGCAACAGGCTGTCCGGGGAGGCGTGCGGATCGGTGACAACGATCTCGATGCGCCCCTCGATGCCGCGCAGGATGGCGCTGGCCATGACCTTGCGGGCAAAGGGGCTGGCATGGGCGTGGTGCAATTTCATCGGGCAATCCCTGGTTGCGGCGCAGCATGCCAGGGATTGGCGCCCAGCGAAATGATGGCTTCGCGAAGCTTCACCCCCGATGGAGCAACCCGGGTTCAACCCCGGAAGTGGTTCTTCGCCTCCCGCCGCGCGGTGAATTCGGCCAGGTCGCGGGCGCGGAAATAGGGGTTGGCCACCAGCTCCTGCGCCAGCGTGGTCGGCACGGTGGGGCGGCCTGCGGCGCGCAGGGCCCCGGCGGCCTCGGCTTCCGCCCGCAGCGCCTTGTTGCCAGGCTCGATCGTCAGGGCGAAGCGGGCATTCGCCTCGGTGTATTCATGGCCGCAATAGAAGCGCGTCTCCGGCGGCAGTTTCGCCAGGCGCTGGAACGAATTGTACAACTGCTCCATCCCGCCCGGCTCCAGCGGCCGGCCGCAGCCGAGCGCGAACACCACGTCGCCGCACAGCAGGAAATGCGCGCCGGCGAAATGGAAGGCGATGTGGCCGGCGGTGTGGCCGGGCAGGTGCATCACCTTGGCCTCGGAGGCACCGAAACGCACCGTATCGCCCTCATCCACCACCTCATCCAGCTTCGGCAGGCGGTGCAGGTCGGGCCTGCCGCCGATGATGCGGGCCTCCGGGAAGCGCGCCTTCAGCTCCGCCACGCCGTCGATGTGGTCGGCGTGGTGATGGGTCAGGAAAATCGCATCCAGCTTGCCGCCGGCGGCCTCCACCGCCGCGATGGCTGGCGCGGCCTCACCGGGGTCGCAGATCGCGACCGCGCCGGTCGGCTGATCCCGCAGCAGCCAGATGTAGTTGTCCTCAAGGCAGGGAACCGCTTCCACCTTCACCGACATTGCGTGCACCTTCCCGATCCGCCCCGGTCCAAACCGGGGCCCTTCCCCCCTATATCCCCGGCATGACGACTGAGGTCCATGGTTTGCTGGGGTTCTACCAAACACCCGGCGGTGCGGTGGCGGCCCGGCTCGTGCGGGACCGGCTTGCGGCGCTGTGGCCGGTGCTACCCGGCCAGGCCGTGCTCGGCATCGGCCATGCCGCGCCCTATCTCGGCCTGTGGCAGCGGGAGGCGGAGCGCTGCATCGCGCTCACCCCCGCCCAGGGTACTCTCGCCCCCTGGCCGCCCGATGCCCGCAGCGCCAGCCTGATGGCGGAGGAGGAAGCCCTGCCCTTCGCCGATTCCAGCTTCGACCGGGTGCTGCTGGTGCATGGGCTGGAAGCGGCCGACCACGCTCGGCGCATGTTGCGGGAGGTCTGGCGCGTGCTGCGCGACGACGGGCGGCTGATCGTGGTGGTGCCGAACCGCATCGGCCTCTGGGCGCAGTTGGAGCGCACGCCCTTCGGCCATGGCCAACCCTATTCCACCGGCCAGCTTTCCCGCCTGCTGGCGCGGCACCTGTTCCGCGAGCGGCAGCGGGAGGCGGCGCTGTTCGTGCCCCCTTTCGGTCTGCGCTTCCTGGCCACCATCGCCACGCCCTGCGAACGCTTCGGCCGCGCCGTGCTGCCGCGACTGGCCGGGGTGGTAATGGTGGAGGCCGAGAAGGACCTGCTCTCGGCAATGCCGGCCGGCGCATCCGGGCAACGGCGGCGCGTGGTGATGCCGGCCTGGCAATCGACCGCCTCGGCCACGGAAACCCATTCTTCACCCACCGATGCGAGACTGCCACTCCCCCGCGAGGCGCCTGACTGCGCGTCGAGGTCGACCCGGCCTCGGGCCGGCCCCAGGGAACGCCACGGAGATGACGGCCCATGTCAGTGACGACCCAACCGACAGACCAGCTGCGTGACGCCGTGCGCGCGGAACTGCACCCGGCGCTGGCGGATCTGCAACGCTTCATGGACCGCCGTATCGCCGAGCTGAGCGCGGAGCTGCATGCCAGTGTCGAGATCGCCGATATGGGCGAGGAACGGATGACCACCGAACTCGCCCGCATCCATGACCAGATCGGCCAGCTCGTCGCCATGCCCGCTGCCGCCACGCGCAACAGCGGGCTGGAGCTGGAGGCGGTGGTGCAGGCCACGGAAGCCGCCGCCAACACCATCATGGAAGCGGCGGAAGCGATCCAGGATTGGGTGGCGGGCGGCGCCCAGGACAAGGACGCGGTGGCCGCCATCGCCGCAAGGGTGAACTCGATCTTCGAGGCCTGCAGCTTCCAGGACGTGACCGGCCAGCGCATCCGCCGCGCCATCCAGCACCTTCAGCAGGTGGAGAACATGCTGGAGACGATGATCCCGGACGGCGCCCGCCCGGAAGTGCCGCGGGAGCAGGTGAAGGTGGCCACCGCCATCCGCACGGTGGAAACCCCGGCGGGCGGCGATCTCGGCCAGGCCGCGATCGACGCCCTGCTGAATGATTTTTAGCGCGGCTGAAGGATCAGCCGCGTTCGACGCACATCGCCACGCCCATGCCACCGCCGATGCACAACGTCACCAGGCCGCGCTTCGCATCCCGCCGCGCCATCTCGAACAGCAGCGTGTTCAGCACGCGCGCGCCGGAGGCGCCGATCGGGTGGCCCAGCGCGATCGCGCCGCCATTGACGTTGACCTTCGCCGGGTCCCAGCCGAGGCCCTTGTTCACCGCGCAGGCCTGCGCCGCGAAGGCTTCATTCGCCTCGATCAAGTCGAGCGAAGCCACGTCCCACCCCGCCTTGGCCAGCGCCTTCTGGCTGGCCGGGATCGGCCCGGTGCCCATGATGGCCGGGTCCACCCCTGCCGTGGCCCAGGAGACGATGCGCGCCATCGGCGTGATGCCGCGCTTCGAAGCCTCGGCGGCGGACATCACCACCACGGCGGCCGCACCGTCATTGATGCCCGAGGCATTGCCCGCGGTCACCGTGCCGTCCTTGCTGAAGGCCGGGCGCAGTTTTGCCAATGTCTCCACCGTCGTGTCGGGGCGCGGATATTCGTCCTCCGTCACCACCGTATCGCCCTTGCGGCCCTTCACGGTGACCGGCGTGATCTCGTCCTTGAAGCGACCGGCCTTCATCGCCTCGCCAGCCTTGCGCTGGCTGGCGGCGGCGAACTCGTCCTGTTCCTGGCGGGTGAGCTGGAACTTCTGCGCCACATTCTCCGCCGTGTTGCCCATGTGGTAGCCGTTGAAGGCGTCCCACAGCCCGTCCTTGATCATGGTGTCGATCATGGCGAGGTCGCCCATCTTCTGCCCGGCGCGGAGGTTCGCGCAATGCGGCGCCTGGGTCATGCTCTCCTGCCCGCCGGCCACCACGATGGCGGCGTCGCCACAGGAAATCTGCTGCGCCGCCAGCGCCACCGCCCGCAGGCCGGAGCCGCAGAGCTGGTTGATGCCAAATGCGGTGCGCTCCACCGGGATGCCGGCGGCGATCGCCGCCTGGCGGGCCGGGTTCTGGCCGGCGCCCGCCGTCAGGATCTGGCCGAGGATGACCTCATCCACCTCCTCCGGCGCCACGCCGGCGCGTTCCAGCGCGGCGCGGATGGCGATTGTGCCCAGCGCATGCGCGGACAGGCTGGCGAAGGCGCCGTTGAAGGACCCGACCGGGGTGCGGGCGGCGGAGGCGATGACGATATCGGAGGTGCTGGCGGACATGGGCCCTGGGGCTCCTTGGCTCGTGTGACGAATTCCGGCGGAGTGTGGTGCGATGCGGCATGATGGACAAGCGCCGCTGGCGCGATGAAGGACAAGCGCCGCTGGCGCGGCGGGCTCTACAAGCCACGCAGCCAGTCCAGCAGCGGTCGCCACAGCGCGGCCTCCGCGTTGCTGCCGGCGACCATGCCGATATGGCCCGCCGCCGCCGCATGGATGGTGGCGCCCGGCAGCCGGGCGGCCAGCGCCAGGGCGGAGGCCGGCGGCACGATGCGGTCCCGCGCCGGCACCGCGACGAAGCTCGGCATGGCCAGCCCCGCCGGGTCCACCGCGGCGCCGGCCACGCGCCAGGCCAGGCGCTGCGGCGTGTTGACGCCGTACCAGCCGCCCAGCACCTCCCGCGCCATGGGGGCGGCCAGTGGCACGCCGTCATTCAACCAATCCTCCAGCGCCACGAACTGCGCGGCGCGGTCGGATGCCGGGTCGAGCCGGGCGAAGGCGCGGAATTTTTGGGCGATTGCGAAGGGGTCGAGGCCGGCGAACAGGGTCTGGATCGCATCCACCGGAAGGGTCCCAGTCGCCTGCATCACCGGCTCCAGCCCCGGCAGCAGGGCGGCGATGGCGCGGGCAGACTCGGCCGCGTCGGCATGGAAATCCCACGGCGTCGCCAGCAAGCCGAGTGCCGCCACCCGGTCCGGCCGCCGCAGCGCCGCCGCCAGGGCCAGCAGCCCGCCCATGCAATAGCCCACCAGCACCACCGGGCCGGGCAGCGCCATCAGCGCGCGTTCCAGCCTTCCGGCGATGTAGTCCGTCAGGCTGAAGCGGCGCTCCGCCTCCTCCGGCCAGCCCCAGTCCAGCAGCAGTGGCCGCAGCCCCTGCCCGGCCAGGAAGCGCATTAGGGACCGGCCCGGCATGAGGTCCAGCACCTGCGCCCGGTTCACCAGGGACGGCACGAACAGCACCGGAATCCCGGCCCCACCCGGCGCATAGTCCAGCAGCCGCGATCCGCCCTCCGCCCAGATTGCCGGCGGGTCCGGCACGGTGCGGCTGTAGGGGTGGCGGCGATAGGCGGCGAGGCCGGCCAGCAGCGCCCGGTCGGCGCGCAGCAGCCGGCGGATCACCGCCGCCTGGAAGGCCTCAGCCGGCTGGTTTGCGGCGGCGAGGGCGGCGGCGATCCTTCGCATCTCCACCTGCCCCGCCGGGGACAGGCGCATCGCCGGGCTCCAGGGCGGCCAGCCGGCGCTCGAGCCCGGCGAGCCGGGCCGCGAGGGCAGCATCCCCGCGCTCAGGATCGCGGCCATCCCGCGGCTTGCCCCCAGGATCAGGTGCAGCGGCAGCGGGCGCGGGCCGCGGCGGCGTAGCGGCCCGGTCAGCGGTACCATCATGGGCAGGGCCGGGCCAGGCGGGCATGCCGAAGGGGTTCGGCACCCCGCCCGGCGGTGGCCGGCCGAAGGGCGGGGAGGCTGCGGCGCGCAGCCAAGCGGCGCCGAGCGCCGACCAGATCGCCGTCATCGCCGCCCAGCCCTCTGCCGCCTCCCGGTCCGCGGCGAGGCCGGCGATCTCGCTTTGCCACAACGCGATCCAATCCTCCGCCAGGGCCTCCAGCTCGGCCGCGGCGTCCCGGCCCGGGTCGCCGTCGCGGGGGTCGTCCCCTTGCATCATGCATCCTCACGGGCGCGCGCCCACCCTTGCCCCAACGCTGCCGGGTGGCACCCTGGTTGCAGCGCAATACGAATTTCGGAAACAGGTGTTTCGCACCGCAGCGCAGCGCATGATAGGATTTCGGCAGCGGCAGGGCCGCCAGGGGAAACAAGACGCATGGCGCAGGATACAATCCAGGCAGGTGCGGGCCAAGCAGGCTCCCAATCGGGACCGGCCGAAGCCTCCGATGCCCTGGCACAGCCGCCGGTTGTGGTAAAGAAATACGCCAACCGACGCCTCTACAACACGGAATCCTCCTCCTACGTCACGCTGGAGGATCTGGCGGTGATGGTCCGCCATGGCCGGCATTTTGTGGTCTATGACGCGAAATCCGGGGATGACATCACCCGCGGCGTGCTGACCCAGATCATTGTCGAGGAGGAGTCCAAGGGCCGCAACCTGCTGCCCACCTCCTTCCTGCGGCAGATCATCGGCTTCTACGGCGACAGCATGCAGTCGCTGGTGCCGCGCTACCTGGAATCCATGATGGGCGCCTTTTCCCGCCAGCATGAACAGGTGCGGAAGACGGTGGGACAGACCATGGTCGGCTTCATGCCCTTCCCGAACCTGGACGAGATCGGCAAGCAGAACCTGGCGATGATGGAGCGGGCGATGAGCCTGTTCGCGCCCTTCCGCCCCACCGCCGACCAGCCCGAGCAGACCCCGGAAGCCGCCCGGCTCGCCGCCTTGCAGCAGGAGCTGGAAGTGTTGCGTCAGCAGATCGAGCACTTCAAGGCGGCCGCGGCGGCGGTCGAGAAAGACAAGTCCTGACGAAAAACATCTTCTAATTCGGCCACAGAGCGCGCGTTTCTGTTCGCGCTCGCGCCGCCTTGGGCGACAATCACGTCCTTGTCATGCGCGCCAAAGGCGAACGCGTGAGCATTGTCCCAATTCATGTGGGCGGTGCAACACGCCACCGGCACCAGCGCCGGCACCGGGGATCAAACCGATGATGGATATTGAGCACGAGGCCGGCCAGGAAACCGCTGGGGAGCGGCCTGGTCAGCGCGCCAGCGCGGCGGACCGGCATGTGGGCGCGCGCATCCGCGAACGCCGCGTGATGATGGGCCTGTCGCAGCAGCAACTGGCGAAACTGATCGGCGTGACCTACCAGCAGGCGCACAAGTATGAGCGCGGCCTGAACCGGATTTCAGCCGGGCGGCTGTTCGAGATCGGCCAGGTGCTCGGCGTGCCGGTCTCCTGGTTCTTCGAGGGTCTGACCCGCGACAGCGCCGAGCCGGAGGTGTCACCACGCCAGCGCATGTGCCTGGAACTGGCCCGCAACTTCGCGCTGATCGACAACGAAAAGCACCAGGAAGCGCTGAGCCAGATGGCCCGCGCCCTGGCGGCGCAGTCCCAGGCGGAACGCGGCGACGGCTGAGCGACCCCTTACGGCGCGCGCCAGCCCGGCGCGAAGACCCACAGCCCGTCCCGCTCGGCCAACAGATCCCGCGACGGGTCCGCCTGGGCCGCCACCAGACGGCGGGTCGCCTCATCCCGCAGCACATACAGCGTGCCCGGCTCCCACCGCCCCTGCTCGAAGGCGGCCAGGGTGCGGCGGCGCAGGGTGGCCAGGGCGGCGGGGTCGACGCGGGAATGGTAGGCGGCATCGGTCGGCAGGCCGCGCGGCGCGGCGAAGCGGGCGATCGGCTCCCAATGCGCCCCGAAATTCTCGGCCGGTACGGCGCGGATGCGCTGGTAGCGGCGCGCGGCCTCGGCCCAGAACGGATCCGGAAGGCGTTCCGCCGCCACCGCCGGCGCCGCGGCGACCAGGGCGCGGAAGCGGCCCATGCCGGCCTGGATATCCACGATTTGCAATGTCAGCAGCCCGGCCAGCACCCAGCGCAGCCGCAGCCCATGCAGGCGCTGCGCCAGCACGGCGATGGCGGCGAAGATCGCGGCATAGGCCAGCGGCCAGAAGAAGCGTTCGGAGGCGCGCAGCATATCCGCAAGCCGCAGGATCGGCGGCGGCAGGTCGAAGCTGGCCACGATCCGCCCGCCG
Organism: Falsiroseomonas sp. E2-1-a4; assembly: GCF_051433165.1. NCBI lineage: Bacteria > Pseudomonadati > Pseudomonadota > Alphaproteobacteria > Acetobacterales > Roseomonadaceae > Falsiroseomonas > Falsiroseomonas sp. E2-1-a4. The sequence goes on along the minus strand of NZ_JBHMFS010000009.1, from coordinate 121,279 downwards.
ATGGCGACCTGGTTTGAGATGGCAAAGCCGAGCATTCCGGCCAGCATCAGCAGCAGCACCGCATGCCGCCGCAGCAGTGGCCGCCAGGCGCCGCGCGGCGCCAGCACCAGGCCGAGCGCCAGCGCCAGCAGCGCGCCGGCACCGAGATAGGACCCGCCAGCCTCCCAATGTCGCAAGCCGGGCAAGACGGGCAGCAGCAAGCCCCATTCCACCGCATCGAAGGGCGCCGTCAGGTCGAACTGGGACTGGCCGTAATGCACGCCCATCGGCAGCACCTCCCCGCCCAGGGTGAAATAGCCGGCCAGCCACAGCGCGCCGGCCATCACCGGCAGCACCGGCCATTGCGCCAGCAGCGGCCGTGGCGATGCCAACCGCAGCGCGCGGCCGAGCGTATCCGCCACCCACAGCCCGCCGCACATCGCCATGACATAGGGGTTCAGCATCGCCTGAATGCCGAGGCAGCCGGCCCATTGCAGCGCCTGGCGCCTCGGATCGGGCCGCAGGCACAGCCATAGCGCCCAGAGCAGCGACCATTGCGAGCACAGCGCGAAATGCCCACCCATGCGGTTCAGCAGCAGCGGCTGCCAGGCGAAAAGCAGCGCGCCGAGGGCCCGCGCCACCGGATCGGGCACCGCCAGCCCCAACAGCCGCCAGGCAAAGCCCGCCTGCAGGGCGGCGCACAGCACCATCCAGGGGCCCCAATATTGCGGAATTTCCACCAGGGGCCGCAGCGCCTTGGCCAGCAGCGCCGCCAGCGGCACGGCATCGACGTAGAAAATGGCGCTGGACAGTTCCAGCCCGTAATCCGGGTTCAGCGTCGGCGGCCAGGACCAGGGTGTGCGGGCGAAATAGGTCCAGGCCGAGAGATAGGCCACCGGGTCCGGCCCCAGCGTGCCATGCAGCAGCCAGCCGAGATCGTTGATGTCGAGGATGCGCGGCCCAAGCGTGGCGAGCGCCGCCAGCGCCCCGCCAGCCACCGCCAGCAGCGCCATCACCCGCCGCAGCGTGCGGCTGCCGGAGGCGGGGATCGCCAGCGGCGGCGCGGCGGCGGTCAGTGCAGGCATTCGCGGCACGGCATGCGAGCGTCCACCCGGACTTGTCGCGGCGGGTATGCCCTTCTGGCGGGGCAGCCGGCCCGATCCGCGATTCCTGGCAGGTGGATCGGCCTTCCACTCACCATTGCGTGAGCCTAGGTCTGGCAAAGGGCGCGGGCAAGACAGGCGCGTGAGCGTCCCTTGGCGCGCGGCAGAACGGCTCCAACCTCCCGAAGCGCGGTGCAGACCCCGCCTTCCGAAGGATGCCACAGATGATGTTCATGCCGCGTCGCCGCCTGCTCCAGGGCGCCCTGTCGCTCTCCGCCGCCCTCGCCTTGCCGGGCCTTGCCCGCGCCCAGGCCCAGGCCACCGGGGATGCGCCCTCCGGCCCGCACAGCCAGGCTCCCCTGCCCTACGCCTTCGGCGCCAATGAGGCGGCGATCGATGCGCGGACGATGGAGCTGCATTACCGCTTCCACCATGGCGGCCAGGTCGCCGGTCTGAACCGCGCGCTGCGCGACCATGCCCAGCTTGCCGCCCTGCCGGTGGATGAGCTGCTGGGCAAACTGAATGAGGTGCCGGAAGCCATTCGCACCGCCGTGCGCAACAATGGCGGCGGCCACGTCAACCACACCATGTTCTGGGAGATCATGGGCGGGGCGGGCGGCGAACCGCAGGGCGAACTGGCCCAGGCCATCACCCGCGACTTCACCGATTTCGCCACCTTCCGCGGCCGCTTCAACACTGCCGCGAATGGCGTGTTCGGCAGTGGCTGGGCCTTCATCACGGTGAACCGGGAAGGCCGCCTGGCCCTGGTCACCAAGGGCGGCCAGGACAGCCCGCTGATGGATGGCCAGCGTGTGCTGATGGGCAACGACGTGTGGGAGCACGCCTACTACCTGCGCTACCAGAACCGCCGGGCCGAATACTCTACCAATTGGTGGAACGTGCTGGACTGGCAGAAGATCGGCGCGCGCTACGCCGCGGCCAAGGCCGGCACGCTGCGGGTGTGAGGTGGTGGGCGGGGCCGCGGACCCCGCTCCCTTCCCCTACTTCTTCGCCTGGAAGGCGCTGAAGAAGCCGGTCGGCTTGATGATGCGGTTTTCCATCTTCACCAGCAGGCTGCGCGCGCCGGCCTCGGCCAGGTATTCGCCCCAGGCCGGGTCGGCGGCCATGGCGGTGCGGCGGCGTTCCCGGTCGCCCTGGTCGGCATAGCCCCACATATGCACCACGGTGTTCAGCGCGCCTTCCACCGTCGTGTACCAGCCGAGGCAATTCTCCAGGTACTTCAGCTGCAGGGGCCAGGCCTTCGCCTCGTACAGCGCAACGAACTCAGGCAGCTTGTTGGGCAGCGTGGTGTAGATTCGCAGGTCGACGATCATCTCCGGTCCTCCCGTTCCGATGCCAGCATGGCGCGTCGTGGGGGCGGCGGCCAGACCGGGCGGCCAGACGGGGTCCCCGGAGGGGTTCGCGTCAGGGCGCCGCAGCGGCTGCAATTCCTCCGTCATGCGAATCACATTTAGACGTCATCTGGTGCTTGTATAGGCGCCGCTGCGAAGGGGCATCCGATGCTGGAACTGCGGGGACTGACACGGCGCTTCGGCGACGTCACGGCCGTGAACGACATCAAGCTGGTGATTCCGGACGGCCAAATGGTCGGCGTGATCGGCCGCTCCGGCGCTGGCAAATCCACCATGCTGCGAATGATCAACCGGCTGACCGAGCCATCCTCCGGCCAGGTCATCTACGGCGGGCGAGACATCACCGCGCTGCGCGGCCGGGAGCTTCGTCGCTGGCGTACCGATTGCGCCATGATCTTCCAGCAATTCAACCTGGTGCAGCGGCTGGACGTGCTGACCAATGTGCTGGTGGGGCGCCTCAATCACCGGCCGGGCGCGGTGGGCATCCTCACCAGCATGTTCAAGATGTTCACCGCCGCCGAGCGCGCCATGGCGCTGCGCGCGCTGGATCGCTTCGACTTGGCCGAGACCGCACTGCAGCGAGCCGATACGCTTTCGGGCGGGCAGCAGCAGCGCGTCGCCATCTGCCGCGCCCTGTTGCAGCAGCCGAAGCTGATGCTGGCGGATGAGCCGATCGCCAGCCTCGATCCGCGCAACGCGAAGACCGTGATGGACGCGCTGCGCCAGGTGAACCGCGAGGACGGGCTGACGGTGCTGGTGAACCTGCACCACCTGGATACCGCCCGGCAGTATTGCGACCGCATCGTCGCCATGCAGGCCGGCCGCATCATGTTCGACGGCACGCCGGCCGAGCTGACCGCCGCCCGCGTGCGCGAGATCTACGGCGTCAGCGAGGACGAGTTCGAGGAACAGGCGCAGGACGCCGTGAAGCCGCGCACGCCCGCCACTGTCACCGCCTGAGTTTTCCACCGGAGAGACCACGCCATGCTGAACCGCCGCACGCTTGCCGGGCTGATCGCCAGCGCCGCCATGACGCCTTCGCTTGGTCTCGCCCAGGGCGGAACGCCCCCAGCGCCTCAAGGCGGAACGCCCCCCGCGCCTCACGGCGCGATGCCCGCCGCGCCGACGGATCGCCGCCGCCGCTCGCTCGATGCCGATGTGGCCTTCCCGCAGGCCGGCCGGCGCGCCTGGGCCTCGCAGGTACCGCTGCTTCGCATCGGCCTGCTTGGCGGGGAGAACGAAGCCGATCGCATGGGCCGCTACGGCGCCTATCGCGACCTGCTGGCCAGCACCTTCGGCGTGGAAGCGCGCCTGTTCCCGGCCGCTGATTTCGGTGGCGTGGTGCAGGCGCTCGGCGCCCGGCAGATCGAGATGGCCGGCATGGGCAGCAGCGGCTACGCCGCGGCGTGGATGGACAGCGACGGCAATGTCGAGCCGCTGCTGGTTTCCGAGGAGGCTGATGGCTCGATCGCCTACATCGCCGCGATGGTGGTGCGGCGCGACAGCGGCATCACCAACCTGGAGCAGATGCGCGGCAAGTCGCTGGCCTGGGCCGATCCCAACTCCACCTCCGGCTACCTGATCCCGCGCTTCCAGCTTCGCGCGGCCGGCATCGGCGTGGAATCTGGCCAGTATTTCAGCCGCACCGGCTTCGCCGGCGGGCATGAGCAGGGCGTCATCGCCGTGGTGCAGCGGCAGTACGACGCCGCCGTCACCTGGGCCTCCGGCCAGGGCGCGGAGGATGAAGGCTTCACCCGCGGCAATCTGCGGGCGATGGTGGATAAGGGCCTGCTGGACATGCGGCAGATGCGCGTGATCTGGCGCAGCGAGCCGATCCTGAACGGCCCGCTGACGGTTCGCCGCGACCTGCCGGAATCGTTCAAGGAAGACATGCGGCTGTTCCATCTGGGCCTGCCGAAGGCGCATCCGGCACTGTACCGCCAGATCGAGCGCGGCGCCGGCACAGGCTACCGCGAAGTGCGCCACAGCGACTTCGAGCTGTTCGTCCGCATGCGCCAGGAAGAGGCCGCCGCGCGCCGTCGCCGGTCCTGATCTCGCATCAATACAGGGGAATACGCCATGTTGAGCCGTCGCGCACTCGCCGCCCTGATGGGTGGTGCCGCCATCCTGCCAGCCCGCGCCTATGGTCAGACGGCCGTGGATGAGGTGCCGCCCGGGCCGGGCGGGCGCCGACGCCTTCGCACCCAGGACGCCGAGGTGGTGTTCCCGACCGCCGGTCGCCGCGACTGGGCCGCACAAGTGCCGCAGATCCGCATCGGCCTGCTTGGCGGCGAGAATGAGGCCGACCGGCTCAACCGTTTCGACGCCTACCGCCAGCTGCTGGAGCGGACCTTCGAAGTGCCGGTCCGCCTGTTCCCGGCCTCCGACTTCGCCGGCGTGATGCAGGCCTTCAGCGCCGGCCAGATCGAGGCCGCTGGCATGGGCCCCTCGGGCTATGCCGGCGCCTGGATGGACACCAACGGCGCGATCGAGCCGCTGACCATCACGCGGCAGACCGACGGTTCCATCGCCTATGTCTCCGTAATGATCGTACGCCGCGACTCCGGCATCGAGACGCTGGAGCAGATGCGCGGCAAGAGCCTCGCATGGGCGGATCCGAACTCGACCTCTGGCTACCTGATCCCGCGCTTCGCGCTGCGGCGCCAGGGCATTGGCGTGGAGCCGGGCCAGTATTTCGGCCGCACCGGCTTTGCCGGCGGGCACGAGCAGGGCGTGGTCGCCGTCATCCAGGGTCAATACGACGGCGCCGTCACCTGGGCGTCGGGCATTGGCGATGTCAACCAGGGCTACAGCCGCGGCAACCTCCGCTCCATGGTCGATAAGGGCATGATGAAGATGGAGGATATGCGCATCATCTGGACCAGCGAGCCGATCATGAACGGCCCAATGGCCGTTCGGAAGGTGCTGCCGGCCACCTTCAAGGCAGACCTGCAGATGTTCCACCTGGCGCTGTTCAAGGCCCACCCGGAGATCTCCCGCCAGATTGCGCGCGGCGACAGCCTCGGCGCCGTCGAAGGTTTCCACGCGGATTTCGAGCTGTTCGTCGAGATGCGTCGCGAGGAAGCCGCGGCGCGCCGCCGGCGTTCCTGAGCCGTGTCGGTCGTCTTCGCCACGCCGGCCGTCCTGCGCGGCGAGGCGGCCTTCCAGTCGGCGCGGCGGGATCGCCGCCGCGCCACCCTCACGGCGCTGGTCGTGCTGGCCGCGTGCCTGGTCCTCAGCGGCTGGGTCAGCGAGGTCAACTTCGCCACGCTGGCCGCCGGCATCCCGCGCATCGGTGAATATTTCGGGCGCATCGCCCCCGATCTGCGCTGGGCCACGCTGTTCTCGAACGCGGAGACGGAGGGCAGCATCGCCTTCTGGTTCTACCGCGCCGATGCCTGGGCGCTGCTGCTGCTGGAAACCGCGAACATGGCGGCGCTGGCGACCCTCGGCGGCGCTTCCATCGCGCTGATCCTCTCCTTCTTCGCCAGCCGCAACCTGGCGCGCAACACCTGGTCCTACCAGTTGGCACGCCGCTCGCTGGAAGCGCTGCGGACCGTGCCGGAGATCGTCTATGCGCTGATCTTCGTCTGGGCCTTCGGCGTCGGCGCGCTGGCCGGCATCCTCGCCATCATGATCCACACCATCGGCGCGCTCGGGAAGCTGTTCTCCGAGGTGATCGAGAATGCCGAGATGCGGACCTGGGACGGCGTGCGGGCCTCCGGCGGCACCTGGTCGCAGGCCTGCCGCTTCGCGATCCTGCCGCAGGTGGCGCCAAGCCTGATCAGCTACACGCTGCTGCGCTTCGAGATCAATGTGCGCGGCGCCAGCGTGATCGGCTTCGTCGGTGCCGGCGGCATCGGCCAGGAGATCTACAGCGTGATCGCCTTCAATTATTATGAGGAAATCAGCGCGATCATCGTGATGGTGATCGTGGTGGTGGCGATGATCGACCTGCTGAGCGAGCGGCTGCGCCACCGCATCACCGATGCGGCCGGAGTGCGCTGAGATGCAGGCGGAACTGACCAGCGCGCAGGTCGCGCAATACCGTGCGCGCTACCCCCGCGCCTTCAGCCGTCCCCTGAAGGAACGGGTCGCCACCTGGGCGGGCGGCGCACTGCTGCTGGCCTGGCTGATCTGGGTCTTCTGGCTGTTCGACATCACGCCGATGCGGCTGTGGAACGGGCTGTCGGGCCTCGGCACCATAATCGTGCTGATGATCCCGCCCTCCCCCGGCGAGCTCTGGATGGATATCCTGAAGGGCATCGCGGAATCGGTGGCGATGGCCTTCCTCGGCACCTTCATCGCCGCGGTCATTGCCGTGCCGCTCGGCTTCATGGGCGCGCGGGGCATGCTGCTGAACACGCTGGCGCGGTTCTCGCTGCGGCGGCTGTTCGACGGCATGCGCGGCATCGATACGCTGATCTACGCGCTGGCCTATGTGCGTGCCGTCGGCCTCGGCCCGCTGGCCGGCGTGCTGGCCATCGCCACCGCGGATATCGCGGTGCTGGCCAAGCTCTATGCCGAGGCGATCGAGAATGCGGAGAAGAAGCAGGCCGAGGGCATCGATGCCGTCGGCGCCCATCCCCTGCTGCGCACGCGCTTCGGCGTGCTGCCGCAGGTGCTGCCGGTGATGCTGGCGCAGGCGCTGTATTTCTTCGAGAGCAACACACGTTCCGCCGCAATTCTCGGCGTGGTCGGCGCGGGCGGCATCGGGCTTCAACTCGCAGAGCGGATCAAGGTCAGGCATTGGGACGAGGTCGCGTTCATCATCATCCTGATGGTGATCACCGTATCGATCATCGACGCCATCTCGGGCCGCATCCGCCGCAAGCTGATCGGCGGGCGGGAGTTGGCGGTCGGCTAAATTGATCGGAGGCGCGGGCCAGGTCGCGATCCGCCGGGTGTTCTGCCCGGCAGCGACTTAGACCCGCGATTCCTGCGTCAATAATAGGTCAGGTCGCGCGCCTTGCCGCCGAACACCCGCCAGGCGAAGACCGTGTAGAGCACGATCACCGGCAGCACGAACAAGGCACCGGCGAGGATGATCGAGAGGCTCTCCGGCGCGCTGGCGCTTTCCCAGATGGTCATCCGCTCCGGCACCACATAGGGGAAGAATGACCAGGCGAGGCCGGCGAAGAACAGCACGAACAGGCCGGTCGCGCCCCAGAAGGGAATGTGGTGCCAGGCATCCTCCGCCAGCGGCATCCGCGCCAGCAGCCGCGCCAGGCCGAACAGCAGCAGCGCCGTCAGGATCGGCAGCGGTGCCAGCATCAGGATGCCCGGCCAGTCGAACCAGCGCGCGGCAATGCGGGCCGAGACCAGCGGCGTCACGGCGGAGACCAACAGGATGCCGAGCGCCACCGGCCACAGCGCATGCCGCGCCCAGGCGATGGCGTGCGCCTGCAACGCGCCCTCGGTCCGCCAGATCAACCAGCAGGCGCCGATGAAGGCGTAGGCGATCGCAAGCCCGATCGCGGCCATCACCGCGAAGCCGGTGGCGGCCCAGCCATCGGCGAAGCCCAGCACGTAGCGCCCGAGCATCCAGCCCTGCGCCAAGGCGGATACCATGGAGCCCACGAAGAACCAGCGGTCCCAGCGCCGCTTCTGTGCCTTGTCCCGCGCCTTGGCGCGGAATTCGAAGGCCACGCCGCGCAGCGTCAGCGCCACCAGCATGATCGCAACCGGCATGTACAGCGCCGTCAGGATCACGCCATGCGCCACCGGAAAGGCCACCAGCAGCAGGCCGACACCGAGCACCAGCCAAGTCTCGTTGGCATCCCAGAAGGGGCCGATGGCGGCGATCATGCGGTCGCGCTCATGCTCCTCCGCCACCGTCTCCAGCAGCATGCCGACGCCGAGGTCGAAGCCGTCCAGCACCACATAGGCGAGGATCGCCACCGCCATCAGCCCGGCGAAGATCAGCGGCAGCCATTCATCGGGCAGGAAGGGGGTCATGCGGGCGCCCCCTGGCCCATCTTGTCGCTTGCCGCGTCGCCGGGCGCGCTGCCCGGCTTCATCATGGCGCCGTCCACCTTCTCCGCCACCCGACCGGCCGCGGCCAGGCGGAAGATGGTGGCGATGTAGGCGACCATCAGCAGGCCATAGAGCACCAGGTACATCGCCAGCGTGGTGGCGATGGAAGACGCCGGTAGCGGCCCCGCGGCCTGGGCGGTGTTCAGCACGCCGGTGACCAGCCAGGGCTGGCGGCCGATCTCGGTCACGTACCAGCCGGCCAGCGTCGCCACCCAGCCGCCGAAGCTCATCAGCACGAAGCCACGCAGCAGCAGGTTCGGCACCTGGCCGCGGCGCCAAAGATACCAGGCGCCGAGCCAGCCCATCGCCAGCATCAGCATGCCGATGCCGACCATGATGCGGAAGGCGAAGAACACCGGCGCCACGGGCGGATGCTCGCCGACGAAATCATTCAGCCCGGGCACCACGCCCGCGGCTTCGTGCCGCAGGATCCAGCTGGCGCCATCGGGGATAGCGATCTCGAAGCGGTTCTCCCGCGTCCGCTCATCCGGGATGGCGAACAGCACCAGGGGCACATTGCCGCGGGTTTCCCAGTTCGCCTCCATCGCGGCGACCTTGGCAGGCTGGTGTTCCAGCGTGTTCAGCCCGTGCAGGTCGCCCAGCACCACCTGCAGCGGCGCCAGCAAGGCAGCCATGATGATGCCGGTGCGCAGGCCAAGGCGCACGCCTTCCGCCCGGTCGCCGCGCAGCCAGCGCCAGGCGGACAGGCCGGCGAGCAGGAACGCCACCGTCAGGCCGCTGGCGGTGAGCATGTGGCTCAGCCGGTAGGGCATGGAGGGGTTGAAGACGATGGCGAACCAATCGGTCGCATGCGCGACGCCATCGCGCATCTCGAAGCCCACCGGCGTGTGCATCCAGGAATTCAGCACCAGGATCCAGAAGGCGGACATGGTGGTGCCGAAGGCGACCAGGAAAGTGGCGCCGGTATGCACCCAGCCGGGCACGCGGTGGAAGCCGAACAGCATGATGCCGAGGAAGGTCGCCTCCAGGAAGAAAGCGGTCAGCACCTCATTGGCCAGCAGCGGGCCGGCGATATTGCCCACACGCTCCATGAAGCCCGGCCAGTTGGTGCCGAACTGGAAGGACATCGTAATCCCGGAGACGACGCCGAGCGCGAAGGACAGCGCGAAGACCTTCACCCAGAAGCGATAGGCATCCATCCAGGCTTCGTTCTTCGTGGCATTGAAGCGCAGCTTGAAGAACAGCAGCACCCAGCCGAGCGCAATGGTGATCGTGGGGAACAGGATGTGGAAGGAGATGTTGGACGCGAACTGGATGCGCGCCAGCAGGATCGGGTCCACGGTCTCAGCCCTCCTTTGCCGATGAGGTGCGGCCGCGGACCAGGCCGACCACCTTGTCTTTCGCTTCGAGCAATTTGGTAACGCGCGCGCCGAGTGCCAGCAGCGAGGCCAGGCGCTCCGTCTCCAGGCGCTTGACGTCGTCGTACCAGGTGGTGAGCTGCTCGATCAGCCCGTGCATCTCCGCCATGCGCTGCTGCGCGTGGCGTTCCTCGGCACTGCCGGGGGTCTGCATCAGCAGTTCGCGCAGCACGGAGAGCGTCGGGTCCACCTCCCGCTTCTTCCGTTCCTCAGCCAGGGTGCGAAGGATCTGCCAGACATCGTCGGGCGTGGTGAAATGGTCCCGTCGGTCATCGGGGATGTGCTTCGGAATCGCCAGGTTCCACGCCTGGAGCTCCTTCAGCCCCATCGAGACGTTGGAGCGGGAGACGCCGAGGGCGTCCACGATCTGCTCCGCATTCAATGGCTCGGGCGAGACATACAGCAGGGCGTAGATCTGCCCGACGGTGCGGTTGATGCCCCAGCGACTGCCCATCTCACCGAAGTGCAGCACGAAGGCCTGGACGAGGGGTGGGAGTTTCATGGCCATCCGACATTTCAGGAATTTCTGAAATATCGGATGGCGCAGGATTACGTCAATGGATTCCGATGCGGTGAGGCTTACGGCGGGCAGGCGCCCGCCGGGGATTCAGCCCTGCCGCCGGGCGGTTCAGCCCTGCCGCCTGGGCGGCTCAGCCCTTGTGCAGCGCCCGCATATTGGCCGCCACGCGGCGCCGGGCCGGGCGCAGGGCGGCCGCGGCCACGACATCCGACCGGGCACCCTGCATCACGGCGCGGCCGGCGGCGAAGGCGCCATCGGTGAACGCCTTCTGCTTTTCCGCCACCATTTCCGCCAACGCCGCGCTGGCGCCGGCCGGGTCGGTTCCCAGCTGCATGCTGCGCAGCGCGAACACCCAGCCGGACTGCCAGGCGAATAGCGCGTAGGCGGCGGGATTATTCACAGCGCGGCCAGGACCGCTTCGGCCTTGGAGACCTCGAAGGCGCCAGGCGCCTCGACCGCTACATGCGTCACCTTGCCGTCCTTCGCCACCAGCACGAAGCGCTGGCAACGCAGGCCCAGGCCGCGGCCCATCAGGTCCAGCTCCAGCCCCAGCGCTTTGGTCAGCACGGCCGATCCATCGGCCAGCATCACCACCTGGTCCGTGATGCCCTGGTCCTTGGCCCAGGCACCCATGACGAAGGCATCGTTGACGGACATGCAGGCGATGGTGTCCACGCCCTTGGCCATCAGCGCCTGGGCGTTGGTAACGAAGCCCGGCAGATGCTTGGCGGAGCAGGTGGGGGTGAAGGCGCCGGGCACGCCGAACAGCACCACGGTCTTGCCCTTGAACAGCTCCTCCGTCCCGATTTCCTTCGGCCCCTCGGCGCCGGCCTGGGTGACCTTCACGGACGGGATCGCATCGCCAACCTGGATCGTCATTACCCAATCTCTCCTCAGCCAATGTGGCTGCTTAGTGCAGATCGGCCCGATCCGTCCATGCAACAGAGCCGTGCGACAGGCCATGCAACGCCAAGCGCTGCTTGCGGGGGCGGGGGCGTGTCGCCATGTTCAACGGCATCATGGCCCAGCGCGATCCCTCTCCCCCGAAAGAAATCCTCGCCACGGATGCGGGCGAGGACGGCTACCTGACCGGCCAGTTGCTGGTGGCCATGCCCGGCATGTCCGACCCGCGCTTCGCCCGCAGCGTGATCTGCCTGTGTGCCCATTCGGCGGAGGGCGCCATGGGCATCGTGCTGAACCAGCCCTTGGCGAAGCTGACCTTCGATGACCTGCTCGCCCAGCTCAAGCTGGACCCGGTGCCCCCCGCCCGGCGCATCCGCCTGACCCAGGGCGGCCCGGTGGAGGGCGGTCGCGGCTTCGTGCTGCACACGGCGGATTGGGAGACGGAGGGCAGCCTGAAGGTCGCCGCCGACCTGGCGCTGACCGCCAGCGTCGAGATCCTGAAGGCCATCGCCGAGGGCGGTGGGCCGCGCGAAGGCGTACTGGCGCTCGGCTATGCCGGCTGGGGCCCGGGCCAGTTGGATGACGAGATCCACGGCAATGCCTGGCTGAACGTGCCGGCGGATGAGGCGCTGCTGTTCGCCGAACAGCCGGAACAGCTGTGGCGCGCGGCGATGGCCCGGCTGGGCATCGACCCCTCCGCCTTGTCGGGCAGCGCCGGGCACGCGTAGATGCATGCCCTCAGGCGGCGGGCGGCCGCTACGCGGCCTTGCCTGCGCGCCTGGCACTGACGCGCCCGGCGTCGTGGCTGGTCCGGGCGCGGGCCGCCTTCGCGGCCTCGGCTCGCCAAGTGGCGAGCCGCCTGCGCTGGACTTCACCAGCCTGACGCCGCACACCTTGCCCATGGCCCCCGCGCCCCGGATTCGTCTGCTGCCCGAGACCACCGCCAACCGCATCGCGGCCGGCGAAGTGGTCGAACGCCCGGCGGCGGCGGTGAAGGAGCTGGTCGAAAACGCGCTGGATGCCGGCGCGCGCCGCATCACCGTCACACTGGAAGACGGCGGCATCGGCCGCATCCTGGTGGAGGATGACGGGCACGGCATGGGCGAGGCCGACCTCGCCATGGCCCTCGAACGCCACGCCACCTCCAAGCTGGCCGAGGAAGCGATGCTGTTCCGCATCGCAACCCTGGGCTTCCGGGGGGAGGCGCTGCCCTCGATCGGCGCCGTCTCCCGCCTCACCCTCACCTCCCGCCTGATGGACGGCGCGGCGCATGTCATCAGCGTGGAGGGCGGGCGCAAATCCGCGGTCGGGCCGGCGGCCGGCGCGCCCGGCACGCGGGTGGAGGTGCGGGACCTGTTCTTCGCCACCCCGGCCCGCCGCGCCTTCCTCCGCACCCCGCGCCATGAGGCCGAACAGGCGGTGGAGGCGGTGCGGCGCCTGGCCATGGCCTGGCCGGAGGTGGCCTTCCGGGTGGAGGTGGAGGGGCGCATCGCCCTGTCCCTGCCGCCCACGGACCGGGACGGCCGCGTCGCCGCCCTGCTCGGCGCGGAGTTCGCCGCCGCCGCGGTGCCGGTCGAATCCGAGCGGCACGGCCTGCGCCTGTCCGGCCTCGCCGGCCTGCCGACGCACCACACCGCCACCGGCGCCGCGCAGCATTTGGTGGTCAACCGCCGCCCGGTGCGGGACCCGCTGCTGCGGACGGCGCTGCGCGTGGCCTATCGGGACATGGTGCCCGCCAAGCGCTTCCCCGTCGCCGCGCTGTTCCTGGAGGTGCCGGCGGAGGCGGTGGATGTGAATGTCCACCCGATGAAGACGGAGCTGCGCTTCCGCGACCCCGCCGCGGTGCGCGGCCTGATGATCTCGGCGCTCGGCCGGGCGCTGGCCGTGGGCGCGGGCGGCGCGGCGCCGGAGGATGTGGCGGTACCGGCCTGGGATTCGGGGGCCTGGAACGCCCCCGGCTTTGCGGAGGCTCTGGCGCCCGGCCCCGGCAGCTTCCCCGGCTGGACGCCCCCCACCGGCCCGCTGCCGCAGCGCCCGCGAACAGCCCACCTGCCGCTCGGCTTCGCCCCCGCCCAGCCGGCGCCGGCGCCCGAGGCGTTCGGCCCAGATTTTGGCACAGAAGGCCCGCTCGGCCGGCCGCTCGGCCAGATTCTCGAGACCTATGTGCTGGCCGAGGCGCCGGACGGGTCCCTGGTGCTGGTGGACCAGCACGCCGCCCATGAACGCCTGACGCATGAGGCGCTGCGCGCGCAATTGGTGGAAGGCGGCGTGCGCGCCCAGCCGCTGCTGCTGCCCGCGGTGGTGGAACTGCCCGCCGCGGATGCCGCGCGGCTGCTGGACCAGGCGCCGGCGCTCGCCCGCCTCGGCCTGGAGATCGAGGGGTTTGGCGGCCCCGGCGCGCTGCTGGTGCGCGCCATGCCGGCACTGCTCGGCGCGCCCGACCCGGCACCGCTGCTGCGCGACCTGGCCGAGGAGCTGGCCGAGATGGATGAGGCCCTGGCGCTGGAGGCGCGGCTGGATGCGGCGGTGGCGCGGCTGGCCTGCCACGGATCGATCCGCGCCGGGCGGCGGCTGGGGGGCGCGGAGATGGCGGCGCTGCTGCGCCAGATGGAGGCGACGCCGCGCGCCGCCACCTGTTCCCACGGCCGCCCCACCGTGCTGCGCTTCGGGAAGGCGGAGCTGGAGAGGCTGTTCGGACGGCGCTGATTGCGGGCAGGATGGGCGCAACGACTACGGGAGACGTGCCGATGACCGATTCCGCCCCGCTGATGCAGCTGATCTATGCCTCCCGCCCCTTCGGCTTCTCCGGCGACATGCTGGACGACATCCTGATGGCGGCGCGCCGCCACAACCGGCGGGACGGGCTGACCGGCGCCCTGATCTGCCGCGCCGACCTGTTCCTGCAGATGCTGGAAGGCCCGCGCGACAAGGTGACCGCCACCTTCGGCCGCATCCTGCGGGATGACCGGCACCTGGAAGTCTCCCTGGTCTGGTCCGGCGACGCGCCGGCCCGGCTGTTCGGGGAATGGGACATGCTGGACGACCCGGCGCGGAGCTGGATGTGGAGCCGGGAGGATGTGCGGGGCGGGGCGGTGGTGCGCGCCTCGGCGGCGGAGGCGCGGGCGGTGTTTCAGAGGGTGGCGGGGGAGGTTGGATAGGCAGACGTTGAAGATCTGACATCAATTTCCACAATCAGCCGTCTAGACTCGAACATCAGAGATCTTCGAAATAGAGAGGCTTATCTCAGACAGACTTCGCAAAGGAGGAAAACAAGAACGTGGCGAAGATAGTTGACGAGGTTTTACGCGGCACCCACCTCAGACAGCACCCAAATGAGCGACCCATACTAGTGCCATTTCTGCACAATTTTGACGTCACCTGGGCGCATGCATCTAACTCCCACAATACTAAAATATCGGCATATTTTTGCGTCCTGATGATTTGGTTCAGCAACAATTCGGTATCGATGGCGAGGTACTTCTAGTCGTTTGCAGTTTTCCCACTACACAGCCAAGAACCCTTCAGGCAATTGAGCGGATCATGGAGACCGAGCCGGCGCGCGGTCGGGTCGATCCTACGCTATTTCTCCTGGCCACGCCGGATAGAACCGCGCCAGATTTTCTAAAGCGACACGCCTCGTTAAATTCGCAGGCTCGTGTCCCGGTTGTTCTTAACTCCGACGACCTCCAAGCTGGCGCGAGCGATATCTGGCTGGTCCGCCGAGCAATCAGCGCTCAGCTTTACTCCAGAGATTTATTCAATGAACAACTTCCACTTCGCAGTGATTTGTATTTCGTCGGTCGCGATAAAATGGTCGCCGACCTTCTGACATCCATTAAGCAGAGCCGCAATCGCGGGCTTTTTGGTCTTCGAAAGACCGGCAAGACTTCCGCGCTTTTTAAGGTTAGGCGGCTCGCCGAGAGAGATCGCATCGTCACCTTATACTACGACTGCAAAGATCCAGAAATTCGATCGATGCGCTGGAACGAATTTCTCGTTAGGATAATGTCAGATCTTAGGTCCAGAGGCTTCAGTACAAGACGAGCTCACTCTGGACGCGAGCATGTTTCGGGCCAATTTAAACGACTCATTGCTGCGAATTCATCGCGCGGGCATGTCTGCATCATCTTTGATGAAATCGAATACGTGTCTCCGCTAGCAAAGCTCGACATTCATTGGCACAAGGACTTTGTGCCGTTCTGGCAAACATTGTGGACAACACAAAGCGAAAGCCGCACTCTCTCATTTTTGATTTCAGGAGTGAACCCGACAGTTGTTGAGCTCGACGAAGTTGATGGAGTTCAAAATCCCGTTTTTGGCATCGTTTCAGCTGACTACCTCACTGGCCTCTCGTCTTCTGAGGTTAAAATGATGCTGGAACAAATAGGTAAGCGTATGGGGTTGGTGTTCGGCAATGAGGCTGTAAGCTACATAGTAGGCCGTTACGGCGGCCACCCTCTTCTTACGCGAATGGCGTGCTCATATATGCACACGTTTGTTCAGGGACGGGGGCAGGGCAGGCCGGCTAACATCACGGAGGCTCTACTTAAAAGCACCGAGCAAGATCGCGAGGATGAAATTTCATTTTATTGCAGGCATGTCATTTCCGAACTTCGCCAGTTTTATCCTGACGAGTATCAAGTCTTGGAAATGCTTTCGTCGGGCAACGTAGCTGGATTTTTGGAAACCTCTAAGGGAGCCGACCACGTAAAGCACATCGTGGGCTATGGGCTGATTGATGGGTCTCAAAAGCAGAAGCCAACCATTAAGCTGCCTGTGGTAAGTCGCTTTATCAATATTGAGCGCGCACGCAGATCGGGCACATCGGCCGAGCCTTATATTGTACCTGAAGCGTCCCGCGCCGCGTGGCTTCAAACCCGAATTGCACGTATTACCGCTGATATGCGTCAGATGGAGCGCCTAGCTAGCACCAGAGGCTATCCTTTTCTCTATGGGGAGAATGGATTCCCGGAGGCCGAGCGCTTTAACTCAGCCAAAGTTGTTTCTAGCCGCACCGATTTCGAAAGCTTCGTGAATATCTGCAACCGCTGCTTTGTTGATCCCATCGAGCGGCACTGGTCCTCTAAAGGTATTAAACAATATTTTTGGAACGATGTCAAAACCGCTTATCCCGAGCTTTGGCATGCGCTTCTAAGAATAAAACTTTACCGCAACGACAATATGCACCTTGAGCTTACTCAGGTCGTAGAACAGAGGCTTCGGGATATGCTTGCTCAAGATTTCTTGGGGACGGTGCCAAACAGGTTGGACGGCACGTATTTTGCGCTGCAACAATTCGTTCTCAACGGACTTTTTGTGGGTGCCCAAATAGAGCTAGACAAGCTGATCTAAGTCTTTTGCTTTGCGCAACAATTACCTGACTGGCCGCAGGAGGACGCACGGCACGCGTGACCGCTTATTGACGCGCTTCGGTGCCGAAGACGATGCCGTCGCGGCCTTCGACTTAAAGAGTTCCGCAATGAGGCCCGGCCGCAGCTAGCCTCCGGCTTGGAGGCATCATGGTCTAGCGATGGCGCCAGCGTGGAGGTTGACTTATGCCGCTCCGCCCCCCCACCACTTCCCCATGCCCAAGCTCCAAGCCGCCCAAATCCCCGTTACCCCCTTCCAGCAGAACTGCGCCCTGATCTGGGATGCCGAGACCCAGCGCGGCACGGTCATCGACCCGGGTGGCGATGTGCCGCGCATCCTGGCCGCCATCGCCAAGGCGGGCATTGCCATCGACAATATCCTGCTCACCCATGGCCATCTGGACCATGCCGGCGGGGCGGATGCGCTGCGGGCGGCCCTCACGGAAAGCCAGGGCGCGCCGGTGCCGCTGGTCGGGCCGCACCGGGATGATGCCTTCCTGCTGTCCGGCATCGCCGCCCAGGCCCGCCAATACGGCATCCCGGACCTCCAGAACGCCACGCCGGACCGCTTCCTGGAGGAAGGGGAGACGGTCCAAATCGCCGGCCAGGATTTCGGCGTGCTGCATTGCCCGGGCCATGCGCCGGGGCATGTGGTCTTCGTCAACCAGGCGCTCGGCTTCGCGGTGGTGGGGGATGTGCTGTTCCGCGGCTCCATCGGCCGCACGGATTTCCCCTATGGGGACCATGATGCGCTGATCCACGCCATCGTCACCAAGCTGCTGCCGCTGGGGGATGAGATGCGGTTTCTCTGCGGGCATGGGCCGGGCTCCACCTTCGGCGAGGAACGGCGGACCAACCCCTTCCTGCCGCGGTAGGGCGGGGAGCCCCCACCCGTTGCGGCAGCGCCGCAACCCCCCGCAGCGCGGGGGAGGGCTTTAACGGTCACCGCCGGGCGGCGGCGCGTTCGCTCATGATGCAGGCGAAGACCACCACGGCGGCGCCGGCCAGCATGGCCAGCACCGGGATGCGGCCCCAGAAGGCAAAGTCCCAGGTCAGGCTCCAGACCAGGCCGGAATAGCCGAAGGGCGCCAGGCGGCTCGCCGTGGCGTGCCGGAAGGCTTCCGCCAGGCACACCGTCGCCGCGCCGACGATCAACCCGTTGCCCACCATCTGCGCCAGGCTCAGCGCGGTGGGGGTGGACCAGTGGCTCAGCCCCAGCGGCAGCATCACCGCGAAGCCGAGCACGGAGGGCCAGATCAGCACCCGCCCGATCCCCGGCTCCGTCCGCAATTGCCGGTTCAGCACGAACACCGCCGAGTAACAGAAGGTGCCGCCCAGCGCGTAGAGGTAGCCCAGCACGGGCGCGCCACCGGCCATCCCCGCCAGCCCCGGCGCCAGCCCGATCGCGACCCCCGCAAATCCCACCGCGCACCAGGCCCAGGCCACCGCCGGCGGCCGTTCCTGCAGCAGCCAGGCGGACAGCGCCAGCACCAGGAAGGGGGAGGTGAAGAACACCAGATAGCCCTCCGCCAGCGGCAGCAGGCTGAAGGCCTGGAAGAAGCAGATGGCGCTGCCCAGCATCACCAGCGCCCGCGCCGCATGCAGCCGCGGAAAGCGCGTGCTCAGCACCCCGCCCCAGCCGGGGATAAGCGCGCGGGCGCACAGCACCACCAGCAGCAGCGTGGCGAAGCGCACCAGCAGCACCTGCCACACCTCATGCCCGTCCGACAGCAGCTTGCTGTTGGCATCGAGCAACCCGAACAGCCCGATGCCCGCCAGCATCAGCACCGGACCGCGCACGTCGTTCTCCCCCTGGATCGTGCGCGGGTATGCCCTCGGCGCGGGGCGCAAGTCCACCAGCGCCGCCGCGCATGGCAGGGCTGCACCCCATCCGCGCATGCCACCTTCCCACCGCCGCCGAGACAGGGCACAAGCCGCGGCGCCATGACCCCCCAACTCGCCTCCGTCCTCATGCCGCTGATGCGCGGCATCGACCCTGAACGCGCGCATGACCTGGCGCTCCGAGGGCTGCGCTTTGGCCTCGCCGGGGCGGATCGCAGCGCGGATGACCCGGTGCTGGCGACGCGCGCGCTGGGTCTCCATTTCCGCAACCCGATCGGCCTGGCCGCCGGCTTCGACAAATCGGCGGTGGCCATCGCGCCGCTGATGCGGCTGGGCTTCGGCTTCGTGGAGGCCGGGTCCGTCACGCCCAAGCCGCAGATCGGCAACCCGAAGCCGCGCCTGTTCCGCCTGGCGGAGGATCGGGCGGTGATCAACCGCATGGGCATGAACAATGGCGGCCTGCCCGCCTTCCTGGCCCGGCTGGCGCATCTGCCGGCCAACCGCCCGGCCGTGCTCGGCGTGAACATCGCCATCAACAAGGATGGCGCGGCGCCGCTGCGGGATTATCCGGCGCTGTACGCGGCCGTGGCGCCGTATGCGGGCTACGTCGCCATCAACGTCTCCTCCCCCAACACCCCCGGCCTGCGGGACCTGCAGGGGGAGGCGATGCTGCGGGACATCCTGGCCGCGGTGGTGGCGGCGCGGGATGCGCTGACGGGTCCGCGCCCGCCCATCCTGGTGAAGATCGCGCCGGATTTGTCCCCGGCGGCGGTGGAGCCGATTGTTGAGGCCGCGGTGGCGCATGGCATCGCCGGCCTCATCGTCTCCAACACCACCATCGCCCGCCCGGCGCCGCTGCGATCCGCGCTGAAATCCCAGGCCGGCGGCCTGTCCGGCCCGCCGTTGCGCGCGGCATCCACCGAATTGCTGCGCCGGGTGGCGCGGCTCGCGGCCGGGCGGGACCTGACGCTGATCGGCTGCGGCGGGGTTTCCAGCGGGGCGGATGCGTTGGAAAAGATCAAGGCCGGCGCCGCGCTGGTGCAACTCTATGCCGCCTTCGCCTATGACGGTCCGGCGCTGATCCCGCGCATCAAGCGGGACCTCGCCGCGGCCTTGCGGCGGGAGGGGTTCAAGAATGTGGCCGAGGCCATCGGGGTGGATGCACGATGATCATGCTGGACGGGGTGGCGGCCCTGGCGGACCGCTACGATGGCTTCATCCTGGACCTTTGGGGCGTGGTGCATGACGGCCGCAAGCCCTATCCGGGCGTGGCGGATGCGCTGGGCAAGCTGAAGGCGCGCGGCAAGCGCATCGCCTTCCTCTCCAACGCACCGCGCCGGTCCTTCGTGGTGGATGACTTGCTGACCGGCATGGGGCTCGACCGCGCGCTGTGGGACGGCACCATGACCTCCGGCGAGCTGGCCTGGCGGCACCTGAAGCACCGGGACCGCGCGGATTTCGCCGCACTCGGCACCAAGGCGCTGCATATCGGGCCGGAGCGGGATTTGTCGGTGCCGGCGGAAACCGGCGTGGAGCTGGTGGGGTCGGCGGAGGAAGCCGATTTCGTGCTGAACACCGGCCCGGAACCCGCCCGCGGCAACCATGACATCGAGCCCTATCGCGCCACGCTGGCCGCCTGCGCCGCGCGCCGCCTGCCGATGCTCTGCGTCAATCCGGACCGGCATGTGATGGTGGGCGAAGACCGGGTGATCTGCGCGGGCGCGCTGGCGGATCTGTACGCGGAACTTGGCGGGCCGGCCGCCATCGAGATCGGCAAGCCGGACCCGGCCTGCTACCCGCCGGTGCTGGAATTGCTGGGCATCACGGACCGCGCCCGCGTGGTCGCCATCGGCGACAGCCCGCATACGGACTTGGCCGGCGCGCAATCGGCGGGTATCGATGCCGTCTGGGCGCTGACCGGCCTCGCCGCCCACGCGCATGGCACGAAGCCGGACCCCGCGTTATTGGCCCAGGTCGCGGCCAGTGAAGGCGTGCGCCCGGTCGCCGCGCTGATGGGGCTGCGCTGGTAGCCTGAGCAGGGGTGGGTTGCGCCGGCTGGGTGTGGGCCGGTGCAGCGGGCGGGCCTACACTCCCGCGCTGTAAACCCTCCCCAGGCTGCTACCCCCCCTCGCCCACCGATCTGGCTGCTGGTCGCGATCATTGGCATCGGGCCCTTCACCATGCAGGTGCTGGTGCCGTCCCTGCCGGCGATGGGGCGCGACCTCGGCGCCAGCACGGCGACCGTGCAGCTCACCGTCACGCTGTATCTGCTGGGGGTCGGCGCCGGGCAGCTGATCTATGGTCCGCTGTCGGATCGCTTCGGCCGCCGGCCGCTGCTGATGGGCGGCCTGGCGCTGTATGCGGTGGCGAGCCTGGCGGCGGCACTCGCCCCGGGGATCGAGGAATTGCTGGTGGCACGCGTCGCCCAGGCCGTGGGTGCCTGTGCCGGGGTGGTGCTGGTGCGCGCCGTGATCCGCGATGTCTGGTCGCGGGACGAGGCGGCGAGCGTGCTCGGCTACGTGACGATGGGCATGACCATCGCGCCAATGATCGCCCCGATCCTCGGCAGCCTGCTGGAGCAGAGTTTCGGCTGGCGCGCCAGCATGGTCGCCTGCCTCGGCTTCGGCCTGCCGCTGGCGCTGGTCGCCTGGCTGCGGCTGGAGGAGACGCTGCCGGCGCCGCAGCCGCTGCCCGGGCTGGGCGCCATATTGCGCGCCTATCGCAGCCTGTGGGCGATTCCATCTTTTCGCGCCTACACGGCACTCACAGCCTGCGCCACCGGGATCTTCTTCGCCTTCCTGGGCGGCGCACCCTATGTGGTGGTGCAGGGCATGGGCTATTCGCCGGTGCAGTTCGCTCTGGCCTTCGCCGCGATTTCCATCTTCTTCGCCGCCGGCAATTGGCTCGCCGGGCGGCTTTCGCGGCGGCTCGGCATTCTGCGCATGCTGGGCGTGGGCACCATGATCGCCACGGTCGGCGCGGTGAGTGCGGCCATCGCCATGGTGGTGCTGCCGCCGCATATCCTGGTGTTCTTCGTGCCGATGGCCATCGTGGCGGTGGGCAATGGCATGACCCAGCCCAACGCCATCGCCGGGGCGCTGAGTGCCCGCCCGCAGCTTGCCGGCACTGCATCCGCCCTGGTCGGCGCCTTGCAGATGGGCTTCGGTGCGCTGATGACCTTCGTGGTCGGGCTGGTGGAGTTCGGCAGCGGCATCGGCACCTCGCTGACCATGGCGGCAACCGGCGTGGCCTGCCTGATGGCACTGCGCGGGGCGCGCCGGGCCGGCGGCTGAACAGGGGAGAAGGCGGCGATGGGCGACAGCTACATGCGGGAACAGGCCGAGGCGCTGGCACAGCATCTGCGGCTGACAGATGGCAAGTCCGGCTATGTCGAGGCCACGGCCGATGGCTTCCAGGTGTTCCTGCGCCGCAAATGGCCGGGCAAGCAGTTGCCGACCTGGGACGGGCTGCCGGTGGAGTGGATCGAGAATCTCGGCACCCACAAGACCCGCGGGCGCTGAACCTACCGGGCGGGCGCCGCCTCCGCGGCCAGCATCTCCGTCACCGCAGCGCCAAAACCTTCCAGCGGGATCGGCACCGCCACCGTCTGCCGCTGCGCCGCGGCGACGAAGCTCAGCCGCAGCGTGGTCGCCGCCCGCAGCGTCGCCAACACCTCATCCGTGACCACCGTCGCGGCATAGACGCCGGAGGCATTGCTGCTCTGGAAGGGCAGGCGCTGCGGCGCGGCCTCATCCGTCTGCCAGGCGATGCCGCCCTGCAGCCAGGTGCCGTGCGGTAACTGGAAGATCAGCGCCAGGGACCGTGATTCGCGCTGCCGGGTCAGCAGGATCTGCGCGAGCGGCGTGTTCTGCGGCCGCAGCAGCACGGTGGTGGACACGCGGCAGGCGCGCGGCCCCTCCGCCGCCGCCTCGTTGCAGGCCATCGCCCAGCTTGGCACCGCCTCCGCGGCGGGAAGAGGCGGGGCGGGTGGCGGCGGCAGGGGCGGCGGCGCGCCCCGCTGGGCCCAGGCGGGCTGAGCCAGGGCAGGCTGGGCCAGCAACAAGGCGGCCAGGAAGGCCCAGGCTGCCCCGGCCACTGTCAGGGCCGCGTGCGGCGGGTGGTGCGGGCCGCGGCCGCCGGCGGCGTCGCGCCGGCCGGGCGCCCGGCATCGAAGCCCAGGAAGCCGATATCCGGCTGCGCCGTGCCGCCATTGCCGGCCCATAGCTGCGCCCCCACCGGCTGCGCCCCCACCGGCTGCGCGGCCAGCGCCGGCGGCGTGTTCATGGGCGCGCGGACCGTGGCGCCAGGCGGCGGCGCCGCGCCGAGGCGGGCGGCGATGGCCGCGGCGGGGGAAGGCTGGCCCGGCACCGAAGGCGGCGGCGGGGCGGACATGCGGGTGCGGTCACGGGCGGAGAGCAGGTAGAAGGCAATCTCGTTGCGCCCCTGGTCCACCGCGGCATCCAGCGGCGACAGGCCCAGTGCATTACGCGATTCGATATTCGCACCGCGCGCCACCGCGTCGCGTGCCGCGGGCAGGTCGCCGCGGGCGACGGCATCGAACAGTGCCTCATTCGGCGAAAGCCCCGCCGCCGCCGCACCGGCCGGGATCGGCGCCGGGGTGGTCCGCGCCGCCAGGCCCGGCAAGGCCGGAGCGGCCGCGCTGGGCGCCCGCTGTGTTTCGGCCGGCCGGATCATGCCTTGCGCCAGCGCGGCAGGCACCAGGGGGGGCAAGATCAGGGGGGCCATCAGCGTGGCCAGCAGGGGAAGGCGGAGGGATGCGCGCATGGCGGTGAAACTAGGCAGTTTCAGGCCCGCGAGGAAGGGCATGCGGCCCTCCTCACCCGCTTTTGGCCTGCATAGGGCACCGGCAGCCCAAATCAGCCGCAACCCTGGCCGCGATAGCTGAAGGTTTCCACCCGCGCATCGCGCAGCGTGAAGGTCAGCTCGCACCCCACCTGCACAATGGCGGGCGGGGCGGGCCAGTAGCCGTAGCGCGGCCCCCAGGGGCCGAAGGCGGGGCCGTAGAAGGTTGGCGGCGGCGCCACCGCCACGGCACGACGCTGCTCGAACTGCAGGAAGCGCCGCCCCTCCGCCTCATGCACCCGCACCGGCACGCCGAGGGCGGCAACCAGATCGGCCTCCCCCCGCCCGACGAAGGTGGACAGGCGCTGATCCAGCGTCGGACCCTGGGCGCAGGCGGCGAGGAGCAGAAGGGCGGGCAGCATTCGCATGTCGCCCATATGGGCGCAGCCGGCGGCGGCGCCCAATCATCAGGCTGCGAGGCTCAGCGCCCTTCGCGACGCCAGGCGAGCAAGGCCAGCCCCAGCACCAGGGGCAGTGCCAGCCAGGGCGGCAGCAGCGGCAGGGCGGTGATGCCGGTGACGCTGTGGTCGCCATTGCGCCGCAGCCCGATCCAGCCTGCCCCGGTGCCACCGACCCCTGCGCCGCCTTGCGCGTCGCGCCCGATCGCGACGCGACGCAGCTCCGGCACCAGCGGCGCCGCGCCCGTGCCGAGCCAGCGCGTGGCGCCGCCCGTGGCGGCGACCAGCGCGGCAAGCGGCGTGGCATCGGCGCGGAGGTCGGCGACCTCCATCGGGTTCGGCGCCTCGGCGGCGGCGAAGGCGGTGCGGCGGCCATCGCCGGCCTGCCAGACGCCGGCCTGCATCGCCGGCCGTTCCATCACCGAACGCCCGGCGCCGCGCAGCTCCGCCGGGTGGCGGGTGATGCTGCCGTCGGGAGCGGTGACGGTGATCTCCGGCGCGGCGGCGGGATCGAGGCTGCGGCGGGTGACGGTCAGCGTGCCCCGGTCGATCCGCGCCGTCAGATCCTCCTCCTCCAGCTCCGGCTCCTTCATCGTCCAATGGGCGATGCGGCGCAGCAATTCGCCCTGCGGGCCGCCGCCATCATGGCCGCGCGACCACAGCCAGATATGGTCCGACAGCACCAGTGCCACGCGGCCCTCCCCCACCCGGTCCAGCACCATCAGCGGCGAGTCGCCCGGCCCCTGCATCACGGTGCTGCCGGCCCGCGCATCGGCGCGCAGCGCGCGGTACCAGCGGCCCCAGGTGGCCTCCGCCAGATTGGCGCCCTCGGGCGTGAAGCTGTTGGCGCCCGGCAGGTTTTCCGTCACCGGATGCCGCGCGCCCAACTCCGTGACAAATGGCCGGAAAGGCTGTTCCAGCAGCGCCGCCTGCGCCGAGCCCAGGCCCACCTGCGGCCGCGCCGGCAGGATCTGGCCGAGCGGCGTGGCAGCCAGGCTGGTGGGCCCGGCGAATTCCGGCCCGACGGACAGCAGCAGCGCGCCGCCGCCGCGGACGTAATCGGCGATGTTGCGCAGGTACACGGGTGGCAGCAGGCCCCGATTGCCGAAGCGGTCAAAGACGATCAGGTCGAACTCGCGCAGCTTCACCTGGAACAGCTCGCGCACCGGAAAGGCGATCAGCGCCAGCTCGTGCAGCGGGGTCAAATCGTCCTTTTCCGGCGGGCGCAGGATGGTGAAGTGGACCAGGTCCACATTCGGGTCCGCCTTCAGCAGCCGCCGCCAGGTGCGCTGCCCGGCATGTGGTTCGCCGGAGACCAGCAGCACCCGCAGCCGGTCGCGCACGCCGTTGATGGCGATGACGGTGCGGTTGTTGAGGTCGCTGACCTCGCCGGCGCGGGTTTCCGCCGTCAGCTCCACCACGGTCTGCCCGCCGCGCTCGATCGGCACGGAGATACGGTGCTCGCGCCCGACCGGCACGGATTCGACGCGTGGCGGCTGGCCATCGCGGCGGATGGACAGCCGCGCGGCGCCGGCAAAACGGCCCGCATCGGGTCGCGCGCCGAGATCCTCCACCACCACGCGCAACTCCACCGGGCGGCCGACGATGCCGAAGCCCGGCGCCTCGATCACCCGGATGCGGCGATCCACCTCGCCGGGCTGGCCGGGCAGGATCTGGTGGAAGGGCGCATCCAGCGCCGGGGCGGGGGGCACGTCGTGCACCTGGCCATCGGTCAGCGCCATCACCCCGGCCAGGCGGGCGCGGGGAATGTCGGCAAGCGCGCGTTCCATCGCGGTGAACAGCCGCGTGCCCTGGTTGCCGCCCTCCGGCACCTCCACCGTGCGGAGTTCGAGGTCCGGCAGGCGACGGGCACGCGCCTCGATCTCGTCGCGGGCGGCGGTGATCTGTTCGGGGCGCGCATTCAGGCCGGCGCTGGCGCTGCGGTCCACCAGCAGCAGCGCGATATCGGGGCGCATCTGCCGCGTCTCCTCGACCAGCCTTGGATTGGCCAGTGCCAGCAGCAGCGCGGCGAAGGCCAGCGCCCGCAGCCAGGCGCCCCGCGCCGGCTGCCAGCGCCGCGCCCCGGCCGCATCCCGCGACAGCCGCAGCAGCGCCGGGGCCAGCGCCAGCAGCGCCAACACAGCAAGACCGGCGAGCAGCCAGAGCGGAATGACGGGCGCGAAGTCGATGCCGGCGAGGGCCTGATCCATCGGTTAATTCCCCAGCCGTTCCAGGATGGCCGGCACATGCACCTGGTCGCCCTTGTAGTTGCCGGTCAGCGCGTACATCACGAGGTTGGTGCCGAAGCGATAGGCCAGGATGCGCTGCCGGTTGCCGCCCGGGATCGCGGCATAGGGGTTGTTGCCCCGCGCATCGATCGCCCAGGCGGAGGCCCAGTCATGCCCGCCGATGATGACCGGGCTGACGCTGTCATTCGCCCGGTCCTGGTCCCGCGCCACCCAGACCGTGCCGCCGGCGAAGCGGCCGGGCAGGTCCTGCAACAGGTAGAAGGCGCGCTTCAGCACATGATCCTCCGGCACCGGGGCCAGCGGCGGCACGGTCAAATACCGCGTCAGCCGGCGCAAGGCGGCGGCAGCACCGGGCGTGAAGCCAACGCCCGAGCCTTCATCGCGCGTGTCGAACAGGATAATGCCGCCATTGCGCATGAAGCCGTTCAGCGCCGCCACGCCCGCCGGATCCGGCTGCGCCGCATCGCCGGTGACCGGCCAGTACAGCAATGGGTAGAGGGACAGATCATCCCGCCCCGGCACGATCGGCGCCGGTTCCGCCAGCGCGGCCGCGGTGCGGCGATTGACGAAGTCGGACAGGCCAAGGAGGCCGGCGCGGCTGATCTCATCCACCTGCGAATCGCCGGTGACGACATAGGCCAGCCGCGTCGCCAGCGCCGCATCCCCCTCCTGCGCCTGGGCAGGCCCGGCCAGCAGCCCGAGCGCCAGCAGCGCCCCCGCCACCACCCGTCCGGGCCGGGCCAGCACCCCGCGCAGGCCGAGCGAGACCAGCAGATCCGCCACCAGCAACAGCATCGCCGCCGCCAGCAGCCAGGGGCCGAGGTCGCGTTCCACCGGCACCCCGCCGATCGCCCGCATGGTGGTTCCCGCGGGCGCCGCAGCCGCCAGCCGTGGCGCCTGCACGCCCGCGCCGAGGTTCAGCGCACGGCGATGCGCGCCGTCGCCGCTGGTGCCGGAGCCGTACCAGCCCGGTGGGTGCCGCGGCGAAGGTGCCTCATTCTCCACCCGCGCGGCCGGAATCGGCTGCGCGCCCGGCGAGGGCGGGCCGAGTTGGCCGAAGCCGTCCAGGGTTTCCATCGGTGCCAGCGGCGCCTCCCCATCCGCGCCGCCAATGCCGGCGGACAGCGCCACCAGCCGGCGCAGCATGTCCACGAACAGACCGGATAGCGGCAGGGACGACCATTCGGCATTGGCCGTCACATGGAACATCACGATCCGCCCGGCGCCGCGAGTGTCCCAGGTGACCAGCGGCGTGCCATCCGCAAGCCGCGCCCAGGTGTGCCCGGACAGCCGGGCGGAGGGTTCGGCCAGCACCTGGCGTTCCACCGTCACCTCCGGCGTCGGCTCCAGCCCCTGGAAGGGTGAGCCTTCCGGGAAGGGCGCCAGCGCCTGTGGCCGGTCCCAGGACAGGGCACCACCCAACTGCCGTTCCCCGGCGCGCAGCGGCACCGGCAACAACCCGTCCGGGTTCTCCGCCAGCCGCGGCCCGGCGAACCGCACCAGCGTACCGCCGGCCTCGATCCAGGCGGTGAGTTCATCGCGTTCGCGCCCCGCCGCCACCGGGCGATCGGCCAGCACCAACACCGAGAGCTGTCGCGCCAGCAATTCCGGCACGCTGCCGCGGCGCAGCTCGGCATGCGGGGCCAGGGCGCGGTCCAGGTAGAACAGCTCCCCGATCAGCGGCACATCGGCCGCCGTCGCCTCGCCGCCCGCGATCAGCCCGACCGGGCGGCGCCGAAAGCGTTCATCCAGCAGCACCGTGGCATTGGCCCCGGCGATGCCATCCAGATCCAGCCGCACCACCTGGTTGCGGATTTCCAGTGGCAGCGGCAGCGCGGCCTCGGCCCGGGTCGCGCCGGCCAGCACGGTGATCTCGGCGCGCGCCAGGGTGCGGCCATCGCCGGTGCGGGCCAGCACGGCCGCCTGGCTCGGCACCGGCAGCGGCGTGGTCAGCACGGTCAGCGCCAACTGGTCGGCCTCGGCGCGCGGGGGCGGCAGCAGGCGGGTCGGGCGACCTTCGCTGCGGGCCACCACCAGGGCGCCACCCTCAGCCAGCGCGGTGGCGAGCGGGGTGAAGGCATCGCCCTCCGCCGCATGTTCGATGCCATCGGCCACATACAGCGCGGCAAAGCTGCCTTGATGCTTCGACCACCAGCCAGCCAGGGCCGCCAGCGCGGCGGCGCGGTCCGGTGCCCAGGGTTTCGGGCGCAGCGCCACCAGCCGGCCGCGCAACTCCTCCGCCGGCATCAGCGCCGTGATGCGGGGCGTCTCCGCCAAGGCGGGAGGCGCGGTCAGCAGCAGGGTGGTGCGGCGGCCTTCGCGGGCGGCGACGTCGAGCTCCGCCTCGGCGGCGGCCATGCGGTCCGGCCAATCGGCGGCGGCGGCCCAGCCATCATCGACCACCACCAGCAGCGGTCCCTGCCCGCCGCCCCCCGCCGTCGGCCCCCAGATCGGCCGCGCCAGGCCCAGGATCATCAGCGCCGCAGCCGCCAGCCGCAGCGCCAGCAGCCACCAGGGGGTGCGGGCGGGCGTCTCCTCCGGCGCCGGCAACTCCTGCAACAGGCGCAGCGCGGGAAATTCCTGGCGTTTCGGCGCCGGCGGCGTGACGCGCAGCAGCCACCACAGCACCGGCAGCGCCGGCAGGGCGAGCAGCAGCCACGGGGCGGCGAAGGTGATCGGCCCGAGGCTCAACATGGTCCGAGGCTCAGCATTCTGGTGTCCTCATCCCGGAGCCAGCCGCTGGTGCAAAGCCAACAAGGCGGCTTCCGGCGGATGGTCGGTGCGGTGCGTGGCGACGGTCCAGCCCGCGGCGGCGGCCAGCGCGGCCAGGCCCTGCCGGTGGCGGGCGACGCGTTCGGCATAGATCGCGCGCACCGATTCCACCCGCGGCACCAGCGTGCCGGGGGCGCCGGGCAGCACGGATTCGAAGCGGACCCGCCCGGCATAGGGCAGGGTCTCTTCCGCCGGGTCGATCACCTGCAGCAGATGGCCGCGCACGCCCTGGCCGGCCAGGCGCGAGATCAGGCGGCGCGTCTCCTCCAGCGGGTCCCAGAAATCGCCCAGCAGCACCGCCCTGGCATGGCGCGCCAGCCGCGCATCCTCCGGCCTTGGCGCCATGCTGCTCAGCCCATCGGCAATCTGCGGCAGCGCGCCGCGGCCGGCATAGGGGCGTGGCAGGCCAAACAGCCGCACCCGTTCCCCTCCGCGCAGCAGCAGCGCCGCCAGCGCCAGCAGCAGCAGGTCTGCGCGGTCCGCCTTGGTCGGCAATTCGCGGCCGCTGCGCCAGGCCATGCCGGGATCGGCGGCGCGCCACAGCGCCACGGTCTGCGCCGATTCCCATTCGGTCTCGCGGATGAACAGACGGTCCGACTTGCCGGATTGCCGCCAGTCGATCCGGCTGGCCTGGTCGCCCGCGACATAGGGCCGGAACTGCCAGAAGGCCTCCCCGGGGCCGGAACGCCGGCGTCCGTGCACGCCGGGCATGACGGTGGCGGCCACGCGCTCCGCCTGCACCAGCAGCGGCGGCAGCCTGGCGCCGAGCTGTTCCGCCCAGGGTACGTTGAGGCGGGCCGGGTTAACCAAGCTGCGCCTTCAGCGTATCCAGCACCTCACCCAGATGCACGCCATCCGCGCGGGCGGCGAAATTCAGTGCCATGCGATGGCGCAGCACCGGCTCCACCAGCGCCTCCACATCCTCCAGGCTCGGCGAGAGCCGGCCTTGCAGCACCGCCCGCGCACGGGTGGCCAGCATCAGCGCCTGCGCCGCGCGGGGCCCGGGGCCATAGGCCAGGTGGCGGCGCACCGCTTCGATCTCGGTGGTCTCGGGCCGGGCGCTGCGGACCAGGCGCAGGATGGCCTCCAGCACCTGTTCGCCGACCGGAAGGCGGCGGATCAGCAATTGCGCGGCGGACAGCTCCGCCCCGGTCATCGCCGGCACCGCCTTCGCCTCCTTCGCGCCCGTCGTCGCCAGCAGCATGGCGCGCTCGGCGGCGAGGTCGGGGTAGCTGACGTCGATCTCCAGCAGGAAGCGGTCGAGCTGGGCTTCCGGCAGCGGATAGGTGCCTTCCTGCTCGATCGGGTTCTGCGTCGCCAGTACATGGAAGGGTGCCGGCAGGGCATGCACTTCGCCGGCGATGGCCACCTTCTGCTCCTGCATCGCCTGCAGCAGCGCGGATTGCGTGCGCGGGCTGGCGCGGTTGATCTCATCCGCCATCAGCAACTGGCAGAAGACCGGGCCCTTGATGAAGCGGAAGGATCGCCGGCCATGCACATCCTCCTCCAGCACCTCGCTGCCCAGGATGTCGGAGGGCATGAGGTCCGGCGTGAACTGCACCCGCCGCGCATCGAGGCCGAGCACCGTGCCCAGCGTCTCCACCAGCTTGGTCTTGCCTAAGCCCGGCACGCCGACCAGCAGCAGATGGCCGCCGGAAAGCAGCGTGATGAGCGTGCGCTCCACCACCTGTTCCTGGCCGAAGATGACACGGCCGACACCTTCGCGGACCCGCGCCAGCCGCAAGGCCAAAGAATCGGCCTCCTGCAGCAGAGATTCCGCCTCGGCAGCGTCAACCACTTCCACCATGCGGGTCAGGCTCCCTATATGCGTCAGGTCCGATATGGGTCGAGTATCCACTCCACCCATCCCGGATGCCACATCGCAGTGCATCAATCGCAAGATCATGGTGTCGCGGGCGGCGGAGACGGGAACCGGGGCGAGTTGGTCGTCAGCCCCGGGGCCGAGGCTTTTTGCCCACGGTCACAGGCGCGGAATATATTGATGAGCGAAGCACGATCCGGAGCGACTGAGGCGGCGCAAGGGCATTCCCCGGCGCGCCTTGTCAGCACCGCCAAACCGGGCGTCGGCCGCATGCCGCCGCTGCGGACCGAATGTGGCGATTTTTCCATGCGAATCGCGCGCGATGGAAGCTGGCACTACAAGGGCAGCCTGATCGGCCGGAAGGAACTGGTCTGCCTGTTCGCCTCCGTCCTGAAGCGGGAGGAGGATGGCAGCTTCTGGCTGGAAACCCCGGTCGAGCGTGGCCGGATCGAGGTGGAGGACGCGCCCTTCGTGGCGGTGGAGATGTGGTGGCGCAGCTGTGCCGACCCCTTCGTGCCCGCCGGCGTCCCCGCCGCCGAACCGCGCCAGTGCCTGACCTTCCGCACCAACCTCGATGAGATGGTCACCGCCGATTCGGATCACCCGATCCGCGTCACCATCGACCCCCGCACGCGGGAGCCACGCCCCTACATCACCGTCCGCCCGGGCCTTGAGGCCCGCATCAACCGCGCCGTGTTCTACGAGCTGGTGGCGCTGGCGGAGCAGGAGGAGGTGGATGGCCGCGCCAAGCTCGGCGTGTGGTCACAAGGCGTGTTCTTCCCGATCGATGATGTGCCGGTGCTGGCCGCGGACCCGCCGCCTGCCCGCCGTGGCCGAACTTCCCCTCCACGCAACGCGGCCCGCAACGCCGGGATGCCGGCGGCCGAGTGACATTGCTGCTGCCCTCGCGCCAACACATCACGGCGCGGCTCTCCGACCCCGCGTTTCTGTCCCGCGCCGGCGCCACCGCCTTCGACGATGCGGAGGATGCGGCCGGTCGCCCCGGCGGCCCGGTCCCGGCGGCCGTGCTGGTGCCGATCATCTGGCACGCGACGGGTCCGGGCGTGTTGCTGACCCTGCGTTCCACCCGTCTCGCCGCCCATGCCGGGCAGGTCGCTTTTCCCGGCGGCCGGATCGAGCTTGGCGAAACGGCCGAGCAGGCGGCCCTGCGGGAAGCGGCGGAGGAGGTCGGGCTCGACCCGCGCCTGCCGGTGGTCGCCGCCACGCTGCCCGATCACATGACGGGCACCGGCTACCGCGTGACCCCGATCGTCGCCTTCATCGATCCGCCGGTGGTGCTGACGCCAGACCCCTCCGAGGTGCAAACAGTGTTCGAACTGCCCCTGGCGCTGCTGTTCGACCCCACGGCGCCCACCCGGCGCCGCACCGAATGGCGCGGGCGGATGCGGGAATACTGGGTCTGGCCGCATGCGGAACATCTGGTCTGGGGCGCCACCGCCACCATCCTGATGAATCTGTCGCGGGTGCTGCGGCAGGACTGATCCGGTCCTGCCCTGCACGGCGCATGCGGGGTATGAGGCTTCATGGCCATTCTTCTTCTGTTGCTGCCGCTGGTTGCCTGGCTGCTCTGGCTGTGGCTCGGCCCCACCGGGCGCAGGCCGCCTCGGGCGGTGCTGGTGGCGCTCGGCATCACGGTACTGGTGGGCGCCGGGGTGGGGCTCTGGGTGCGGCTGAACGAGCAGGACATCACGCGCGGCGTCTATACCCCGCCCAGCCTCGGCCCGGATGGGCGGGTGCTGCCCAGCCGGCTTGACCCCGTACGTTGAACGACGCGCCGCACCACCGCATCCCGCCCCCCGCCTTCCTGGCCGAAGCCGCGCCGGCCGCCGTGCTGGCGGCGCTGCCCGGGGCGCGGGCGGTAGGCGGTTGCGTGCGGGATTCGCTCGCGGGCCGGCCGGTGCAGGATGTGGATGTCGCCGCTCCCCTGCCGCCGGAGGCGATCGCGGAGAAGCTGCGCGCGGCCGGGCTGAAGGTGTTCGAGACCGGCCTCGCGCACGGCACCGTCACCGCCGTGCTGCACCGCCAGCCCGTGGAGGTCACCGCGCTGCGCCGCGACCTGGTGACGGACGGCCGCCATGCAGAGGTCGCCTGGACCACCGATTGGCGGGAAGATGCGGCGCGGCGCGACTTTTCCTTCAATGCCATGTCGATGGATGCCGAGGGCCGCATCTGGGACTATTTCGGCGGCCGCGAGGATTTGGCGGCCGGCCGGGTGCGCTTTGTCGGCGATGCGGCGACCAGGCTGGCGGAAGATTATCTGCGCGCGCTGCGCTTCTTCCGCTTCTGGGCCCGCTACGGGCAAGGGGCGCCGGACCCGGCCGCGCTGGCCGCCATTGCCGATGCCGTGCCGGGGTTTCGCACCCGCATCGCGCCGGAACGCATCTGGATGGAGTTGAAGCGACTGCTGCCGGCGCCCGATCCCTCCCGCGCGCTGGCGCTGATGGCGGAATGCGGGCTGCTGGATGCGGTGCTGCCGGAGGGCACGGTGCCGGACCGGCTGCGGCGGATGATCCCGCTCGGCCTGCCTGCGGACGCGCTGCTGCGCCTCGCAGTCCTGCTGGCGGAGGATGCGGATAGCGGCGCGCTCGCCACCCGCCTGCGCCTGTCGGGTGAGGAACGAGCGAGGTTGGCGGTGCTGCACCGCCCGCCCGCCCCGCCCATACCGGCCACCGCCGCCGGCTTCCCGCTGCGCGCCTGGCGGGCACGATTGCAGGCGGCCGCGCGCCAGGTAGCGCCGGCGGAGCCGCTCTGGGTGGCGCAGGCCCGCCTGGGTGGGGAAGGCTGGGACGCGCTGCGGCAGCTTGTTGCGCCCGGCGATGCGGAGCCGGAATTTCCGCTGCTCGGCCGCGACCTGATGGCGCTGGGCCTGCCACCCGGCCCCGGCCTGGGCAGCCTGCTCGGCACGCTGCGGGCCTGGTGGCTGGCCGGGGATTGCCGGGCGGATCGGGATGCGCTGCTGGCCGAAGCCGCGCGGCGCCTGGGGGAGCCCGGCACGGGGTCCTGACGGCCAACCCCCTCGCCCTCCGCCCATCCCTGCTCTACACGGCCCGCATGGCCCGCCCCGCCTTCGATGCTGCCTCCCTGCCGCTGATCCGCCGCCTGTGGCGCGAGCATGTGCGCCATCATCCGCGCGCCCTGGCGCTGGCCGCGATCTGCACGGTTGGCGTCGCCGCCACCACGGCGCTGTATCCGCTGGTGATCCAGCGCGCCTTCAACCTGTTTGCGGCCGGCGAGTCCGGCGTGGTCTGGATTCTGCCGCCGCTGATCATCGCGGTCACGCTGGCCCGGGCGCTGACGATGTATGGCAAGGCGCTGGCCACCCAGTCCGTGGTGCTGGGCGTCATCGCCGGGTTGCAGCGGCAATTGTTCACCGCGCTGACCCGCGCGGACCTCGCCGCCGTCGCCCGCGACGCACCCGCCCGCCACGCCGCCCGCTTCACCACCGATGCGGCGCTGATCCGGGAGGCCTTGTCGAAATCCCTAAGCGGCATCGCGGATGTGCTGACGGTGCTGGGCTTGGTTGGCTCCATGCTGTGGATCGACTGGCAGATGGCGCTGCTGGCCTCGCTGCTGTACCCGATCGCCGCCGTACCGATTCTCCGCATCGGCAAGCGCATCCGCCGGGCCTCGTCGGGCATGCAGGATCGGGTGGGGGAGACATCCGCCTTGCTGGTGGAGAGCTTCGCCGCCGCCCGCGTGGTCCGCGCCTACCGGCTGGAGGAGGCCGAGGAAATTCGCGCCTCCCAGGCCTTCGAGCGGCTGCGCGATAGCCAACTTGCCATCGCCCGGTCCCGCGCCCGGCTGGACCCGGTGCTGGAGGCGATGGGCGGGATCGCGGTAGCCGCCGTGCTCGGCTTCGTCGGCTGGCGCGTCTCGACCGGCCTCGGCACCATCGGCGATTTTACGGGATTCGTCGCGGCGCTGCTGATCGCCGCGCAACCGGCCCGAGCGCTGGGCAACCTGAACGCGGCGTTGCAGGAGGGGCTGGCCGGCCTGTCCCGCAGCTTTGCAAGCATCGACGAGGCGCCCCGCATCACCGACCGCCCCGGTGCCGCGACCCTGCCGCCGGGTGAGGGCAGCGTGGCCTTCGAGGCTGTGGGCTTCGCCTATGACGGCGTGCCGGATGCGGCGCTCACCGGCCTCAGCTTCGCCGCCGCGCCCGGCCGCACCGTGGCGCTGGTTGGCCCCTCCGGCGCCGGGAAGTCCACCGCACTGGCGCTGGTGCCGCGGCTGTATGAGGTGACGGCGGGGCGCATCGTGATTGACGGCGCCGATATCCGCGACGTGACGCTGTCCAGCCTGCGTGATGCCATCGCCTATGTCGGCCAGGACGCCACGCTGTTTGACGACACCGCCTTCGCCAACATCGCCTGCGGCCGCCCCGGCGCGACCCCCGAACAGGTGGAGGATGCCGCGCGCGCGGCGGCGGCACATGATTTCCTGGCGGCGCTGCCGCAGGGCTATGCGACGCCGCTCGGCACCCAGGGATCGCGGCTTTCGGGCGGGCAGCGGCAACGCGTTTCGCTGGCGCGCGCCCTGCTGCGAAACCCCCGCGTGCTGCTGCTGGATGAGGCGACCAGCGCGCTGGATGCGGAGAATGAGGCGCTGGTGCAGCAGGCGCTCGCCCGTCTGCGGCAGGGCCGCACCACGCTGGTCATCGCGCATCGCCTGTCCACGGTGCGGGATGCCGACCTGATCGTGGTGATGGAGGGCGGGCGCGCCGTGGAACAGGGCACGCATGCGGCGCTGATGGCGGAAGATGGCCTCTACGCCCGGCTGGTCCGCACCCAGGCCTTCGCGGCATGAGGTCGAAAGCGGAAGCCGCCGCGATGCCGGATCCGGATGCGCTGCACCCGGTGCCGAACAAGCCGCGCATCGTCTTCCTGAAGCCGCTGCTGGCCACCATGCCCGGAATCACCAACTGCGCGGTGGGTGACTTGACCTATTACGACGACCCGCTGCACGCGAAGGACTTCTTCCGCCGCAACGTGATCTACAATTTCCAGGCCAGCGGCGCGCGGCTGGAGATCGGCAAGTTCTGCGCCCTGGCCAGCGGCGTGCGCTTCATGATGCCCGATGCGATGCACGCCATGGCCGGCCCCAGCACCTACCCCTTCGGCATCATGGGCGGCGCCTTCGCCAGCGCCCTGCCGCTGGCGGAATATCCCTGGCGTCCATCCGGGGACACGGTGCTCGGCCACGACATCTGGGTGGGGATGGAGGCGCTGGTGATGCCCGGCGTGCGCATCGGGCATGGCGCCGTGATCGGCGCGCGGGCGGTGGTGACGCGGGACGTGCCGGATTACGCGGTGGTCGCCGGCAACCCGGCCCGCGTGGTGCGCCGCCGCTACACCGAGGAAGATGCTGTGCGGCTGGTGGCGCTCGCCTGGTGGGACTGGCCCGCCGCGCGGGTGGCGCGGGCCATCCCGATCCTGGCCAAGGGCGGCGTCGCGGCGCTGGAGGATTTCGCCGCGGCCGAGAGGTAGCCTACCCTGCCACATCGGCCTCCGGCCGGTCACCGGCGGCGGAGAACTCCGTGTGCCATTCGCCCTTGGCATCCTGGTATTCGATGATCGCCCCCGAATTGCCCGGCACATGCTGCTGCCGCGCCACGTCCCGCGCACGCTGCAGGGCCGCGTCATGGGTGGGGAAGGGCTCGGAGAAGACGTCGCCGAGCTTGTAGGCCCAGCCGCCATCATGTTCGACGACGCGATAATGGATGCGGTCCATGGTAACGCTCCCGCCTCTGTTGCACCGGGCGAACGTGGCCGGGCGCGCACGGGTTCCCTATTCCCGCCGCAACACCCCATCCACCAGCCGGTCGGCCCAGGGGCGGCTCTGGAAATCGGCGCGCAGCGCGCCCTCGTCGTAATTCTGGCGCAGCCAGTCGAGGAAGGGCTTCGGGCCGTGCTGCGCCTGGAAGGCGGCATAGGTCTTGAAGAAGGCGTCCAGGATTCCGGTCCGGCTGGCCGAGACATGGCCGAAGCGCCAATGCAGCTGGTCCAGCGCCGCCTCCACCGGGCGGCCCTGCAGCAACAGCCAGACGCCCGCGATCAGGCCGGTGCGGTCGGCGCCGGATTTGCAATGGATCAGCAGCGGCTCCGGCACCTCCGCCAGCAGATCCACCAGGCGCAGGATGCGGTCCTTGTGGGGGGCGCCGCGGCTTTCGAAAGGTGCATCGGCATGCACCAGGCCAAGCTCCCCGGCCCGCGCCCGGCCCAGCGCATCGCTGCCGCAATTTTGGCGGTGGCCGCGCAGGTTGATGACCGAACGCAGCCCGAAGCGGCGCTTGGCTTCATCAAGCTGCCAGGGCAGTGGGTGGTTGGACCGGTACAGCCGGCCAGGCTCCACCACCCCCCAATTCCGCCAGGGAATGCGCAGCGCGGCGTGGTCGACCAGCAGGCTGTTGATCCAGGCGGCGCGGCGCCCGGTGGAGGAGGAAAGGTTCACCGCCTCGATATGGCCGCTGCGCGCCCGGATGGCCAGACGCCCCGCTATTGCGGCGCCGTCGCCCGGTTCCAGTAGGCGCGCAGCCCCCACCAGACGGCGAGCACGGCGACGACCAGGCCCACCAGCAGCAGCGTGTCGCCCCGGTCATCCAGTACCGCCGCCACATAGCCGGCCAGCGTGCCCGGCAACAGCAGCACGGGCGCCCAGATAAGGGCGGAGGTCACATTCGCCACCTGGAACCGCCATTCCCGCATGCGCGACACGCCGGCGATGATCGGCGCGACGGCGCGCAGCGGGCTGATGAAGCGGGCGATGAACACCGCCCAGATGCCCCATTTGCGGAAGGCGAGCACGCCGCGCCCATACATGCGCCGGTGCCGGCGCGGCAGATGGGTCCGCACGAAGCCCGGCCCCAGCCAGCGCGAAAGCCAGAAGCCCAGCGCATCCCCCACCACCGCGCCCAGGATGGTGGCCAGCAGCACCGGCCAAACCGGCACCACCCCGGTGCCGATCAGCAGGCCGAGGCCCAGCAGCAGCGCCGAGCCGGGCAGGAAGATGCCGATCAGCGGCAGGGATTCGATGAAGGCGATGCCGAAGGCGATCAGCGGCGCCCAGGCCGCATGCGCCTCCGCCCACGCGATCACCGATGCCGTGAAGGCTTCCATCTGCCGGTTTATGCCCCCGCCGGCGGGTTGTTGGCCTCGGTCCGGCGCAGCGCCGCGGCAACGCTGCGGCCGCGGATCGTGGCATAGATGGCATAGATTAGCAGCACCGCGGTCACGCTCAAGAAGCCGGCGCTGATCGGCCGCTCCATGAACACGGCCAGGTCGCCGCGCGACAGCAGCATGGCGCGCCGCAGATGTTCTTCCATCAGCGGACCCAGGATGAAGCCGAGCAGCAGGGGCGCCGGCTCAAATTTCAGCTTGATCATGATGTAGCCGACGACGCCGAAGAACATCACCACCAGCACGTCGAAGTGGCTGTTGTTGATGCTGAACACGCCGATGCAGATGAACAGCAGGATGGCCGGGTACAGAATGGAATAGGGGATCCGCAGCATCGCCACCCACAGGCCGATCAGCGGGATGTTCAGCACCAGCAGCATGATGTTGCCGAGCCAGAAGCTGGCGATCAGGCCCCAGAACAGTTCCGGATATTCCGTCATCAGCCGCGGCCCGGGCTGGATGCCCTGGATGATCAGCGCACCGAGCATCAGCGCCATCACCGAGTCACCCGGGATGCCGAGCGTCAGGGTCGGGATGAAGGCGGTCTGGGCGGCGGCGTTATTGGCCGATTCCGGTGCGGCGATACCCTCGATCGCGCCCTTGCCGAAGCGGGACGGATCCTTCGCGACCTTCTTCTCCACTGCGTAGGACATGAAGGAGGCGATGGTGCCGCCCGCGCCCGGCAGTGCGCCGAAGAAGCTGCCGACGCCGGTGCCGCGCAGCATCGGCTTCCAGGAGGCCTTCCAATCGGCCTTGGTCGGCATCATCGACCGCATGGTGATCTTCTGCGACGTGACTTCCCGGTTGGTGACCCGGCCGATGGAGCCGATTACCTCCGCCACGCCGAACAGGCCCATGGCGATGGCCACCAGGCTGACGCCGTCCGACAGGTAGGGGATGTCGAAGGTGAAGCGCTGCTGGCCGGTCTGCACATCGGTGCCGACCATGCCGAGGCAGAGGCCGAACAGCACCATGGCGATGCCCTTGGCCGGCGAGCCCTGCGCCAGCGTCGCCGCAGCCACCAGGCCGAGCAGCATCATGGCGAAGTAGTCCGCCGGGCCGAAGGACAGCGCCACCTCCGCCAGGCGCGGCGCGAACAGCGTCAGGATGACGATGCCAAGGCTGGCGCCGACGAAGGAGGCGATGGTGGTCATGAACAGCGCGACACCGGCGCGGCCCTGCTTGGCCATCGGGTAGCCATCGAGACAGGCCACCGCAGCGGATGGCGTCCCCGGCAAGTTCAGCAGGATCGAGGCGGTGGAGCCACCATAGGAGGCACCATAATAGATGCCCGCCAGCATGATGATCGCCGTGGTCGCCGGCACATGGAAGGTCAACGGCAGCAGCATGGAGATGGTGGCGAGCGAGCCGATGCCCGGCAGCACCCCGATGAAGGTGCCAAGGAAGACGCCAAGGAAGCAGTAGAACAGGTTTTCAGGCGACAGGGCGACGAGGAACCCCATCCCGAGCATGCCGAGGGTTTCCATGCTCAGTAGCTCCCCCAACGGAAGGCGGGCACGGGAATGCCAAGGCCCTTCGAGAAGACGGTAACGGCCATGACGGCGAGCGCCGCGGCCAGGATGAGGGTGCGGACCGGCCGCAGCTCACGCTCCGCGAAGGAAGAAATGACGACCACCGCGAAGGTCGCGGGCACCAGGCCGAAGGGCTCGACCACAAGGGCGAAACCCAGGCCGGCCCCGATGATGCAGATCAGCGGACGGAAGGACGGAACCGGGAGATCACCCGGACGAAACCAGGCGGGGACCATGATCAGCAAACCGAACACAGCCATCAGTACCCCAAGGCCGGCCGGAAAGGCCCCCGGACCCATGCGGCGCATTTCGCCCAGATTGTAATGAGTCTGCGCATGCCAGAGGAACCACAGTCCGAAGACCAGGAGCAGCAGCCCCCCGATGATATCTGTCCAGTCACGCCGATGCATTCCAGGTCCTCACGCATTGCTTGCCCGGAAGGCGGGACTTCCGAGGAAGATTGTCCCTGCCACATGGGCAACGCATTGCAAAGTGGAAAGTGTCGAGGTTGTCCCGCGACCGGTCATGTCTGCGCGGCGCCCCCTGACCGCATCGGGCATAAAAAAAGGCGCGCTGCCGATCGGCAGCGCGCCCAGCCGCAAGGCCGTGGAGAAGGGTGCTATTCCAGGCGGGCGCCGGAAAGCTGCACCACCTCGCGCCACATCGGCCGCTCCCGCGCCGCGCGGGCGGCGGCTTCCTCGGGCGTGCCGTACAGGGCGCGGGCGCCGGTGCGCAGGAAGCGCTCCTGCATCGCCGGGGTCTCCGACACTTCCTTGATGGCCGCGGCCGCGCGCTGCGTGATGGCGGCCGGCACGCCAGCCGGGAAGGCCATGGCGCACCACGAGGTGACGACGAAATCCGGCACGCCGGCTTCCGCCATGGTCGGCACATCCGGCAGCGTCGGCCAGCGTTCCGCGCTGGTCACCGCCAGCGCCCGCATCTGGCCGCCGGCAATGACCGGGACATAGGAGGCCAGGTTGTCGAGCGCGAAGTCGATATCACCGCCCAGCAGCGCCGGAATGGTCTGCGCCGCGCCGCGGAACGGCACATGCACGGCGTTGATCCCCAGGCGGCTGGTGAACATGGCGCCCGAGAGATGCGGCGTGGTGCCGACACCCGGCGAACCATAATTCACGCCGCCCTGCTTCGCCTTGGCCCAGGTCACGAAGTCCCGCAGATTGGTCGCCGGGATATGCGCCGCCGGCACCGCCAGCACATTGGGCAGTTCCCAATGCATGGAGATCGGCTGGATGTCCTTCTCCGGATCATAGGGCAGACGGGCATACAGGTACTGGTTGATCGACCAGCCACCCACCGTCACCGGACCCATTGTGTGGCCATCGGGGTTGCTCTTGGCGATGGCATCATGGCCGATATTGCCGCCCGCGCCGGGCCGGTTCTCCACCACGAAGGGCTGGCCGAGCTTCTGGGTGAGCTGCTCCGCGAGCAGCCGCGCGAGCACGTCGGTAGACCCACCCGGCGGCCACGGCACGATCACGCGAACCGGCCGGCTGGGCCATTGCGCCTGCGCCAGCGCGGGGCTTGCCAGCGGCAGCAGGGTGGCGGCGAAGGGCGCGCCGAGCGTCGTGCCCAAAAGGGCGCGGCGGCTGATGGTCATTATTGGTTTCTCCTGGACGTGATAGGCGAGGCACAGGATACCGGCAGCAGGCCGCCGCCGCTACCACTCACCCGTCGACGTGCCTGGTTGTTCCGGGTGCCCTGCGAAATGCTGCCGATAGCGCGCGGGTCCGGGCCAGGATGCACTTCGGTATGGCTGGTGTCGCGCATGCCCTTGCCGGCATGGCGGCCCGCCTGCGGGTGGTGCGGGCGCGCCGCCCGCCTGCGCTCCAGCGCCTGGCGCAGGCCCTGCGCGGCGCCCTTCGGCTTGCGGGCATCCCCGGCACGCTTGAACTGGGCGTTCACCCGGCGCAGCGCGGCGGCGAAGACTTGCTTCTTCTCGGACAGCCGCTCCGCCGAGGTGGTGGCGCTGCGTGCCTCTCCCTTGCCGCGGCGCGCGCGGGTTGCTTCGCGCACCAGATCGCGGGCGCGGCGTTGCTGGGTACGAATACGCTCCGCCAGGGCCCGCAGATCCTCGGCCGAAAGCTGGCCCAGCTCCGGATGGTGGCTCGGCGCCACCAGCGTCGCCTCATCATGCGACAAAAGGCGCTGTTCTTCCCTGCGGGTGATGGCCATGCGTGTCGATCCTCCAGTTAGATGGAAGATTGGTAACGTCCGCCTCCGCATCAAGGTTGCCGGAACGTAATCCGGCAACCTTCTCGGCCGGCTCACTCAGGGCCAGCCGGTCTCCGGTGGCAGGGACATCAGGATGGCCTCGACATTGCCGCCGGTCTTCAGCCCGAAGATGGTGCCGCGGTCATACAGCAGGTTGAATTCCACATAGCGCCCGCGGCGCATCAACTGGTGGGCGCGCTCCGCCTCGGTCCAGGGCTCATGCATGCGGTGGCGGACGATGCCGGGATAGGCTTCCAGGAAGGCCAGGCCGACATCCTTGGTAAAGGCGAAATCCGCCTCCACCCCTTTGCCTGGCGTGCGGTCGCCCAGCCAGTCGTAGAAGATGCCGCCCAGGCCGCGCGGCTCGTTCCGGTGCGGCAGGAAGAAGTACTCGTCGCACCATTGCTTGAAGCGCGGGTAGTAGGTGGGGTCGTGGCGGTCGCAGGCGGCCTTGTAGGCGGCGTGGAAGCGGGCGCCATCCTCCACGCTGTGCGGCGCCGCATGGTCCATCGGCGTGATGTCGCCGCCACCGCCGAACCAGGCCTTGGTGGTCAGGATGAAGCGGGTGTTCATGTGCACGGCCGGCACGCGCGGGCTGCGCTGATGCGCCACCAGGCTGATGCCGGTGGCGAGGAAGCGCGGGTCTTCCTCCGCCCCCGGGATCTGCTTGCGGAAATCCGGCGAGAATTCGCCGAAGACGGTGGAGACATTCACGCCCACCTTCTCGAACACCCGCCCCTTCATCACCGCCATGGTGCCGCCGCCACCTTCCGGGCGGGTCCAGGGCGTGCGGACGAAGCGGCCGGCGGGCAGGCCGGCATGCGGGCCTTCGGCCAGTTCGTCCTCGATCGCCTCGAACGCCGCGCAGATCCGGTCCCGCAGGCTTTCGAACCAGGCGCGGGCAGGCTCGACCATCGGATGGCTGGGGGGCTGGGCGGGCGTTTCAGGCATGGCAGGACTTTCCTCGGATGGACGCCCCTTGGCGGGGCGCGCGCCTCCGCCAGATTGGCAGCGGCTTAACCGGATGGCGACCCTTCCGGCTCCAGGATGCTGGCCGGGGGGCGGCGCCCAAGAATTCAGGCACGACAGCGGATGGACACCGCCACAACCCACCCTTTATATGCGGCGCAGCGTCAA
Organism: Falsiroseomonas sp. E2-1-a4; assembly: GCF_051433165.1. Classification (NCBI taxonomy): domain Bacteria; kingdom Pseudomonadati; phylum Pseudomonadota; class Alphaproteobacteria; order Acetobacterales; family Roseomonadaceae; genus Falsiroseomonas; species Falsiroseomonas sp. E2-1-a4. Next base: position 78,574 of record NZ_JBHMFS010000009.1, on the reverse strand, counting down.
TTCCGGCAGTGCAGGTTCCCGGCACCCATCGCGCAAGCGAGGAGCCACTCGACCGGCCGGTTTGGTGCACATGTTTCGCGGCGATGCGGGTCGCCCGGCGGGTCCCGAGGAGTGGACCGGCATGGTGCCCTGGACAGCGGGTCAGGCCGATCGGGGTCCAGCCGGTCGGCAGGCCCAAAGGCGGCAGGCGGAGAAGGACGACGAGATGGCCGAAACAATGGTGTCCCCTGGTGGGCCCTCCGGCGCGCCCCACGGGACGCCGCAAGGCGAGACGCGGCGCGATTTCCTGACGCTTACGACAGCCGCCTTCGCGGCGGTTGGCGTGGGCGCCGTGGTGTGGCCCTTCATCAGCTCGATGAACCCGGCGCGCGACGTGCTCGCGCTGGCGTCGACGGAAGTGGACCTCTCGCCGATCGCGGTCGGCCAGGCGGTCACCGTGGTGTGGCGTGGCAAGCCGGTCTTCGTGCGCCATCGCACGGCGGAGGATATCCAGGCCGCCCGCGCCACGCCGCTTTCCGAGCTGAAGGATCCGGCAACGGACCAGACCCGGGTGCAGCAGGACCAGTGGCTGGTGGTGGTTGGCGTCTGCACCCATCTCGGTTGCGTGCCGCTCGGCCAGAAGCCGACCGATGTGAAGGGTGACTACAATGGCTGGTTCTGCCCCTGCCATGGCAGCCACTACGACACCTCCGGGCGAATTCGCGTCGGTCCCGCCCCGCTGAACCTTCCGGTTCCGGACTACAGCTTTACATCTGACACGCAAATCCGGATCGGCTGAAGGCGCCTGGGCGCGGTATCCTCCGCGTCCGCCCTTCGGCATCCACTGGGGAGCCAGGCAAGATGGCCATCGGCCTTCACGACAGCACCATCCAGAACCCCGTGCTTCGCTGGGTCGACCAGCGTCTGCCGGTGTTCACCATGATGCAGAAGGAATACGGGACGTTCCCGACGCCCCGGAACTTCAACTATTTCTGGAATTTCGGCGCGCTCGCCATGGTCACGCTGATGATCATGATCGCGACCGGCGTATTCCTTTCGATGAACTACACGCCGCACACGGCCTACGCCTTCGACAGCGTCGAGCGCATCATGCGCGACGTGAACTACGGCTGGCTGATCCGCTACGTGCACATGAACGGCGCCTCGATGTTCTTCATCGTGGTGTTCATCCATATCTGGCGCGGCATGTATTACGGGTCCTACAAGGCCCCGCGTGAGCTTCTGTGGATCCTCGGCGTCACCATCTTCCTGCTGATGATGGCCACGGCGTTCATGGGCTACGTGCTGCCCTGGGGCCAGATGTCCTTCTGGGGCGCCACCGTCATCACCAACCTGTTCTCCGCCATCCCGCTGGTGGGCGAGAGCATCGTGATCTGGCTGTGGGGCGGCTTCTCGGTGGACAACCCGACGCTGAACCGCTTCTTCAGCCTGCACTACCTGCTGCCCTTCATGATCGCCGGCGTGGTGTTCCTGCATGTGGCGGCGCTGCACATCACCGGCTCCAACAACCCGCTGGGCATTGACCCGAAGGGCCCGCAGGATACCCTGCCCTTCCACCCGTACTACACGGCGAAGGACAGCGTCGGCCTGATCGTGTACTTCATCGTCTTCGCCTTCCTGGTGTTCTTCATGCCGAACTACCTCGGCCATGCGGACAACTACATCCCGGCAAACCCGCTGGTGACGCCTGCGCACATCGTGCCGGAATGGTACTTCCTGCCCTTCTACGCGATCCTGCGCGCGGTGCCGGACAAGCTGGGCGGCGTTTTGCTGATGTTCGGCTCCATCGCCGTGCTGTTCGTGCTGCCCTGGCTGGACACCTCGCCGGTGCGGTCCATGCGGTTCCGCCCGGTGGCAAAGTGGGCGCTGTATCTGTGGCTGGTGTCCTTCTTCGTGCTGATGTGGGCAGGCGCCAAGCCGGCGGAGGAGCCGTATGTGACGATCTCCCGCATCGCCACCGCCTACTACTTCGCCTACTTCCTGGTGATCCTGCCCCTGCTTGGCCGCCTTGAACGGCCGTTGTCGCTGCCCGAGAGCATCGCCATGCCTGTCCTCCGCGGTGGTGGACCGGTGTTTGCGGGCGCCGCGGCGAAGCCGATGGAGAAGGCCTGATGCGCGGCTTCCGCAACCTGATCGGCGCCCTGGTACTGGGCGCCGCCACCACCTTGGGCGCGGCGCTGCCCACCCCGGCCCATGCGGCCGGGGAGGCGATCGTGCTGCCCAATGCCGGCTTCAGCTTCGCCGGCTTCTTCGGCACCTTCGACCGTGGCTCCACCCAGCGCGGCCTGCAGGTGTACAAGGAAGTCTGCGCTGCCTGCCACGGCATGTACCAGCTCTCCTACCGCAACCTGCTGGAGATCGGGCTGAGCGAAGACCAGGCCCGCGCCGTTGCCGCCAGCGTGGAAGTGCGGGACGGCCCGAACGACATGGGCGAGATGTTCGACCGCCCGGCCCGCCTGTCGGACCGCTTCCGCCGCCCCTTCGCCAATGAGCTGGCGGCGCGTGCGTCGAACAACGGCGCCTACCCGCCGGACCTGTCGACCATCACCAAGGCGCGCGCGAACGGCGCCAACTACCTGCATGCGCTGCTGACCGGCTATGTCGACCCGCCCGCTGGCTTCACCGTGGCGGATGGCATGTACTACAACGCCTACTACCCCGGTCATCAGATCGCCATGCCGAACGTCCTGAACCCGGACCAGGTCGAATACGCCGATGGCACCGCGGCGACGGTGGACCAGATGGCCCGCGACGTGACCACCTTCCTGGCCTGGGCGGCGGAGCCGGAGACGGAGCAGCGGCGCGCCATGGGCATCAAGATGATGCTGTTCCTGATCGTCCTCGGGGGCCTGACCTATGCCGTGAAGCGGAAGGTCTGGGCCGACGTGAAGCACTGAAGCCAGCCTCCCGGTTGGTTTTCAGAAGGCTGGTTTGCGCAAGGGCCGCTCCCGCAGGGGGGCGGCCCTTTTCGCTGTTTGCGACAGCGCTTCAAGCCGCGCGCATCCCATTGTAGAAGCCCCGCGCACCGAGGAGCCCTGCCCCCATGTCCGAACCTGTTGCCGAAACCATCTTCCCCGTCATCGGCCTGATCGGCGGCTCTGGCCTGTATGACATTCCGGGCCTTGAGGGCCGCGAATGGAAGCGCATCGCCAGCCCCTGGGGCGAACCCTCAGACGCCATCCTGCACGGCACCCTGGCCGGCGTGCCGGTGCGCTTCCTGCCGCGCCATGGCCGCGGCCACCCGACCCCGCCATCCCGCCTGAACTACCGCGCCAATATCGATGCGATGAAGCGCGCCGGCTGCACCGAGATCATCTCCCTCTCGGCCGTGGGGTCGTTGAAGGAGGAGCTGCCGCCGGGGCATTTCGTCATCGTCGACCAGTTCATCGACCGCACCTTCGCACGCGAGAAATCCTTCTTCGAGACCGGCTGCGTCGGCCATGTCTCCGTCGCCCACCCGGTCTGCCCGCGGCTCGGCGATGCGTTGCAGGCCTCGGCCGAAAAGCTCGGCCTGCCGGTGACGCGGGGCGGCACCTACCTGGTCATGGAAGGCCCGCAATTCTCCACCAAGGCGGAAAGCCTGCTGTACCGGAGCTGGGGCTGCAGCGTGATCGGCATGACCAACATGCCGGAGGCCAAGTTGGCGCGGGAGGCCGAGCTTTGCTACGCGACCGTCGCCATGGTGACGGATTTCGACTGCTGGCACCCGGACCATGAGGCGGTGACGGTGGACCAGGTGGTCAAGGTGCTTTTCGGCAATGCCGACAAGGCGCGCGGCCTGATCGCGGATGTGGTGCCCAGCCTCGGCGCCCCGCGCGGCCCCTGCGCGGCCGGCTGCGACCGGGCGCTGGAACATGCGCTGATCACGGCACCCGACATGCGGGACCCGGCGCTGCTGGCGAAGCTGGATGCGGTGGCCGGGCGCGTGCTGCGGGGCTGAAGGCCCCGCCTACATATCCGGATCGAGCAGGCTGGAATGCACCCAGCCGGCCGGCGTGGTCGCATCGCCGATCAGCACCCAGCCGCCGGGCGCGTGGCCATGCACGGTGAAGACCCGGCCACGTTCCGCGACCCACAGGATCTCCGACTGGCCGCTCGGCCCCGACCGTACCCGCACCGGGCTGAGCACCGTGACGTTTCCGCCGCCGCTTGCCGAATCGACCGTGGCTGGCCTGGGGTCTTCGAAAGGGATGCCGGGCAGCGGGTTTGCCGCAGGCGGTTCGGCGACCGGCGCCGGCCCCGCGATGGCAGGCTGCGCAGCCCCGCAATAGCGCTGCCGCGGCAGCCCCGGCGCGCCGCCGCGCCAGAGGCCTGGCCCATCCTCCATCACCACCATGCTGCGGGAGTTGCGGGCCAGGTCTGGCACCGACTGGCGCCCATCCGGCCCGGCCAGGATGCCCAGCGCCGGGATCACCCGCGCCACCACATCCGCCCCGGCCGGCCCGCCCATCCGGGCGCAAACGGCGAAGGCCCCTGGCTCCTCCAGCGGATAGGTCTCGATGTTGGTCAGTGTCTCGCCGCCCTGGCCGCGCAGATGCGCGCGCAACGCGGCCACCGCGGCCTCCTCCGCCGTGCGGGCTACCTGCTCCGGTTGCGCGGCCTCCGGCGTCACGCCCGGGCCGGTGTTCCAGTCGAGGGAGAGTACGGCCACGGCGCCGAGGGCCAGGAGTGCGAGGGCCGAAATGGCCGGAATGGCCTTATGCATGCTGGCTGGGTCGTTCCTGGCTGGTGCTGCTGCCAAAGACGCACCGTTACGCGAAAGGTTCCGTGCGAAGTCCGCCTGGTTGCCGCGCCGCGCGCCGGCACGTTAGTCTGGCCGCCTCACGGCACGGCGTAGCGTTTCATGTCCCCCGCGACACATTCGGCGCGGCAGAGGCCGGCAGCGGGCTGATGCGGGTTCGTTTTCTGCGTCCGATCGCCCCCGCCATCCTGCTCGCCCACCGCCTCGTGGCGCGTCAGCGCAGCGAGAATGGGGACCGCGGCCTGGCACTGGCGCTGGCTTTCATCGCCGGCGCCATCAATGCCGGCGGGTTCTCCGCCGTCGGGCACTACACCTCCCACATGTCGGGCATCGTCTCCGCCATCGCAGATTTTGCCGCGCTCGGCGCCTGGGTGCTGGTGGGGGCCGGGCTGGTGGCGCTGGTCAGTTTCACCGCCGGCGCCGCAACCTCCGCCTGGCTGATCAACTGGGGAAGGCGGAACGACAGGCGCCGGCAATACGCAATGCCGCTGCTGCTGGAGGGGGTGCTGCTGGCCGGGCTGGGCGCGGCGGGCATGATGGTGGGGCTGAGCCCCTTTGCCGCGGTGGTCGGGGTGCCGGTGCTGTGCTTCATCATGGGGCTGCAGAACGCGACCATCACCAAGGTCTCCGGCGCCCGGCTGCGGACCACGCATGTGACCGGCATCGTCACGGATATCGGCATCGAGCTGGGCAAGCTGGCCTATTGGAACCGGAGCGATGGGCCGGCGGTCAGGGCAGACCGTGCCAAGCTGCGGCTGCTGGGCGCGATGCTCGGCGCCTTCATGGGCGGCGGTGTGCTGGGCGCGCTTGGCTTCAGCCATGTCGGCGCCGCGGCCGCGCTACCGCTGGCGCTGCTGCTCGGCCTGCTCGGCACCGCACCGGGCGCCGCCGCCGCGGTGCTGCGACGGCGGGCACCGTGACCGGCGGGGTTCAGTCCTTCACTTCCTCCAGCCGCACGGCCAGCTCGCCGGCCTGGGCGGCGCCCTCCCGCTTGCGGCGGCGCAGCACGATCGGGACGATGAGGACGATCAGCGCCAGCAGCAGGATCATCCAGAACGGGTAGGACGGCTGCGCCCCGTCCGGGCTCCAGATCGGGATCATGACGAGCAGGGCCAGGCAGATGCCCGAGGTGATGTAATAACCGAGCATGGCGTCAGCCCCCCAGATGCTTGGCGAAGAAGGCCAGTGTCCGCGCCTGCGCGACATCGGCATCGGCCGGCTTGTAGGACCCGCGCTCCTCGCATCCGAAGCCGTGGCCGGCGCCCTTGTAGACGAAGACCTCGACGCCCGGCTGCGCCGTGCGGATCAGATCGACATCCGCCATCGGGATGGAGGCATCGACCTCGCCGAAATGCAGCTGCACGGGGCAGGAGGGGGTTTCGGTGCGGGTGCCGGCGATGCCGCCGCCATACCAGCCGCAGGCCGCCTTGAAGCTGGTGCTGCGCGTGGCGCCCCACCAGGCGATGGTGCCGCCCCAGCAATAGCCGACAATGCCGTGGGCTGCGGTGCCCGGCAGGGCGGCGGCGGCGGCCTCGATGTCCAGCATCGTGCCGCGCTCATCGACCTTGGCGCGCAGGTCGCGGCCGCGGGCCACATCCTCCGCGGCATAGCCGAGTTCCACGCCACGCTCGACGCGGTCGAACAGCGCCGGGCAGATCACCGCATAGCCCTGCGCCGCGAAGGCGTCGCAGACATGGCGCATGTGGCGGTTCACGCCGAAAATCTCCTGCACCACCACCAGGGCGCGCCTGGCGTCCGGCGGGCCGGCGCGATAGGCGTTCAGGCGGTGGCCATCGGCGGCATTCAGCTCGATCTGCATGACGTTTCCCGCGCAGGTTTCGCGCGTTAGTGTTCCTGTATGGGCAAGCTCGTCAACCTCAACCATGCGCGCAAGGCGCAGGCGAAGCGACAGGCGGAGGCGGAGGCCGCCGCCAACCGGGTGAAGCACGGCCGCACCAAGGCGGAGAAGCTGGCGGACGCCCAGGCGGAGGCGCGGCGGGACGCGCTGCTGGATGGCGCGAAGCGGGAATCCGCGGAAGACTGAGCCGATGCAGAACCCCGATTTCGACCCGGCCGCCCATGGCTGGAACATCGTCACCCCCTCCGGCCTGCCGGAGACCGCCAACCCGCTGTGGCAGCGCGGCGCCGAATACGGCTTCCAGGCCCGGTCGGACCACGCCAATGGTCGCGGCGTGATCCATGGCGGGATCCTCGCCACCTTCATGGACCACAGCCTGGGGCTGATGGTGCGCGCGGCGACCGGCGGCGGGATGAACCTCGCCACCATCCAGCTCGACCTGCACTACCTGGCCGCCGCCATGCCGGGGATGTTCCTGGTGGGCTCCGGCGAGATCACCCGGCAGACCCGCAGCGTGGTCTTCGTGCGCGGCACGCTGCGCGCGGGCGATACGGCGGTGATCGCGGCCACCGGCATCTGGAAGCTGCTCGCCCCGCGGTGACGTAGGAGGCCCGGCTGGGCTAGAACCCGCGCAGCGACAGACGGAGAATACGATGAAAATCACCTGGTTCGGGCATTCGGCCTATCGCCTGGAGTTCGGCAACTCGGTCGTGCTGATCGACCCCTTCCTGACCGGCAACCCGGTGTTCAAGGGCGATGTCGAAGCGGCGAGTGCGGGCGCCACCCATGTGCTGCTGACGCATGGCCATAGCGACCATGTCGGCGACACCATGGCGATCCACCAGCGCACCGGCGCCAAGGTGGTGGCGAATTTCGAGATCTGCATGTGGCTCGCCCGCCAGGGGCTGAAGGCCATGGACCCGATGAACACCGGCGGCACCACGCAGCAGGACGATTTTTCGGTGACTCTGACCATCGCTTTCCATTCCTCGGCCGTCATGGACGAGAATGGCGTGACGCAGGATCTCGGCCTGCCGGGCGGGGTGGTGATCACGCCGAAGATGGCCGGGGAGCCGGTGGTCTATCACATGGGCGATACCGAGGTGTTCGGCGACATGGCGCTGATCGGCGAGCTGCACAGCCCGACGGTGGCGATGGTGCCGGTGGGCGACCGCTTCACCATGGACGGCAAGCGCGGTGCCCTGGCGGTGAAGCGCTTCCTGCCCAGCGTCACCACCGCCATTCCGTGCCATTTCGGCACCTTCCCGATGATCGCGCCGGATGCCTCCGCGTTCGAGCGGGAGATGGCGGGCGCCAAGGCAAAGGTGCTGGTGCCGGAGATTGGCGTGGCGTTTACGCTGTAGGGACCAGCGCCATCACCTCCTCCGCCACGGCGAGGGAGGCGGTGAGGCCGGGGCTCTCGATCCCGAACAGGTTCACCAGCCCCGGCACGCCATGCACCGCCGGCCCCTGGATGACGAAATCCTGGCCCGGCGCACCCTTCGGCACGGTCTTGGGGCGGATGCCGGAATAGCCGGGCGCCAGCGCGCCATCCGGCAGGCCGGGCCACCAGCGGCGGATGGAGTCGTAGAACAGCTCCCCCCGCCGCGGGTCCACATTGTAGTCGATCCGGTCGATCCACTCGACATCCGGCCCGAACCGCGCCTGGCCGCCGAGATCGATGGTCAGGTGCGTCCCCAACCCGCCCGGCACCGGCACCGGGTAGATCAACCGGCTGAACGGGGATTTGGTGGTCAGGCTGAAATAGTTGCCCTTGGCGTAGAAAGCACCGGGGATGTGCGCCTCCGGCACCCCCTCGATCCGCCGCGCCAGGCCCGGCGCGTGCAGGCCGGCGGAGTTCACCAGCAGGTTGCAGGACAGCGCCATCGGCTCCGCGCCACCCACCTGTAATTCGATTTGCTGCCCCACGACGCGGCCCCGCAGCACCGGGGCGTGGAAGGCGAACATCGCGCCGGCATCCTCGGCATCGCCCTGCAAGGCGAGCATGTAGGCGTGGCTGTCGATGATGCCGGTGGAAGGGGAGACCAGCGCCGCGGTGCAGGACAGCGAAGGCTCGATCGCGCGGGCTTCCTCGCCCGAGATGAAGCGAAGGTCGTCCACCCCATTGGCGGCGGCACGCTGGCGGATACCTTCCAACTGCTCGGCCTCCGCTTGGCTGGTCGCGACGATCAGCTTGCCGCAGCGGCGATGCGGCACGCCGTGGCTTTCGCAGTAATCGTACAGCTTCCATTTGCCGGCGACGCAGGTCTTCGCCATGAGGCTGCCGGCCTTGTAGTAGATGCCGGCGTGAATGACCTCGGAATTGCGCGAGGAGGTCTCGGTGCCAATACCCTCCGCGGCATCCAGCACCAGCACTTCCCGCCCCGCCTGGGCCAGCGCCCGGGCCACGGCGAGGCCGACAACGCCTGCCCCCACCACCACGCAATCCACCTGGTCCATTGTTGTCCCCCGATCCGTTGGAGGATGGGTATGGCAATTCGGGCCGGAAGGGGAGGGCTCGGGACCAGATGCAGGTTCGATGGCCTTGCACGCACCACCCGCCGAGGCCTAGCGTCAGCGGACCGATCCGAAATCGTTCCATCAGGCTTCACCCACGGGCGCGTGAAGGATTCCCGGATATGACAGCCACCGCCGCAACCCACACCGCCACCATCCTGGCGGCCTGTGAATCGAAATGGGAGGCGAACAAGGCGGATTGCAGCGGTTTCGTGCGCGCTGTTGCCCGGGCTTGCGGCTTGGAACTCACCGGCCAGGCCAATACGATCATCCAGCATGTGCGTACCAACTGGCACAAGGTGACCGACGGCGCGGATGCCTGTGCCAAAGCGACGGCAGGCAATTTCGTGATCGGGGGGCTGGAGGCGACGCCGAACGGCCATGTGGTCGTGGTCGTTCCAGGCCCCCTCAACCGCGGAAAATATCCCACGGCCTATTGGGGCAGTATCGCTGGCGTCGGCAAGAAGAACACGACCATCAATTGGAGCTGGGGGGTGACCGACCGCGACAAGGTCGAATACCGCTCCATAGCACTGGCCGCTGATGTGGTTGCGGGCGGGCTGCCGATGCGGATCATCGGCTGGCGTGCGCCGAAACTGCCAAGGATCGGCTTCTCCTGATGCTGCGGACCCTCGTCCTGGCCGGCCTGCTGGTCGTGGCAGCCGAGGCGCGGTCCGATTCCTGCCACCCCCTGCCGATGCGCCCGACTGCCGACCCCTCCACCTTCGAGGTGGGTGCGTATCGGGTGCGGCTCGACCACCCCGACACGCCGAGCGCCCCGACGATGTGGGAGGGGCCGATCCTTTTCACCGGGCCGGATGCCGCGGTGCCCTGCCAGATTGACCCGCAGACCCTGCTGCTGGCCCCGCTGGCGGCCTTTCAGGGGGGGCTGCTGGTCCTGCCAACCTTCAGCGGCAGCAACATGCGTATTCTCACGCTTGATATGGGGCTTTGCGTCATCCGCCACGTCAGCGCACCGATGACCGGACCTGTGACATGGCAGGATGGCGCGATCCGCGCCGCCGGTCGCCCGGTGCCGCATCTTCCCTGCAGCCGGGCTATCCCTTCAGACGCCGCCACGCCGTGACCTGCAAGGCGGAGGCGTGCACATGCACCACTGCCGGCACGCTGCGCGGCGCCAGGGCTGCGTCCAGGACAGGGGCGATGTCGGCCTCCGTCCGGATGGCGAAACCTTCTGCCCCGAAGGCGCGTCCCCAGGCGGCGAAATCCGGATTCACCAGATCGGCCGCATCGGCGTAGTTGCGGCCGGGGTAGCGGTTGGCGTGGTGCATGCCGATGGAGCCGTAAGTGCGGTTGTCTGACACCAGCAGCACCGGCGCGGCGCCGTGGCGCATCGCCGTGGCAATCTCGTTGCCCGTCATCAGCGCGCCGCCATCGCCGGTGACGGCAATCACCTGGCGCCCGGGATGCCGGATGCTGGCGGCGACCGCCATCGGCAATCCTGCCCCCATGCCACCCACGGCGGACCCAAGGAACATCTGGCCCGGCCGGAAGGGGATGTGGCGGTGCACGAAGCTGGTGAAATTGCCGGCATCGGTGGTCAGCACCGCATCCGCCGTCATCCGCTCCGCCACCGCGACGCAGACGGCGGCGAAATTCACCCCATCCGGCGCGGGGTCCCAGCGCGGCGCTGTCAGGTCGCGATGCAGCCCATGCAGCCGGGCGATCCAGGCGGCGCGGCCGGGTGGGGTCGGCGGCGCGCGCCGGGCCAGCAGCGCCTCGACCAGCTGGGCCGGATCGCAGGCCATGGGCAGGTCGGCGCGGAAGACGCGGTTGAGCTCGGAGGGGTCGGGCCAGACATGCACCAGCGGCATCTGCGGGTCCGGCGCGGTGGGCCAGGTGTAGGATTGGCTGACGACATCGGTCATGCGCTCACCCAGCGCCACCAGCAGATCCGCCTCCCGCAACGCCGCCATCAGCGGCGGCTGCACGCGGTTGCCGATATAGCCGGCGTAGTTGGGGTGGTGGCTGTCGAACAGATGCGGGCGCCGATGCGTCGGCGCGATGGGCAGCGACCACTCCTCCGCAAGGCGCTGCAGCGCGGCGAGGGCCGCCGGCGGGCCATCCATGGCGCCGCCGACCAGCATCACCGGGCGCTGCGCGGCGGCGAGCCGCTTGGCCAATTCCTCCACCTGCGCCGGCGCCGGGCCGGGGGTGGCGCGGATGCGCGGCTTGGCGAGGGGGATGTCGTTGGCCGGCTCGTCCAGCACATCCTCCGGCAGCACCACCGCCACCGGGCCGGGCGTGCCGGATTCGGCCAAATGGAAGGCGCGCGCGATCGCCTCGCTGGCCTGGATGGGCAGATCCACCGGGATCACGGCCTTCACCGTATCCGCCAGGTATTTGCCGTAGTCCTGTTCCTGCAACGCGCCGCGGCCGCGGTCGCGGCGTTCGACCTGGCCGATGATCAGCACCATCGGGATGGCGTCATGGAACGCCGTGTGCAGGCCGATCATGGCGTTGGAGACGCCGGGACCGCGGGAGACCATGCACACCCCCGCGCGCCCGGCCCGCATGCGGCCATCAGCGGCGGCCATATAGGCGGCGCCACCTTCATGCCGGCACACCACCAGCTTGAGCGCGGGCACATCCACCAGCGCATCCGTCAGGCCGAGAAAGCTTTCGCCCGGGACGCAGAACAGCAAATCCACGCCATGCGCGGCGAGGCTTTCGGCGACCAGCCTTCCGACGCTGCGCGTCATTCCGCGGCCGCCTTCGTGGCGTTGCTGCGCCAGACCGGCGTCAGCCAGTGCCGGTACTTCTCGAGTTTTCCGCGCACCGCATCGTTGTAGAGCGTTTGCAGCTTGCGGGTGACGGCGCCCGGCGTGCCGTCACCGATGTCGTAGTGGTCGATCGAGACCATCGGCAGCACCTCCGCGCCGCTGCCGCAGAAGAAGGCCTCGTCGGCGACGTAAAGCTCGGAGCGATCCACATCGCGCTCCACCACATCCATGCCGAGTTCCTCCCGCGCCAATTCCATCAGCGTCTCGCGCGTGATGGATTCCAGGATGTCGGCGGTGACGGGCGGCGTGATCAGCTTGCCGTGGCGGACGATCATCACGCAGGCGCCGGGGCCTTCGGCCACCTTGCCGGCAGCGTTCAGCATGACGGGCGGGCCCATGCCGTTCATCCGCGCCTCGATATAGGCGAGCCGCGAATTGTGATAATTCGCGCCGGACTTGATGCGCGATGGGGAGGCGAGATCGCTGTTGCGGCGCCAGGTGCTGATGGCGCTTTTCACGCCGGTTTCCTGCACCTTCTTCGACGGCATGGCGAAGGCGAGAATGAAGAAGCCGGTGCGGATTTCGCTGGGCAGGTAATGCGTCAGCTCGCCTTCCGCGAAATACACCACGGGGCGGTAGTGGATGGTTTCGCGGTAGTTGCAGGCGCGGATGAGTTCGAGGCTCGCCGCCTCGATCTCCGCATCGGTGTAGGGGATGGTCATGCGCATGATGCGCGCGCCCTGCCGCAGCCGCGCGATGTGGTCGGCGTGGCGGAAGGTGTAAAGCTCCTGCTGCTCCTCGTTCCAGTAGGCGCGGATGCCCTCGAACACATTCTCGCCGCGCAAAACGCATTCGGTGGAGATGTGCATGGTGGCATTGGCCCAGGGCACCAGTTTGCCGTCGAGCCAGGCGTAGTCCGCCGCTTTGCTCATGGGGTTGTCTCCTCCGGATAGGTGATGTCGATCAGCAGATTGCCGTGGACGTCGCGGGTGATGTGCGCGTCGGGGCCGATGACGACAGTGGATTCGCGTTCCTCGACCACCGCGGGGCCGGCGATGCGTTGGCCCACGGGCAGGCGGTAGCGGTCATAGACGGCGCAGGGGGCGAGGCCGGTGGACGCGAACCAGACATTGCGGTGGCCCTTCAGGGCGGGGCCTTCGCCCTTTGGCGGCGTGAAGCCTTCCGGCACCGCGGGGCGGCTGGCCGTGGCGTGCAGGCGCCAGGACAGCACCTCCATCGCCACGCCTTTGATGCGGCGGTCGAACAGGCCGAAGTAGGTTTCGCGGAAGGCGGCCTCCACCGCGGCGGCGTCCGCCGCGCCGGGGATCGGCACGCTGATATCGAAGCCCTGGCCGGCGTAACGCATATCCACGCTGCGGCGGAACTGCACGTCGCCGGGTGCCGCGCCGGCATCGAGCAACATGGCGCGCGCCTCCGCCTCCATCTCTGAAAATTTTGCCGCCACGCCGTCCCAATCCACCGCGGTCAGCCGCTGCACGCCGGAGCGCACCAGGTCGATGGCCGGCGCGGCAACCAGGAAGCCAAGCGCCGAGGCCACGCCGGCGCCCTGCGGCACGATGACACGAGACAGCTTCAGCAGTTTCGCCAATCCATAGGCATGCACCGGCCCGGCGCCGCCGAAGGCGAGCATCGCGTAGCGGCGCGGATCGCGGCCCTTCTCGGCCACATACATGCGCGTGGCGGCGGCCATGTTCTCGTTGACGATGCTGTGGATTCCAGCCGCGGCTTCCAGCGCGCTCATGCCAAGTTTCTGGGCCAGATGCTCCTGCATCGCGCCTTCCACCGCCGCGAGGTCCAGCGCCATCTCGCCGCCCAAAAAATACTCGGGCGAGAGATAGCCCAGCAGCAGGTCGGCATCCGTCACCGTGGGCCGCGTGCCGCCGCGCCCATAGCAGACCGGGCCCGGCACAGAGCCCGCGGATTCTGGCCCGACATTCAGCAGTCCCATCGCATTCACATGCGCGATGGAGCCACCGCCGGCACCGATCTCGATGAGGTCGATCACCGGCACCTTCAACGGCAGGCCGGACCCCTTGCGGAAGCGCCGCACCCGCGCGGCCTCGAAGGTCGAGGCATGTTCCGCCTCCCCCTTCTCGATCAGGCACATCTTCGCGGTTGTGCCGCCCATGTCGAAGGAGATCATGTCCGACACACCTGCGATGCGGCCATAATGCATCGCGGCGGTGGCACCCGCGGCCGGGCCACTCTCGATCAACTGCACCGGGTTGGCCCGCGCATAGCCCACGGAGGCGATGCCACCCGCCGACAGCATCAGATGCAGCGGCCCGCCCAATCCGCGCCGCTGCAACTCCGCTTCCAGCCTCGCCAAATAGCGATCCATCAGCGGCAGCACATAGGCGTTCACGCAGGCGGTGTTGGCGCGTTCGTATTCGCGAATTTCCGGCGCCACATCGGAGGACAGCGTGACGGGCACGCCCGGCAATTCCTCCGCCAGGATCGCGCCGACACGCCGTTCATGCGAGGCGTCGAGGTAGCTGTGCAGCAGGCACACTGCCACCGCCTCTACCGCATCGGCGCGCAACGCACGCGCTGCATCGCGCACCTCGGCTTCCACCAGTGGCACCAATTCGCGCCCCCGCGCATCATGGCGTTGCGTCACCGCATGGCGGCGCGGGCGCGGCACCAGCGGCTCCGGCTTGTCGAGGAACAGGTCGTACAAATCGTAGCGCATCTCCCGCCCCATCTCGAGGCTGTCGCGGAAGCCGCGCGTAGTCACCAGGCCGATGCGCGCGCCCTTGCGCTCGATCACGGTGTTGGTCACCAGTGTCGTGCCATGGACCACCTGGCGCACATCGCCGATCGCGGCGCCCGCCTCTGACAGAATTCGGGAAATGCCCTCCAGGATGGCGCGGCCCGGATCGTCCGGTGTGGTCAGTCGCTTGCCAGTCAGCACACGACCGGTGGCGTCATCCACCAGCACGAAATCCGTGAAAGTGCCGCCGACATCGACCCCGATGCGGTAGGGGCGCGAAACATCCGTCATCCTGATGCCCTCATGCGCCGGGCGGCCGCATCCACGGCCTTGGCTGCGCGGCATATGCCGCGGCGGCCGTTCGGCCGCTCAGCCGGTGCGAAGTGCACCGGCTGCATGGCAAACCTCCCACAGGTCGCTCTCATTCAGGCTTGATCCCCGCCGTCTGCACCACGTCGCGCCAGCGCGCCGTCTCGCTCACCAGCATCGTCCGGAAGCCGTCCGGGCCGAGTTGCAGGCGTTCCAGACCCAGCGCCGGCAGTCGCGCCTGCACCGACTCGCTCGCCATCGCCTTGTCGATCGCCTGCTGGAGCCGCGCCACGATGGGGGCCGGGATGCCGGCCGGGCCGAGCACGCCCCACCAGAAGCCGGCCACCAGATCCACGCCCTGCTCGCGCAGCGTCGGCACATCCGGCATCGCCGGCAGGCGCTGTTCCGCCGCCACGCCGATGACGCGCATCTGCCCGGCGGCGACCAGCGGCGCGGCGGTGGCCATCGCCTGGATCATCGCCTGCACCGTGCCGTTCAACACATCGGGCAAGGCTGCGCCGGTGCCGCGATAGGGCACATGCGTCACCTTCACGCCGCTGCGCATCTGCAACAATTCGATCATCAGATGCGTGCTGGTGGCGGTGCCGCCGGAGGCGATGTTCACCGCCTCCGGCCGCGCCCGCGCCGCCTCCAGCAGATCCCGCGTGGTGCGGAAGGGGGAGGATGTGGCCACCACCAGCAGCGCAGGTGCCACGCCGAGCGTGGCAATCGCGGTAAAGTCGCGCGCCGTGTCGAAGGCCACGGCCTGGCCGGCGGCGGCCTGCACCGCCGGGATCGTCGCCAGCGGCGTATCGCCCAGCAGCAGCGTCAGGCCATCCGGCGCGCTGCGCATCACCGCCTCCGCGCCGATCTGGCTGCCGGCGCCGGCGCGGTTCTCCACCACCACGGGCTGGCCCAGCTCCGCGCCCAGCGGCGTCGCCAGCAGCCGGCCGAGCGTGTCCGATCCGCCACCCGGCGCGAAGGGCACGATCATCCGCAGCGGGCGCGTCGGCCAGTTCGTTTGCGCGTGGGCCGCCAAGGGCGCAGCCGCGAAGGCGGCCGACAGGGCACGACGGGTGAGCTTGATGGTCATTGTTTTTTCCTCCCGTAATCGCGTTGCGCCCCTTCGGGCGTGACGTAGCCATCCGCAACATCGCGCCGCACCGCATCCGGGTCGCGCGAAGCCGGGTCGCCATAACCGCCGCCGCCGCCGAGATGCAGGGTCAGCCGGTCCCCCGGCGCCAGCATGGTGCGGGATTTCGGATGCGGTTTGCGACCATCCTGCAACTGCACCAGCGCCGGAGCACCCGCCCCCGCGCCATCCAGCCCGCCGGCCGGGTGCTTCATCCGGTCCGAGATCAGCGAAAGCCGCACCGGCTGGTCGGTCATCACCTCCAGCTCGATCTCCTGGCCCAGCCCGCCGCGGAACTGGCCCGGCCCGCCACTGTCCACCAGCAGGTCCTTGCGCCAGACCAGGATGGGGGCCGAGGCTTCGAAAGCCTCGATCGAACCCGAGCCGCTATTGGTCGGGAAGGCCGTGGTGTTCAGCCCGTCGCGCGCCTGCGTCGCGCCCATGCCGCCGCTGCCGAACAGCACCTGGCTGAAGCGGTCGCCGCGATCATCCTGCCCGGTATAGACCGGCCGCGGCGCCGGGGAGGCGCTGTCCGCCACCACCAGCTGCGGCGCGATCTGCGCCAGGCATTTGTACAGTGCGCCCGAGAGGAACAGCCCCGTCAGGTGCCGCGCATTCACCGCAGCCGGCCAGCGCGGGTTGAGGATGCTGCCCTCCGGCGCCGTCACGTCGATGGCGCGATAGCTGCCCTCGTTGCGTGGCGTCATCGGGTCCAGCGCGCATTTCAGCGGATAGACGGTGTAGGCGTAGGTGTAGTTCATCACGCTGTTCAGCCCGCGCGCGATCTGCGGCGAGGTGCCGGCGTAATCCACGCTCAGGATGTCGCCCGCGATGGTCAGCGCGCATTGGATGCGCGTCTCCGCATCCTCATAGCCATCGGCGAAGACCGTGCCGTGCCAGGTGCCATCCGGCAGCGCCGCGATCGCCTGGCGCATCGCGCCATCGGCACGCGCCTGGAGCGTCGCCGACAACGCCGTAAGGTCGGCTAGGCCGGTATCGCCCAGAAACTCCACCACGCGCCGGGCGCAGACGGTGATGGCCGTGATCTGCGCCTGGATGTCGCCCATCACCTGGTCCGGCACCCGCACATTGCCGCGGATGAAGCGCACCACCTCCCGGTTCTCCTGGCCTTGAACCAGGAACTTCGTCGGCGGAATCCGCAGCCCTTCTTCGAACACCTCCGTGCAATCCGCCGACCACAGCGTGCCGCCGATATCCGGCATGTGCGAGGTGGCGCCGGCGAAGGCCACCAGCCGGCCCTGGTGGAACACCGGCATCGCCGTGGTGATGTCCAGCAGATGCCCCGTGCCCATCCACGGGTCGTTGGTCATCAGCACATCGCCCGGCCGCAATTCCTCCAGCGGATATTCCGCCAGCATGTGCTTCAGCGTGCGCGGCAGCAGGCCGACGAAGCTCGGGATGCCAATGGAATTCTCCGCCAGGCTGTTGCCCTCCGCATCCATCAGCACCGTCGCGAAATCATTGGATTCGCGCACGATGGTGGAAAACGAGGTCCGCAGCAGCGCCGCCGCCGCCTCATCGGCGATCGAGATCAGCCGGCTCCACAGGATCTGCAGCGTGACGGGGTCGAAATGCATTTTTTCGAAAAGCTCCAGCCAAGGCTGGCAGTCTGACCCCGGCTTGGCGCCCCCGGTAGCAACCCATTAAGGTGCCGAGCCATGAGCCTACCTCAAGGCGTGTCCGGCCTGCCCCTGCAAGCGCTGCGAGTCTTCGACTCCGCCGCCCGCCACCTCAACATGGCCCGCGCGGCGGAAGAACTCGGCGTGACGCAGGGCGCCATCAGCCGCCAAGTGAAGTCGCTGGAGGACCAGCTTGCCGAACCCCTGTTCCTGCGCGGCCCGCGCGGCCTGAAGCTGACGGAGGCCGGGGACCTGCTGGCCGATTACGTGCGGCGCGGGCTGGAGCAGTTGGAGGCCGGGCTGTTCCGCATCGGCCAGCCCCGCTCCCGCACCACCCTGGTGGTCAACGCCGCCCGCACCTTCGCCATGCGGGTGCTGGCGCCGCGCATCGCCGGCTTCACACGGGCGCATCCCTGGATCGAGCTTCGCCTGGAAACCCATCGCTATTTCGCGCAGTTGCACGGCGCCGATGTCGATGTGGCCATCCGCGCCGGTACCGGCGACTGGCCCGGCCATGTGGTGCGCCCGCTGACGCGGGAGGTGCTGTTCCCGGTCTGCGCCCCCGGATACCTGCCCGAGGCCCTGCCGCCGGCGGAGACCATCGCCCAATCCACCCTGCTGCACTACGCCGAGCGCCCGCATTGGCGCGACTGGCTGCTGGCCGCCGGGCTGAACCCGGCGCTGGCCACCCCCGGGCCCCGCTTCGACGAAACCGCCCTGGCGCTGGCCGCCGCCGAGGCCGGGCAAGGCCTGGCCGTTGGCTGGGGCGTGCTGGTCGCGGATGCGCTGGCCGCCGGCCGGCTGGTGCGGCCCTTTGCCGGCACGCTGGATGACGGCACCGGCTACCATCTGGTGATGACCGAAATGGCCTCCCGCCGCTCCACCGTGCAGGCCTTCGGCACCTGGCTGCAGGCGGCGCTGGCGCCGGATCAGCCGGCCGCGTAGCCGCGATAGATGCGCGCCGCCGTGCCATCCGCCTCCAGCCGCGCCATCGCGGTGCGCAGGGCGGCAATCGGCAGGTCACGCGGGTCGGGGTGGGCGGCGAGCCAGGCGGCGGCGGTCTGCAAGGCGGGGCCGGTGCGAACGCCGCCGGAGCGGCCGATGGACACGAACTGCTGGATGATCTCGGGCTCCGTCGCGTACCAGGCCTCGATGCGGCCTTCCGCCAGGGCCAGCGCCAAGTCGCGGCCGGTTTCCAACACCAGCAGGCTGTCGAAGCCGTTCTGCCGCAGGAACACCTCCTGCAGCCCGTTCCGCACCACGCCGATCCGCGCCAGGGCGCGCGCGGCGGCCAGATCCACCACGGGGCGGTCCGCCAGGGTGCCCATGGCCTGCGGCACGTCGATGACCTTCGCCACCCAGGTGAATTGTGCCTCCCGCGTCGCGGTGCGGCCGATCGGGCAGAGCAGCGTGCCAGGGACCTCGCGGGCGCGTTCCACCGAATCGCCGAAGCGCAGGAAGGTGAAGCGCGGCGTGCGGCCGATGGCGATGATCGCCTCCGCCAGGATATCGAGGGTGATGCCGTACCGGTCCGTGCCGGGAAAGGACAGCGGGCGGATGTCGGAGGTGATGACCTCCAGCGGCGCCGCCGCCCGCGCCAGGCGGGGCATCGCCAGCAAGCCGGTGGCGACCAGGCCTCGGCGGGAAAGGCGCAGCATTGCAGCTCCCCTACTGCACAGGCGCCGCCGGGCCGAACACGACCCGGGCGCCGTTGCGGATTTCGCTGGGCAGGCACAGCGCGGCCAGCGCCGGGGCCACCTCCGCCGGCTGGGTCAATTTCGACGAATCCTCGCCCGGC
Source organism: Falsiroseomonas sp. E2-1-a4 (assembly GCF_051433165.1). Taxonomy (NCBI): domain Bacteria; kingdom Pseudomonadati; phylum Pseudomonadota; class Alphaproteobacteria; order Acetobacterales; family Roseomonadaceae; genus Falsiroseomonas; species Falsiroseomonas sp. E2-1-a4. Next base: position 59,101 of record NZ_JBHMFS010000009.1, on the reverse strand, counting down.
ATCGCCTGGGCGCGCAGCTTGGTGGCGACGATGTCGGGGTCGAACAGGTTCACCCGCAGGCGCGTGGTCGCAACCTCCTGCGCCCAGGTCAGCACCAGATGCTCCATGCCCGCCTTGGTGGCGCCGTACATGCCCCAATAGGCCTTGGGCCGCGGTACACGCCCGGTGGTGACGAAGACGGCGCGGCCGGCCTCCGCCGCGCGCAGGGGCGGGTCGCAGGTGCGGATCAGGCGCCAGGCGGCGGTCAGGTTCACGCCCACCGTCTGCGCCCAATCCTTCGGCTCGATATGCGCCACCGGCGTCAGCTTGTTCAGCACGCCGGCATTGTGGACCAAAATATCCAGCCGCCCGAACCGCTCCATGATCGAAGGCCCGATCAGGTCGAGCTGCTTCTCCGCATCCTTGTGCAGGTCCAGCGGCAACAGCGTGGCGCCGCGACCGGAGACGGCGCGGATCGCGTCATCCGTCTCCTCCAGCCCGCCCTGGGTGCGGGCGATGAGGACAAGCTGCGCCCCCATCCGCGCCAGTTCCACCGCCAGCGCGGCCCCGATGCCGCGGGAGGCGCCGGTGACCAGCGCGACACGATTTTCAAGCGGAAGGCTCACGGGATTGTCCTGGCTGGGCGTCAGCGGTTCGCGACCTGCAGCAGCGGCAGCGGACGCTCGGAAGGGTCCTGCTGGTCGAGCAGCGGGATGGCGTAGTCGCCGGTGAAGCAGGCGTCGCAATAGGCCGGTGCCGCCGCATCGCGGCCATCGCGGCCGAGTGCGCGATACAGCCCATCCAGCGAGATGAAGGCCAGGCTGTCGGCGCCGATGATCTTGGCCATTTCCGCGACGTCGTGGTTGGCCGCCAGCAGCTTGGCGCGTTCCGGCGTATCGATGCCGTAGAAGCAGGAATGCGTGGTGGGGGGGGAGGAGATGCGCATATGCACCTCCGTCGCCCCGGCCTGGCGCACCATTTCCACGATCTTGCGGCTGGTGGTGCCGCGGACGATGCTGTCGTCCACCAGTACCACGCGCTTGCCCTCGATCATGCTGCGATTGGCGCTGTGCTTCAGCTTCACGCCGAGGTTGCGGATCTGGTCCGTCGGCTCGATGAAGGTGCGGCCGACATAATGGTTGCGGATGATACCGAGTTCGAAGGGTATGCCGGCTTCCGTCGCAAAGCCCATCGCCGCCGGCACGCCGCTATCTGGCACAGGGACGATCACATCCGCCGTCACGCCGGATTCGCGCGCCAGTTCGGCGCCGATGCGCTTGCGCGTGTCATAGACCGGCGTGCCCTCCACGATGGAATCGGGGCGCGCGAAATAGATGTATTCGAAGATGCAGAAGCGCGGGCTGGACGGCCGCGCGAAGGGGCGGATGGAGCGCACGCCGGAATCGTCGATCAGCACGATCTCGCCCGGCTCCACATCCCGCACGAATTCGGCGCCGACGATATCCAGGCCGCAGGTCTCGCTCGACAGCACGAAGCCGCCGGTGGCCAGCTTGCCCAGCACCAGCGGCCGCACGCCGAGCGGGTCCCGCGCCCCCAGCAGCGCGCCGTTGTGCAAGGCAACCAGGCTGTAGGCGCCCTGCACCTGCTTCAACGCATCGATCAGCCGGTCCATCACGGTGGAGTAGAGCGAGATGGCGATGAGATGAATGAACACCTCGGAATCCGTGGTCGACTGGAACAGGCAGCCACGGCGGACCAGGGCGCGCTTCAGCACATGGGCGTTGGTCAGGTTGCCGTTATGCGCCACGGCGAAGCCGCCGAATTCGAAATCGGCATAAAGCGGCTGCACGTTGCGCAGCGCCGTCTCCCCGGTGGTGGCGTAGCGGTTGTGGCCGAGGGCCGCGTGCCCCGGCAGGCCGGCGATGACCGCCGCATTGCTGAAATTGTCGCCCACCAGGCCGCGGCCCTTATGGGCATGGAACTGGCCCTGCGCGGCCAGGGAGACGATGCCCGCCGCTTCCTGCCCCCGGTGCTGCAGCGCGTGCAGGCCGAGCGCCGTGAGGGCGGCCGCATCGGGGCTGCCCCAGACTCCGACCACACCGCATTCCTCATGCGGATGGTCGTCGTCGCCGATATCCCACTGGCTGGCCTGGGTCATGCGCTTCCTTCAGATCCGGCTGCGCGCGGGGGGGCGAAGCAGCTGGTCCATGCTCGGTTCCTGGCGGCCCGTGCCATCCGGCAAGCGCGGGCGGAAATCATCCGGCAGCTTTGCCACCACCCAGGCCGCGCCCTGTGCCGCGAACGGCAGGGAACGTGCCTGGCGGACCGGCTCCGGCCATTGATCCCGGTCCGGCAGCACCAGCCCAGCCACGATATAGGCGATCACGACTATGAAAGCACCCCGCGCGAGGCCGAAGACCAACCCAAGCACGCGATCCACGCCACCCAGGGCGGAGCGCTGCACATGGCCCGCGAGCCAGGCGGTCAGCAGCTTGAGGATGATCAGCACAACCAGGAACACCGCGCCGACGGCAACGCCGGTGGCCAGCCAGGGCGGTTCCACATATTGCGCGACCAGCGGCGTGACCGCCGGTTCGGCCATGATGCCGGCGATGATCGCGCCCGCCCAGGCACCAACGCCCAGAACCTCGCGCACCAGGCCACGGAAATAGGCGAGCCCCGCAGAAAGCAGGCACACCGCGAGGATGACAGCATCAACCCAGGTCATTGCGGCAGCCTATAGCGGGCAAGCGGGCGGGTGTCATCGTGGCGTGGGAAGGGATACGCCGAGTCGCTTGCGTGTAGCGTCAATTGTAGCTACGGTCGCTTACTGCCGCATCCCGGCAGGTGATCCGCAGGAGTTGGGGATGTTCTTCTCACACATGGTCAGCGGCAGTCTGCCGATGGCACGCCCATGCGGAGCACCCGATGATCCTCGAATGGCACGAAAAGAAGCGCGAACAGAACCTTGCTCAGCACAAGCTCGATTTTCTTGATTGCAGCCTCCTGTTCGAAGGTGACCACTGCATCGCCGAGACTGCACCCGGCAACGATACTGTCCGCTTCCTCGCGATCGGACTGATCCATGGCCGCTACTGTGTTGTGATCTATACGCCGCGGGGTGATGCCTTGCGCATCATCTCCCTGAGGAGAGCCCGAGATGGGGAAAAACGCCGACATCAGGCGCTATTCGGCTGACGAGCTTCGTGCGCTGCGCGCGCGTGGCGAAAGCCGCAGCGACTGGGCCAGGGTCGATGCGACGAGCGAGGCGGAACTCGAACACGCCATCGCCCAGGACGCGGATTGGAAGGACGTGCCCGCCAACTGGCATGAGGCGGCGCGGCCAGCCTCCCCCGTCGCCAAGAAGCTGCTGTCGCTGCGGATCGACGCCGACATCATCGAATATTTCCGCAGCCAGGGCCCCGGCTACCAGACCTGGATGAACGCCGTCCTTCGCGCCTATGTTACGGCGCGGGGCGATGATCCGAAGGGCTGACCGTCACACCCCGTGCCAGTCACGGAACCAGGCGACGAACTTCGGAATACCCTCCGCCAGCGTCGTGGTCGGCGCAAAGCCGACAAGGGCCTGGATGGCGGAGATGTCCGCGAAGGTCTCCTCCACATCCGCCACCGGCCGCGGCGCGTCCTGGATGATGGCGCGGCGGCCGAGGCCTTCTTCCAGCAGCCGCACCAGGGTCAGCACCCGCTCCGCCCGGTTGTTGCCGATGTTCAGCAGCCGCGCGCGTTCGCCATGGCCGGGGGGGTGCGCCAGGCAGCCCAGCACGCCCTGCACGATGTCGTCGATATAGGTGAAGTCGCGCTTCAGCTCCCCGCCCTCATACAGCGTGATGGGCTCCCCGGCCGCGATCGCCTGGGCGAAGCTGTAGTAGGCCATGTCAGGCCGGCCCCAGGGGCCATAGACGGTGAAGAAGCGCAGGCCCGTCTGCGGCAGGCCGTAGATGTGGCTGTAGGCCTGGCCGATCAGCTCATCCGCCCGCTTGGTCGCGGCATAAAGCGAGACGGGCAGTTCCACAGGATCCGTCTCCCGGAACGGCAGGCGCGTATTGCCGCCATAGACGGAGGAGGAGGAGGCATAGACGAGGTGCCGCAGCTTCGGCATGCGCCGCGCTGCCTCCAGCATCACCACATGACCCATGACGTTGGAGGCCACATAGGCGTAGGGGTCGATCATGGAGAACCGCACCCCGGCCTGTGCGGCCAGGTGGATGACCTCCGTGATGTTTTCCATCTCCGGCGCCAGCCCGGCGAAGACGGCATCGCGGTCCGCCAGGTCCAGCCGCAGGAAGGAAAAGCCGGGCAGCGGCTTCAGCCGGGCCAGGCGCGCCTCCTTCAGGGACACGTCATAGTAGCTGTTCACATTGTCCAGGCCGATGACGCGCTCACCCCGCGCCAGCAAAGTGGCGGCGACATGCGAGCCGACGAAACCGGCCACGCCCGTGACGAGAATCGCCATCCGGTCTTCATTCCCTCAAACATGATGGCCAAAAAAGCCGAGCGATCCCGAAAATGATGCCGCGCCGGCGTGCGGCGCAGTAGCGCCGTCAGCGCAGGCTCCGCGTCAAGCCTTGCCGGCGGCCGGCTGATCAACATTCCTGCGCTTGACCGTCTGCGCCGCGAAAACGGCGACAAGATCGGCCAGATGCCCGGTCTCCGACAATTTCAGCCCAGGCAGCGCGGCCGGCGTGCCGCTGCCGCGCGCCACGCGGCGCGGCAGGGTGGCGGCTGTGAAGCCCAGCTTCTGAGCCTCCCGCAGCCGGGTTTCAGCCTGGCTGACCTGGCGTACCTCGCCGGACAATCCGACCTCGCCGAAATAGACCGCGCCCGGGTCGGTCGGCCGGTCGGTGGCCGCCGAGATCAGCGCGGCCGCCACGGCCAGGTCGGCCGCCGGCTCCGCAATCCGCAGCCCGCCGGCGATGTTGAGATAGACGTCGTTCTGGCCGACGCCGAGGCCGCAGCGCGTCTCCAGCACCGCCAGCAGCATCGCCAGCCGCCCGGAATCCCAGCCCACCACCTGACGGCGCGGGCTGCCGCCCGCACTCGGCGAGAGCAGGCACTGCACCTCCACCAACACCGGGCGCGTGCCCTCGATGCCCGCGAAGACCGCGCTGCCGGAAACATTGCCGCGGCGTTCCGCCAGGAACAGGGCGGAGGGGTTGGCCACTTCGACCAGCCCGCGCTCCGTCATCTCGAACACGCCGATTTCGTCCGTGGCGCCGTAGCGGTTCTTGACGGCGCGCAGGATGCGGAACTGGTGGCCACGGTCGCCTTCGAAATACAGCGTGGCGTCCACCATGTGCTCCAGCACGCGGGGGCCGGCCAGCGTGCCTTCCTTGGTGACGTGACCGACGAGGACGATGGCGAAGCCGCGCGCCTTGGCCAGGCGGATCAACTCCGCCGCGCAGGCGCGCACCTGGCTGACGGTGCCCGGGGCCGAATCCAGCGCATCGAGCCAGACGGTTTGGATCGAGTCGATGATGACCAACGCCACATCGCCCTCCCCTTCCAGGCTGGCCACGATGTCGCGCAGGCTGGTGGCGGCGGCCAGGCCCATGGGGCTGTCGGTCAGGCCGAGGCGGGCGGCGCGCAGCCGCACCTGCTCCACCGCCTCCTCGCCCGATATGTACAGGCTGCGGCGGCCGGTACTGGCGATGCGGGCGGCGGCCTGCAGCAGGATGGTGGATTTACCGATGCCTGGATCACCGCCCACCAGCACGGCGGAGGCCGGAACCAAGCCACCACCTAGCACCCGGTCCAGCTCCGCAATGCCGGTCAGGATGCGGGCGGGTGGGGCCGACTTACCCTTGAGGCCAACGAATTCCACCCGCCGCCCGCCGGCCGCCTTGGCGGCAGGACCGGGGCCGCGGGACTCGGTAACTTCCTCGGACAGCGTGTTCCACTCGCCGCAGGCATCGCAACGGCCCTGCCATTTCGTATGGGGGGCGCCGCAGGCCTGGCAGACATAGCGGGTGGTGGGCTTGGCCATGGGGTGTCCGGTACGAGGGGAAACGTCTGATCAGTCGTGGAACGCGCTACCGCCGCAGCTCCATCTGGATCGGCCCTTCCCGTTCCCCGCGCGCGAACTGGTCCACCATGGCGTTGCCCGTGTCGCCCAGGCTTTGCGCCCCGCCACGCCAGACGATCTGGCCCTTGTGGATCATCGCCGCGTCATCGCCGATCCGCCGTGCGCTCGCCATGTCATGGGTGATGGACACCGCCGTGGCGCCCAGCCGCTTCACCACATCGACGATCAGCCCATCGATCACCGCGCCCATGATCGGGTCGAGTCCCGTGGTGGGTTCGTCGAAGAAGATGATGTCCGGCTCCGCCGCGATGGCGCGCGCCAGGCCGACGCGCTTCTGCATGCCGCCCGACAATTCACTGGGCGAAAGGTCGCCGACGCTGGGCGCCAGCCCGACCTGGGCCAGCACCTCCGCCGCCTTGTCGCGCGCCTTGGCCCGGCTGAGGCGGCGCTGGGCGAGCAGCTTGAAGCACACATTCTCCCAGACCGGCAGGCTGTCGAACAGCGCGCCGTTCTGGAACAGCATGCCGATGCGGTCGTTCACCGCCTCCCGCTCCGCCCGCGACAGGGCGGAGACATCCCGGCCATCGATCTCGATCAGCCCGGAATCCGGCCGGATCAGGCCCAGGATGCATTTCAGCATGACGGATTTGCCGGAGCCCGACCCGCCCAGGATCACCATGGAATGCCCGGCGCGGATATCGAGGTCCACGCCGTCCAGCACCGTCTTCGAGCCGAAGGATTTCCGCAGCCCGGCCAACCGGATTTTCGGCACTTCGCTCATCGGCTGAACAGCGCCGCGGTCAGCACGTAGTCCACCGCCAGGATCAGGATGGAGGAGGAGACGACGGCCGAGGTGGTGGCCCGCCCCACGCCCTGCGCGCCGCCGCCGGAATTGTAGCCGGACCAGCAGCCCATCAGCGTGATGATGAAGCCGAACACCGCCGCCTTGATCAGGCCGGACAGCACATCCCACATCTCCAAGAAGTCGAAGGTCGCCTTCAGATAGGCGCCGGATCCGAAGCCCAGCTGCTGCGTGCCGATCAGCCAGCCGCCCATCACGCCCAGCGTATCCGCCACGATCACCAGCAGCGGCAGCGCCAGCGTGCCGGCCAGCAGCCGCGGGGCGACCAGGTATTTCATCGGGTTGGTGGAAAGCGTGGAGAGCGCGTCGATCTGGTCGGTCACCCGCATGGTGCCGATCTCGGCGGCAAAGGCCGCGCCGATGCGGCCGGCCACCATCAGCCCGGCCAGCACTGGCCCCAGTTCACGGGTGATGGACAGCACCACCACATTCGCCACCGCCCCTTCCGCATTGAAGCGGGCGAAGCCGGTGTAGGATTGCAGGGCCAGCACCATGCCGGTGAACAGCGCCGTCAGCGCCACGACGGGCAGGCTGAACCAGGCGATCTCGATGAAGGCCTTGAGGAACAGGCGCCCATAGAAGGGCGGGCGCACCAGATGGCTGATCGCCTCCGCCGCGAACAGGGCGATGGCGCCGGTGCCGCGCAGCAGGCCGATGACGGCACGGCCAATGGCCGCGACCGGATCCAGAATGCGGTTCAAGACTTCAGACGCCGCCAATGTATCGGCGCTGGTAGCGATGGCCGAGCGAGGTCAGCACCTCATAGCCGATGGTGTCGCAACGGGCGGCGATGTCGTCCGGCGTGTTTCCCGGCCCGCCGACCAGCATCAGACGGCAGCCAGGGCGCAGTTCCGGGAAATCGGTCGCATCGAACGTCGTCAAATCCATCGAGACCCGGCCTATGAGCGGCACGGCGCGGCCCTGGAACAGCGCCAGGGATCGGCCGGACAAGCCCCGTAAGTAGCCATCGGCATAGCCCGCCGCAACGGTGGCCACGCGCACATTGCGTGGCGCGGTGTAACCGGCGCCGTAGCCCACCGTGTCGCCGGCCGGAATTTCCCGCACCTGCAGCACCGGCACCTCCAGCACCACCACCTGGCGCATCGGGTTCGCCGCGCCCGGCGTCGGGTTGATCCCGTACAGCGCACAGCCCGGGCGGGCGAGGTCGGAGGCGTAGTCCGGGCCGAGGAAGATGCCGGAGGAATTGGCGAAGCTGCGCTTCACGCCTGGCGCAATGGCCGCCGCGGCGGCGGCGAAACGCTGCGCCTGGCGGGCATTGAGGGGATGCGTCGGGTAATCCGCGCAGGCCAGATGCGTCATCACGAAGTGCAGGTCGAGCCCCGCGAGCCGGGCGCGATCCGCCGCCAGCGCCGCCTGTTCCCCGGCATCCAGGCCAAGGCGGGACATGCCGGTATCCAGGTGCAGCAGCGCCGGGCGCGGCAGCCCATCCGCCCGGCCGGCGGTAGCATGGGCCTCGACATCGCCCAGGCTGTTGAGCACCGGCCAGAGCCCGGCCTGCCCATCCGCCCCCGGCGCGAAGCCGTTCAGCACGATGATGGCGGGGCCGGCGCCAAGCGCGTCGCGCAGCGCCATGCCCTCAATCAGATGCGCCACGAAGAAGGTCCGGCAGCCGGCCGCATGCAGGGCGCGGCCCACCGGCGCGGCACCCAGCCCGTAGCCATCCGCCTTCAACACCCCCGCGCAGGGCGCGCCATGCCGGGCGGACAGATCCCGCCAATTGGCGACAACCGCATCGAGGTCAACGGTCAGCACGCCCTGTCCGGCGTCAGTCACCATAGCCGCCATCATGATGCGTATCGAGGTCGCCGAAGCGGGTGAACTCAGCCTCGAAGAACAGGCGGATGGTGCCGGTCGGGCCGTGGCGCTGCTTGGAGACGATGAGCTCCGCCTTGTTGTGCGCGTCCTCCATGTCCTTCTGCCACTTCTCCACCGCCTCGCTGAATTTCTGCGGGTTGTCGAAGGTCAGCTCCTTCGGCTGGCGCTGCTGGAGGTAGTATTCATCGCGGTAGATGAACATGACAACGTCCGCGTCCTGCTCGATGGAGCCGGATTCGCGAAGATCCGAAAGCTGCGGCCGCTTGTCCTCCCGCTGCTCCACCGCGCGGGAGAGCTGGGATAGCGCAATCACCGGCACCGACAATTCCTTGGCGATCGCCTTCAGCCCCTGGGTGATCTGGCTGATTTCCTGCACCCGGTTCTCCGGCTTGCTGCCCGCCGCGGGGCGCATGAGCTGGAGGTAGTCCACGATGATCAGGTTCAGCCCCTTGGTCCGCTGCAACCGCCGGCAGCGGGTGCGGAGCGCCGAGATGGTAATGGCCGGCGTGTCATCGATGAACAGCGGCAGCGCCTGCAATTCGCGGCTGACTTCCAGAAACTTGTCGAAGTCGCGCTGGCTGATCTCGCCGCGGCGGATGCGGTCACCGGAGATCCGACTTTCCTCGGACAGCAGGCGGGTGGCCAACTGGTCGCAGGACATTTCGAGGGAAAAGATGGCAACGCCACCGCGCGGGATGGCGTTGGGGTCCTTCTCCCGCGCCGCGCGCAGCGTGGCCCGTGCCGCGCCGAACGCCACCTTCACCGCCAGCGCCGTCTTACCCATGCCGGGGCGGCCGGCCATGATCAAAAGGTCCGATGGGTGCAGGCCGCCAAGCTTGGCATCCAGGTCGCGCAGCCCGGTCGAAAGCCCCGCCACGCCGCCGGGATTGGAGAAGGCCTTCTCCGCATGTTGCACCGCCGTAGCCAGCGCGCGCTCAAAGGAAACGAAGCCGCCGCCTGATTCGCCGGCCTTGGATAGGTCGAACAGCGCCTGCTCGGCGCTTTCCATTTGCAGCTTGCCGTCCAGCTCCGGCTCCGCGCCGAAGGCGCGGTTCACCATCACCTCGCCCAGATCGACCAACTGGCGGCGCAGCCAGGCGTCGTGGATGACGCGGCCATACTCGCCGGCATTGATCACGCCCACCATGGCGGTCAGCAACTGACCCAGGTAGGCGGAGCCGCCCACCTCATCCAACAGGCCAGAATGTTCGAATTCCGCGCGCAGGGTCACCGCATCGGCCAGGTGCCCGGCCTCGATACGGCGCTGGATGGCGGTGAAGATGCGGCCATGCACGGCATCGGCGAAATGATCGGCGGCCAGGAACTCCGAAACCCGCTCATAGGCCTTGTTGTTGGCCAGCAGCGCGCCGAGCAGCGCCTGCTCGGCCTCCAGATTGGCCGGCGGCAGACGCTGGGACAGACCGAGCAACCCATCCCCCCCGCCAAAGCCGGCAGAAGGGGGGGCGGACGTAGAGCCGAAATTGTTCATCACCCCACCCTAGCCCACCCACCGAGTCGCGCGCGCCCCACCCAGCCTGTGGATCACTGTGGATAACGGGGGTGAATTTTGGCCAGGGGCGGCGCTGGTGGTTCGCAGGAGGGGCTCTGCCCCTCCCGCACCCTCCCCGCCAGGAGGCAGTGGCCTCCTGGACCTCAGGACCTTGAGTAGAAATGGAGAGGGGCCGGCGGCCCCGCTTGACATGCGGTTCCTCCAGCCCCTGTCTATTTCTACTCATGAATCAATGGGTTTCAAGGGACCACTGTCCCTTGGCGGGTGGGTGCAGGGAGCGTGGAGCCCCCTTCACCGAACTCGCATTCGGTAAGGTCCTCACCCTTGCCAAGGTTGGGGTCGAGGGTTCGAATCCCTTCGCCCGCTCCAATTTTTCCCAACCAAATCATGCATTTAAGGCCTACCTGATGGGGCCGCCGACCCGGAACGTTTGTTCTTGGGGGCCGGATAGGGTGCCGTTTTTCAGTGGCTGTAGGCGGTTTTGGGCGAACTTCGGCGAACAGCTGGGCCGTTCAGCTCGGCCCACACCTTTACGCAACCAGCCTGCTCTCTTGGGGCATCGCTGACGAATAATCTCGTCAGCAATCCGTACCCGGCCGCTTCAGCAGCGGCACGCGGATCATCGCATTTAGCCCGGCGGGCATGAAGTCGAGCGAGACGGAGGAACCTGGCCCAAGGTCCTGTGGGACCGCCCGCTTGAGAAGCCGCGTGCCGAAGCCTTGTCGCACGGGGGCCCCTTCCAGGCGCGGGCCTTGCACCTCGCTCCATTTGATGGTGGCTGAATTCTTTCCGGACAGATCACACGTCACGTTGACGCGGCCTTCAGCACGCGACAATGCCCCGTGCTTGGCGGCATTCATGCCCAGCTCATGCAGACCCAGCACTAGCGCCTGTGCCTGACGTGGCGTGACGACTGCGCGCTTGGCGGCCTCTGACATCTGAAGTGCGACACGGGCTGAGCCCATCTCCTCACTCAGCCATAGCGAAAGTGCCGCGCTGGCGACCGCCTCGAGGCGCGTCGCCTCCCAGCTATGCTGAGTGAGCAGATCATGCGCTCGTGCCAGGGCCTGGAGGCGCATCAGGAAGTTCTGCGCGAAACGCTGCAGGTCGCCAGCCGCACCACGAAGCGTCTGTTCCGCAAGCACTTGCACCGTTGCCAGCGCATTCTTCGCACGGTGGTTCAGTTCCGCGACCAACAGCGCAAGGCGCCGTTCCGCCTGCTTGGCTTCGGTGATGTCCTGAACGACCGTCACGGTGCGGATGGCTCGCCCCTCCGCATCGCGCGCTGCAACAGCTGCGCTGACGCGAACCCAGATAACATCACCACCGGGACGGATGTAGCGCTTCTCTGCCTCGTGGCGACCGGCCGCATCCATCGCAGCCAACGCGGCCGCGTTGATCTGGCGGTCATCAGGATGGCTGACATCATCCGGCCCTAGACCGCCGAGGAGATCGGCCTCCTGTCTGTCCACGATTTCACAGAACCGCCGGTTGACACGGAGATAGCGACCGGTACGCCGATCCACCTCGGTGACCCCAGCCGCCGCCGTCTCGAAGATGGCGCGAAACTCGGCAACGCTCTCACGCAGTGCCGCCTCTGCATCGCGCCGCTTGGTCGTGTCCGTGGCCTGGATCACGAAGAACATTAACTCGCCTTCTGCCGTGCGCACCGCAGTTACTGCCGCATCGGCGGTGCGGACCTCGCCGCTGGCGGTCTTGAATCGGTCCGCTGACAGCACCGGTCCAGCCGCTTCCAACGCGGCGGTGAGGCGACGCGGCCAGGCCTCGCGCATCTCGGGCAGCCCTTCCCAGAAGGGCGCGTCCCAGAAGGGGCGCCCGATTACCTGCTCCCGCGCGATGCCTGCAACCAGCAGCGGCAATTCGTTGATCTCCAGCGTCAGACCAGTTGGCGAGAGTACCGCCATGAACTGGAACTGCTGGTCAAAGATCGCGCGGAAGCGCTCCTCGCTCCGGCGCAGCGCCCGCTCCGCAGCGTCACGCGCCGTCTCGTCCCGCAGAGTCAGCACGGCACCGGTCTGCATCCCGTTGGAGTCGAAGACGGGCTTTGCTGATCCGACAGCAAGAACCTCGGAGCCATCGGGGCGACGGATACGCCAGCGCGCCTCCTCCACCCGTTCCTGGCGCAGCACCGCGCGGGCCAGCGGCAGGTCCTCGGACGGGTATGGCAGGCCATCTTCCGTGCGGAGGTCATAGGCGCTGCTGTAGCCGGGTGGGGTTATTTGGAAATGCGCAACACCGTGCATGCGTGCCGCCGCCTCGTTTATGAAGACGATGCTGCCGGCAACGTCAGCCACTATGACGCCCTCCGCAACCTGATGGAGCACCGCGGCGTAATCCGTGAACGCCAAGGCCGTTTCCCGGGGCCATCCAGTGGCCCGCATCTCGGCGATCTGGGCTCGTGCCTGTGTCACTTCCTCCCGCAGTTTAGTGTTCTCACGCTCGAGTTGCCCCGCTCGCTCATCTGCGGCCCGAATGCGGTCTTGTTCGCTCAAGGCTGAGACCAGAAAAATGCTTGTGCGAAACCACCAATAAGGCGGAGCCATGAAAACGGCACCAACTTTTGATTGTGCTGGTTGCGCAGGGCAATGGCGAAGCTATAAATCGTGTCCATTTTAGACTTCAGAATATTTGTGAGCAGCTTCGCCAGCCAGTCATCTTACATGCTCTGTGGAGCAGCAACAGGCTTTTGCCAAGCGAATCAGACAATCAAGCATGCCAGCGCGACCGAAGGCCCTACCAGCCCGCACCTTGGCGTCGCCGCCCTCCATCACTGCTTCAAGTAGCCAAAACTCAGACAGCTTGCGCATCGCGCTGGGGCTGTCCCTGACGGCTGCCCAGCAGGAGCGGCGGCACCCACACGAGTGCCGCCGCCAAGTCTTACGCCTGGCGGGCGCGTAGGCGCCGAACCAGGCCCAATCCAAAGAGACCCGCGCCGAACAGTGCGAGCGACGCGGGTTCTGGTACCGGCACGGCGCGGATTTCGCCGGCCGCTATGGGCAGCACCACCTTGTAGCCCGGGGTGCCATCCGCCTCACCAGGTCCGAATCCCAGCCCGGTCGCAGAATCCAGCAGCCGGCCGTGCAGAACAATTTCGCGCAGGGTCAGCGGGAGCAGGTCCTCCTTGGTGAAATCCGCAGAGAACAGGGCGTTGTTCGAGAGGTCATAGGTCTGCATGAAGTTCACCAGGCCATTTGGCGCAGTCGGGAAGTCGCCCGAGCCTGGGGGGCCATCGAGGTTCAGGATGATGGGCCCATAGGAAGGCAGACCCTCGGCGAGCTCGATGAAGCCGTCGCCATCGGTATCTTGAGCGAGCGTCGGCGTAACGGAGTCCATCGGGTTGCCAGCCGCATCAAATCGGCCATGGATGTGCTGCACGTGAAGCTGGTTCGGGGTCAGGCCGCTCGCCGTGATGCTGACGGTCAGCATGTCGCCGTCCTGGCTGAGCTTCGCGAGACCCGAGACGCCTGAACCGCTCAGCGGCGTCAGGATGGCCTCGTACAGTATGGGTGCGGCTTGAGCCGGAACGGCGAGCAGCATCACGCCGGCCAGGGTCGACGCCAAGGTAAAACTGCGAACTGCCGAGCGAGACGTCTTGGCAGCCGGCGCCGACTTTGTTTTGAATCGCATACGAAGTCCTCCTGAAACCGGGATGCGGGATCGCAGTCCGGCAAGACTGGATGTGCAAATTTCAGGCCGGCCTCAGAAATACTTCGGAATCGGTGCCTTGGGAGCAAGCGTAGGCTCGGGCAATGCTACTGCGTAAGCCAGGACGACACTCCGGATGGCGTAATAATATTGAAAGACCGCGAGGTTACTCATGTGAAGTTCATAATTATATTATGCATCCGGAAGAAATTGCCCAGTTGAGACCAAGTAAGCATCTCGCAGGGTTGACGCTAGGATTAATCTTGCGAGAGCATGAGCCCAAGCTGCAATGCTGTCCGGGTGGAGGGCCTCGCCGCCAGGTTAAGGCCCGTGCTGGCCCTCGTTTTGCTGGCGGGGCTGCCGCTGATCGCAGTCGCTGGGCTACATGCGCCTGCGCTGTTCGAGGCGCCTTGCCGCGCCGGTGGGGCTGGTGTTCCGCGGCGGCACGTCTTGTTGCTGCTGCTGGAAACCAGCTTTGTCTCAGGCTGGATCAGCGCTAGCCCCTTCCTCACCGGATTAGGCGGTGGCGGTGCTCTGAGCTCCACGAAGGGTCGCTGCGCGGCGGCGCGATGATGGCGCTGGTGATCGTAGGCGGAAGCTTGCTCAGGTCTCAACAGCCGCACAGAGAGGGCATGCCTGCCGCCTGAACATCTGCGCGCAGCGAGCACCGGGCGAAGTTAATGCCGATGGCCACAACCATCGGAGCATCAACATGTATGACCACGATGCCCACCAGCACCCTCAAGCTCAAGCGGACGCCGGACTTTTATAGCTCTGCATGCCGTTCCCGGCGGCCTTTCCTAACCGTCGAGGAAAGGCGGCCTACTTGTTGTGACCTCGACCGCGACCTTCGCCGTGCCCGCGACCATTGCCGTGACCGCGACCTCGGTTCTCGTCGTCGCGCCCGCGCGACCAGGACGGACTGCCATCGCGGTCATCCCGTCTTGCACGGTCTTCGTAAGCCCGCCGTTCGTCGGCACGACCGTCACGATAGGCCTCGCGTCGTTCCTGCTCGGCCCGCCGCTCATCGTCGGCGCGACGATGTCCGTCGTTGCGATTAGGGTTGAGTGCGTCCTCGAGCATGTTTCCGATATTGGGCAATTGGAAATTTTGGGCCGACGCGCCGTGAATCTGGGCGAGCATCAGCAAGCCGGCGAGCGGGATGAGTTTGCGCACAATTTTTTCCTTGCTAAAATGCCGAATTCCGTAGAATGCCTGCACTAATATGAAAGAACCTTAAACTAATTGGACTGATAGCGCAAGAAATTCCTGCAGGCTTCGCGGCACGCCCCACGGTTGAAGGCACGTCTCGGCGCAACATTGTCATTTCCCGAAATCACACCCGCCGAAGATGCGGGCGATCACGGTTTCGGTCATGCGGGTCATCATGGTGGGTCGCTCGAACAGATCACCGCGCTGCCTCGCTTAAGCCCGGTCCACATGATCGTTGGAGTCCGCCCTCGCCGCACCGTATCCTTTCCCGAATTCGGCACGAAGCATGCTGTACAAGGAGGTCGCACGCCCATGTCCCGACGCCCACTCACCGTTGCCCTGGCCGCCGCCGCGCTTACGGCGCTCCTCACTACTGCCCCCGGCGCGCAAGCCCAGCCCTCGCCGGAGGCGATTGTCGATGCCTTCGAGGGAGTTCTCGGCCCGATCCGCAGCCATCGCCCCAGCCACGCCAAGGGCACCTGCGCCGCCGGCCACTTCACCGCCACGCCGGAGGGCGCGCGGTTTTCGGTGGCGCCGGTATTCGACGGGCAGCGCGTTCCGACCGTGATCCGCTTCGGCGTGGGCGTCGGCAACCCGGCGGGCCCTGATACTGGGCGCACCACGCGGAGCCTCTCCATCCGCTTCGAGACGGCGGCCGGCGACATCTGGGACATGGCGAATATCTCGGCGCCCATCTTCGGGTCGCCGACACCGCAGGTGATGGTCGATGGTCTGCTGGCGCGCCGCCGCGATCCCGCGACCGGTCAGCCCAATGCAGAGCGGGTGGCGGCCTTCGTCGCGGCCAACCCGGCTACCACCCTCCAGGGCCGCTGGCTTGCCGCAAGCAACCCGCCGGCCAGCTGGGCCTCGACCCCCTATTGGGGCGTCAACGCCTTCCGCTTCCGCGGCGCCGACGGCGAAGTGCGCCACGCGCGCTGGGTGTTCGAGCCGCGGGCCGGCGTGCAGCGCCTTACGGATGAACAGATGCGCACCTTGCCGGCCAACTTTCTCGCCGATGAGCTGCGCCGGCGGGTGGGCACCGGTCCGGTTGAGTTCGACATGGTACTACAATTCGCAGGCCCCGGGGACGATCTCGTCAATCCTACGGTGGCCTGGCCCGATGACCGGCCCCGGGCCACTGTCGGGCGCCTGACTGTAGCCGAGGTGGCGCCTGGTCCGGGCGGCGCCTGCGACCCGATCAGCTTCCTTATCCTCGACCAGGCGCCAGGGATCGAGTTCAGCGACGATCCGACGCTGCAGGCCCGCGCCGGCGCCTATGCAGTGTCGCTGTCCCGGCGGCTACAATAGTACAAAGCCGCATCGGGCAAGATGCCGTCGGGTATTTCGTGATCCCGCCAGGTGCGCGGATGTCCCTACCGGACGTGCCCCAGGCCGCAGCGGTTTCGCAGCCGTCCGCCAGCGGCCGTTGTGGCCCCGGCGCGCAGGATGGTGGCGCGCGGCTCTTTAGCTGCCCTGAATTGAAGGAAGCATCGGCTCCCTGTATCGCTCTTCCAATACAGGGCGTCATCGCCTGAACTCATCCAGCCCCAGCTCACGCCACATCCAGCCGAAGTCGTAGGCCCCCATCGGATCACTGGCGTCCTGCCGCGCCCCGCCGTTCTCCAGCAGCTTCAACCAGGCCACCACCTTGTCGCGGCCCTTCGCGGTCTTCACCGCGGCACGCGGGGTGCGATTGCCCAAGGCCGGGATGGGCTCGTCGAGCACCCGTCGATAATGATCATCCAGCGCCTTGCTGAACACCTCGCGTTCGATCTCGGGCGGTAGGCCGGAGCCTTGCCGAGGCGAGCCCTTGCCCTCGGCGAGCATATGGTCGAGGTCAACACGCTCGAGCAGCGGCGCACGCACCAGGTCGCCCAGCGCACCCGCCAACAGAGCCTGGCCACGTGCCGCCCTCGCCTCGGAGTTGGCGGTCAGGGACAGGCGCCGCGCCTTCAATTCGAGATTGCCCAGCACCACCGCGCCGTCCTCCATCGTGCTGATGAAGCTGTGCGGGCCGGGCTTCGGCCGAGACTTGACCGCCGCCTTCTCCTCTACCCAATTCCAGAAGCCGGCCTTCTCCTGTCGCAGCCCCGGGACTGCCGACAGAGCCGCGCGCACGGCATCAAGGCGGACACCAGCGGCCAGCGGGAAATGAACCGTGACGAACTCAAGGGGCTCGCCGGCACTGTTGACCACCTCCGAGCGTGAAGGGCGAAGGGCAGCCTTCAACGCGGCATCCAGCCAGAAACTGGTGAACAAGAAGCCGGCGCCGGCCAGCACCAGGTTAAGGTCAGCCGCACCGCCCAGCGCCGCTTCATCCACCTCGACACCGAGCTCGCACGCAAGCTTCGCGGCCTCGGCCGGCGCATTCGCCAGGGTGCGCCGGATCGCCTTCAGCAGTGAGTCACTGGTATCCATGTCGAAAACCATCAGCGCGCCGCTGATGATCGCGCGGTCACCAAGCTGGATCACCCGCGTGGCCAGCCGGTCCCATTGCCGCGCGCCGCGCGAACCGGACTTCTCCATCACCCGCACCGGATCGCCGCCGCGCACCAGGTCGCGCAACATCATGCTCTCACCCGGCACGATGCCGCTCACCTCGAACAGGCTCATCGGCGTGCGGCGGAGCGCGGCGATGTAGTTGCGGGTGGCGACGCTCTCCTTCCAACCGCGACGACGGAGATACTCGTCAGCCAGGTTGCGCCTATCAGGCAGGTCGAGGCCCAGCAGGTCCTCGAACACGGCGCCAAAGACCGTGGACATGGCATGGTCGCCAAGCGCGTCGCCGATGCCGGCAGGTGCGATACTGGCGCCGGCGCAGGCCTTACCGATGTGGCGGTCCAGCAGGGTGCCGAAGGGCTCGCGCCAATGCTCCCGGCGGGACCAGGCCATCAGACCTTCGAGGTTATGGGGTGCAGACACGGTCGATGATCCTCGTCACCGAATGAGGCGGTCCCAAGGTGAACCGCCAGGCGCCGGACGCGCAAGTCGTAGAGCGCTCAGTTAAGGAACAGGGAGTTCACGGCCAGGATTATGGTGCCGCCGCGGGCGATAGGCCTGCGCCACTATCGATGTCCTGCAACCCAGAGGATTGTTGCACCGTGCCTCTCGGGATACATTGGGGTGCGGAACAGCTGCGAAACGGGGAGAGGTCGTGACGAGCTTCGATGTTGACGTTGCTCTTCAGGCAATGGCTCGGGCACGGGACGAGCAAACTGCCAACAACGTTTTGCGTCTGAACAGCGAGCGGTTCCCACGTGACGTTGAAGCGCTACGGTCAGCCTACCTACGCCGTGTAGCGGAACTGCGTAATTCAGACGCATCGCTTGAGCAGGACGTTTGGGCCAGCATGGAACTCGCTTGTCGGGTTCAGGGCGTCAAGTTCAAACCAGACAGCCAGAATCCCCAGCAGATGCCTGCCATGATACGAAAGCACGGTCCCGTCGAGGCGCTGCGGCGCACGATCATCGGCCAAGGTGACAAAGGGACCCGCTTCTTTCAGCGGTCTGTTCTAGCTGGCAACCTCGCTTTCACATCTGAGGCGATATGTCTGCGACACTCCGATCTGTTTGATGAGAAGACGAAAAAAGCCGCAAAAGAACGCCTCTCACGCTATCCGTCCATCCCGAGCTAATTCTGAAGAAGCTGACGATCAGCAGGCCAAGCTCGCGAGACTGCTGCGCGACGCTATAGCCGAACCGTCGCTCCAGGTGGATGGCCCCGACACGCAGATGCCGCTGTGCGGCCCTCTGGACCGCCGCCACCGGAATGGAGCGCGCCATGCTGCCAAGGCTCCGCCGTTGAGACTTTTGCCCCAGCGGCAGGTCCAGCGGCGTGCCGGCGGCCGCGACCTTCACGTTGGATGGAATGACGGCTGCCCCTCCCCCGAGGGCGGCGCGCATCGGCCTGCCAAGGCGCGGATGGAAAACGGGTTCTGGTTCACGGCCAAGCCTACGGCGCGGATCACCGGCCGCTCAGCCTCCGTCCCGAGTTCGGAGCGCACCTCCTCCCGGATCGTGTGCAATCTTCGGATACTGAGCATCGGCCCTCCTCTGGTGCAACAATGCGGTGGTGGTGCGCTTCGACCAGGATGAGGCGTTGGCGGCACGGCGCCGGGATGGCCGGCTGCGGGTGCCTGCCGCCTGAACATCCGCACATCGCGCGCACCGGGTGAAGCTAATGCCGATGGCCACCACCATCGGAGCATCGACATGTATGACCACCATGCCCACTTCGAAGCGCTCCACAGCATGATCTCGGAGAGCAATCCCGATCTCGCCGTCACCTTCAAGCTGAAGCGGGGGATGGATTTCTCCAGCCTGCAATCTTCCTTCGAGCTGTTCATGAACCTCATGCAGCGGGAGGTGGACGGTCGCCAGTGGTCGAGCATGCCGGAGGGCGACCGACCAGCGGCAATCGGCTTGGTCCAAATCCCGATCCCCAACCCGCATATGCTCGTGTCGTTCTATGCGCCGCAGCGGTATGTGGATTTCCTGATGAGCCCGGCGGCGCGGGTCTTCTGGAAAAGCTGCCATCCGCGGTGCGGCCAGTTGGATGCCGGTGCGTTCAAGGACGCGAGGCGCTTTACTGCGTTTCAACTTCGCAAAGCGTCGGGTGTCGATGGCCAGAATAGCATGGTCGTCTACCTTCCGGAGGTCCTTCTGCGGGAGCCGGCGCCGAAAACCGACCAGCGACCGGAGCTGGCGCCGAAACTTGTGTCATTCCGCGCTCGCGGCGCGGTGCCCGCCGGCCGTGCACTCCGGTAAAGCGATGTAGGCGACGCACGATGCGCGCCACCCCCAGAGTGCGGAGCCCCCCAATGTTTGACCGACGCCTCCACCACGATGCGCTGCATCAGTTCATCGCAGATCGTAAGCCAGACCTCGCCGTCACCTTCAACCTGAAGCGCGCCCTCGACTTCTACACGCTGCAAGCCACCATAAAGCTCTTCATGAACCTCATGCAGCGCGAGATCGACGGTGGCCGGTGGTATCGAAAGCCGCCTGCCGACCGGCCAATCGCCGTCGGCATGTTCGAGAACGCGGACACCAACCCGCATGTGCACGCCTCGATCTACGCGCCGACACGCTTTGTCGAATTCCTGTCGACCAATGCGGCGGAAGAACTTTGGCGGAGTTGCCATCCCCGCTGCGGGCAACTTGACGTCTCGAAGCCGAAATCGATAGCACGATGGGCAGGGTATCAGATCAAGAAGGCCTATGGCCCCGAGGCGCTGGATCGCATGATCCTCTACGTGCCGGAGGTGCGTGCGGAGAAGCCGACTTCGACCAACGGGAACCCACCTCGTAGAGCCGTTAAGCGGCCGTTTCGACGCGTGACCAGCGAGGTTCGGCGGGACAGTAATGTAGGTGCAGCCCGACGATGTGTGCTGCGCCAATGCGCGGGCACGGAGGATCACCCCGGACTCGCACCCGACGATGTGTTCTGCGCCAATGCGCGGGCACGGAGGAAGAGCCGGATTACATCGGGTAGCTGCGCCTGGAGCGTGGTTCGGCGACGATGAAGACGGCCGTTGAGGCGGATAACACGGGGTTCAAGTCGTCAGCGTGGTGACACCCCCATACAGGGCTGTATGCCCCGCCCCTACACGTGCTGTAGGCCGTGGTGGTGCAGATGCATCGGGGTGGCCGGGCTGCACCACGTTGGGCAATCGAAGTGCTGGATTTCACGGCATGTGACGCCCCAGCTTGATGGACATGATTGTGGTGGTGAGTGTGGTGTTGCTGGTAGTGGATCGACGCCATGCCGCTGGTAGTGCTCGTGCTTCTCCCTTGTTGATGATCGGGTGAAGCTGTCGCCGGTTTGCTGATATGCAAGACGCAGATCGCGGGCTTGCTGGCCGTGCCTCGCCGATGGATTCGCTGCCCCGCGTGCCTGCCGGAGATGCTCCAACATTTGCCGCCGTGCCGTGCGGATCAAATCGGGCAATGGTCACTTGCCAGGCTGGCGACTTGACACGCGCTCCGCATCGCGGGCGGGATGCAAGCATCGGACGCGACAGCTCGGCGCCGAATGCCGATGCTGCTCAGCGCCGCAACGGAGAAGCCCAACATGCCCATGATCACAGGCTTCCTGCCAGCGCAGACAAACCCCGTGACACGCCGCGGTGCCATCGCCGGCGCCGGTGCCCTGATCTCTGCCCTTGGAGCGGCACCAGCAGCAGCACAGGCCTTCCCCAGCCGCACGGTCCGCATCATCGTGCCCTTCACGCCGGGCGGCCCGGTCGACATCCTGGGGCGCACGCTCGGCGAGGCGCTTCAGGGCCCCTGGGGCCAGTCTGTGGTGGTCGAGAACAGGCCGGGTGGCGGTGGCACCATTGGCGCGAACGCGGTGGCGCGGGCGGCGCCGGATGGGCATACGCTGCTGCTGGTCGCGGTGTCCCACGTCATGAACCCGCCCTTCATGCCAACCCTGCCCTATGACCCGGTGAAGGACTTCACGCCGATCATGCAGGTCGCCTACCTGCCCTACCTCCTGGCAGTGCACCCCTCCGTGCCCGCACGTTCGCTGGCAGAGTTGATTGCCATCGCCAAGGCAGACCCGGGTGGCGTTTCCGTCGGCACCGCCGGCTTCGGCACCGGTGGGCACCTGGCCTCGGCGCTGCTTGGCAGCATGGCGGGGGTGCAGTTCAACCACATTCACTTCCAGGGCGCCGCACCCCTCCAGGCCGCGGTCATGGGTGGCCAGATCAAGGCTGCCTTCCTCAACATCGCGACGGCACTGCCGGCAGTGCAGTCGGACGGCGTCCGGCCTTTGGCCACCACAGGGTTGAGCCGCTGGCGCCAGTTGCCGGATGTGCCCACGGGCGCTGAGCAGGGCTACCCCGGCTACGAGACGATCTCGTGGTTCGGCGTCATGGGCCCGGCTGGGTTGCCGGCGCCGATACTGGCCAAGCTGCACGCGGATATCGCCGCTGCGCTCAAAACGCCGACGGTGCAGAGGCAGCTGAGCAACAACGGCCTCGATCCGCTCGACACCGGCCCGGCAGCTTTTGCCGAGCTCATCCCCGTGGAGATCGCCCGGTGGACGCGCGTTGTGCGCGAAGCCGGCATCCGCACCGACTGACGCCACGGCACGGGCGCCCGACGATGTCGGCTTCATCACCGAGGGATTGCGCATGGCGATGACGTTGCGGCTTCAGGAACCCTTTCGCACGGTCTTCTACGTGCCGTTTTACGCCGCCTTGGCGCGCAGGGCCTTCGAGGCGGAGGGGCTGCATGTGGAGCTACTGCCCGGCACCTCCGCACGCGGTGGCGGCGAACGCGTGCTGGCAGCGGTGATGCCTGGTGCAGCTGACGTGGGCTGGGGTGGGCCGATCCGCGTGCTGATTGAGCACGACCGCGATGCCGCCAGCCCCCTGCGTTGCTTCGGCGCGGCCGTGCTCGCCGATCCCTTCTTCATCGTGGGCCGCACGCCGCAAACGGATTTCAAGCTCGCCGATCTGGCTGGCTTGACGCTCGGGGTGGTGTCGGAAGTGCCGACGCCGTGGTGGATGCTCGCCTATGACCTGAAGCAGGCCGGGGTCGACCCCACCGCAATCCGCCTGGTGAACGGCCCAGGCATGGCGGAGAACGCGGCGGCGCTTGCCGCGGGCAGGCTTGATGCCGTCCAGCTATTGGAACCCTTCGTGACCGAGCTGGTGCAGGGCGGGGATGGCCATGCGTGGGAGGCGGCATCGTCGCGTGGCCCGACCGCCTACTCGACCTTCTACGCGACGGCGCCGCGGATCGCCGCCAAACAGGATGCCATCGCCGCGCTGCTTCGCGGCATGGCATCGACGCTCGCCTGGGTGCGCCAGGCGTCACCGCCCGAGCTCGCCGACACCGTCGGTGACTACCTGCCCGACCTCGCGCCAGGCGTCCTACTGAACGTGGTTGCCCGCTACAAAGTCGGCGGGATCTGGCCGGCCACGCCTGATATCACGGTGGAGGCGTTCGAGCGCTTGCGGGCGGCGATGCTGCATGCGGGGGCCATCACGCGCCCCTCGACGTTTGAGGCGTGCGTGTTCACGGAGACGTAGTGGCTCCTGTGCGGCGTGTGTCGCCTGAAGCTAGTGGACTGCCCCATTCAGAGGATTCCCTGAACGGGTAGGCCGGTTCAAGCTCTTGGAATGAGAGCAGGCATCGTCGTCTTGGTCACGCCGCAAGATCGCATTCGCCTCGAAGCGATTGTCGCTGATCGCAACACACGGCAAAAGCACGCGGCCCGCGCCCGGGTTATCGTAGCCACCGCCGACGGCTGTGGCACCGCCGAGATCATGCGCCGCTCGGGCCTGTCCAAGCCGGTGGTCTGGCGGTGGCAGGAACGCTTCATGCAGGAGGGCGTCGAGGGGCTGCTGCGCGACAAGACGCGCAAGCCCGGCAAGCCGCCGCTGCCCGCTGAGGTCGTCCAGCGCGTGATCGACCTGACGCTCGCCGACCCGCCCGGCGAAACCACGCACTGGAGCGTCCGCGCGATGGCCAAGGCGGCCGGCATCGGCGCCGTCAGCGTGCAGCGCATCTGGCAGGCCCACGGCCTGACGCCGCACCGGATGAAGACGTTCAAGCTCTCCAACGACCCGAAGTTCGCCGAGAAGTTCAGCGATGTCGTGGGCCTTTACGTCGATCCGCCTGCCCATGCTGTCGTGCTGTCGATCGACGAAAAGAACCAGATCCAGGCGCTGGACCGCACGCAACCCGGCCTGCCGATGAAGAAGGGCCGGGCCGGGACGATGACCCACGACTACGTCCGCCACGGCACCACCACCCTGTTCGCCGCGATGAACGTGCTGGATGGCACAGTGATCGGCCGCAACATGCAGCGCCACCGGCATCAGGAGTTCATCCGCTTCCTCAACCAAGTCGAGGCCGCGGTGCCGGCCGGCAAGACGGTTCACGCCGTGGTCGACAACTACGCGACCCACAAGCACCCCAAGGTGCGCGCCTGGCTGGTCCGCCATCCCCGCTGGACCTTCCACTTCACCCCCACCAGCGCCTCGTGGCTCAACGCCGTGGAGGGCTTCTTCTCGGCGCTCACCCGGCGCCGGCTCAAGCGTGGCGTGTTCTGCTCGCTCGTCGACCTCCAGGCCGCCATCAACCGGTACGTCGCCGAGCATAACAAACATCCCAAGCCCTTCACCTGGACTACCGACCCCGAGCGCGTCCTCGCCGCCATCAACCGCGGGAAGCAAGTGTTGGAGTCACTCCACTAGGGACCGGCGGGTTGTGTCCCCTGCCAACTGCCTTCGACCTTGCCGATGCCGCGAGCCCGACCGAGGTCCATCAAATAGGCACCGCCAATATCCCGCGTTGAACGGCTTGGGGCGGGGCTAAAAGGCGGAACTGGCCATCGGGGCATGCCGGAGCGGCACGCTCGACATTCGCTGTCATCGTCAATTGCGGAGCGCTGCCTCGACAACCGATCCAACGAAGCTGCGGATATCTAGGCCAAGGGCTTCCAAGTGCGGCGCGGTCTGATGACCTGCGCGGCGTGTGCCGGCTGAGGTAGGGTTTCGGCGCCGGGGTTACGCCCCTTCCCATCCGGCTGCCGCCAGGCCGATGCAGAAGCCAGACGCAGCGCCTGGGCCGGAGGGTGCCAACCCCCCGCCGTCGATAGTCAGCTTCAGCGCGCCTAGGGCGGGCCCACGGGGCGGAACCGCCCGCTGGGCAGGGGCTTAACCGCGCCTCGCCCGGCGCCCGCCTGCGGCCCTGGCAACCCGCATCAACCGCACTCGCCAGCCTCGGCGGTGCACGCGATGCAACAGCACCGCTCGGGAGATCGGGTGGCGGCCAGCCTGCCATCAGCGCCGGGCGCGGCGGCCCGTTTTGCATTTGGCCGGCGCCTTGGACACCTTTGCGCCGGCCTTTGACGGCTCGGCCGCGACCCGGGATCGCTTTGCCAGCTGGGTGAGAAGGATGGGTTCGGCGGCGGGCATTCCCTCCATCCCCACATAACGCTGGAGCGTCGCCTCGGCGGCGAGGTGCGGGTAGGCCTCGGGTCCTTTCGGCCAGGTCTTGGCGAAGGCGGCGACTTCGGCGTGGTCGTGCCGGCGGATTGTCTGAACCAGGAACGAAGCCGCCTGGACAGGCCGCAACCGATGCTCGCGCAGCAGGCGAAGATTCCATTCACGCGCCCGCAGCGAGCACCAGTCCACCAGGGCTTCTTGAAGCGCGCGCCGCACCTCGACCGGCAGGTCGTCATACGCCTGGTAGGGATCGCCCTTCAGCTTGCTGAACGGCTTGGTGGCGGTGCTGTTGTCCATCGCCGGCTTCTACCGAAGGGCAGGCATTGGGGAAACCGTCGTGACGAATGCCTGGTGCTCGGCGTCAATGCCGGGAGGCGAACCAGCGGCGAGGCGCCCCCGCGCGCGGCTTGCAGGCGGCGACGTGATCAGGTCCGCCGTACTTTATCACGCAAAGCCGGCGCGTTGTGGCAATCCAAGCTTCTTCAACAGACGGACCACAGGGCACATCCCGGTAAATGATGCTTGGACAAGATGGAGGCCCATCAGGCCGGTGACCCAGAACCAATTTTGGCTATGGTAGATCCCAAGCAACAGGCTCCCGATCACAACCACGCCGACCACGAGAAGGATCGCTCGCTCTACGGACATCTCGATCTCTCCCCATTGTTTTGAGGTACGCTAAGAGGCGAGTCTGCGGCGCGCAACAGCAATTTGACGATTGCCGCCTCCCAGAGTGTCAAGCGGCGTCGTCGGTCATGATGTGATCCACACCGCCGAATTATAGCAATCGCATAGCGCGGCATCTTGCCTGGCTCGTGCGCGGCGCAGCGCGAATGGTCCGTCACACGCAGGGCACCCCGCCCTGCACCACGACGGAGACCACGATGACCGCCCGCGCCGCCCGCGCCGCCCGCAACCGGGAGAACAGCTTGGCCGCCTTCCTCGCGAAGAAGGCGGAATTCGACGCCCTCCTCACGGAATTAGCCCAGGCCAACGACGACCATTTCGGCGCGGAACCGGAAACGGTGCTTAGGGCGAGCGGCATGGCTTTCGGATGCCACCGCGAAGCTGAATGACATCGCGGACCCGCACTTCCGCCGCGGACAATATTCGCCGCAGCGAAAACGCGAAGTGGGTGAAGCCAACCGCCGAGGCCGGTATCCGTGCCGACCGATCCAGCGGGGTCGGCTATTGCAGCAGGGGCACCTTGTTTCAGGCCGCTGCCCGTCGCACCAGCATCCCTGCACGTTGCCGCATCAGCAGCGCGCCGATCAGCGCCACCTGCGCCAGGCCGAAGGCAATCCCAACCCACCAGGCCGCAGCGTAGAAGCCCACGCCGTCATAGATCGCTCCCGCCAGCCAGGCGCCGAACGCCATGCCGGCAAGGCTGCACATCAGCAGCGCCGGCACGCGCCAGCTGGCCTCTACCGCGGGAAACAGTTCCCGCACCGCAAGCACATAGGCCGGCACGATGCCGCCGAAGCCGAGACCATAGGCGGCTGCCGCGAAAAACAGCCCCGCCTCGTCCTGCGTCGCCAGGAAGCCCAGCATCCCCACCGTCTGCGCGAGCCCGCCGATGAACACGGTCCACAACCCGCCAACGCGGTCCGAGAGCCAGCCCCAGAATTGCCGCGCCACAAAGGCCGAAAGCAGCAGCACGGACAGCATCGCAGCGCCCACCGAGGTGCGGATGCCGAGGTCGCCGCAGAACGCGACGAGATGCGCCGCCGGCATGGCCATGGGCACGCAGCAGAGGAAGCTGCCGAGCGCCAGCAGCGCCAGCGCCCGGTTCGGCGGCATACCCAGCACCGGCGCCCCGGGTCGCAACCGGATCGCGCCTGGCCCGCTCAGCGGCACCGGAGGTGGCCGCAGCACCACCGCCGCCAGCGTGACGATGACGGCCGAGGCCGTGACGCCATAGACCAGCATGGTCCATTGCCAGCCGAAGGCCGCGATGCTCCGCTCGAACACGGAAGGCCAGACGAAGCCCGCGACGTATTGCCCCGAGGAAACAAGGGCCAGCGCCGTCCCGCGCCGCCGGTCGAACCAAAGCGACACGTAGGCCAGCATCGGCGGGAACAGCGCGCCATTGCCGAACAGCCCGACGCCGAGGCCGATACCCACCAGCAGGGACCATGGCTCGGCGAGCGAAGCGATGACCAGCCCCGCCAGGATCGAAAGCCCGCCAAGCATGGCGACGGCACGCTGCCCGAACCGTCCGGCCAGCAGCCCGCAGATGACGCCACCGATGCCGGTGCCGAGATAGGCCAGTGAGGTGGCCAGTGAGGGAAGCGAACGCCCGCCGCCCAGCGTCTCGGAGATCGGCACGAGGCCAACGACTACAGTCAGCGGCGCGCCCGCGGCGAACGAGAGCATGGTCAGCGCGGCGGCGGCGATGATCCAGGAGTGGCGTGACTCGATGCTTCGCGTCCCGCCCGCGCCGATGCTGCCTGCTCCTCCCATTGCGGAAGTCTCCATGCGCCCGGCGCCAGAGACAAGCCCCGCAGGCACGCGACGGCGGTCTTCTGCCCTCGGCCCGCAAGCCGCTCGGCGGCCCTGCCGAGGGCGTAGGCGGCGGAACAGGCTTGCGGGCCGGGTGACCTCGGATCATGTCGCAGCGACCGCTCAGCGCCCGCCAGCGGCCTCGGCAGCGCCACCATAGGCGCTGGCCGGGCGCGATGACCGGCAGCAGGTCACCGCGCCCGCACGCCACTCAGGATCAGCCGGGGCGGTAGCCGTCGATCAGCAGCCTGGAGCCGGGCCCCTTGGGGCGGGCTCGCGTCCCGACCTTCGGTAGCAGCAGCATCGGCCCCTCGCTCGTCATCGGAACTTCCAGGCTCGGCCCCCAAAGCTTCGAGAAGGGGCCGGTGTCGACCAGCTGGACGCCCATGTCGGTGCGGTCGAGCGCGATAAAGCTGTCTCTCCTGCTGATCAGGACTTCGCTGTCCGAGTCTGGCAACCAGGCGAACAGGTCGATGAGGAACTCTGCGTTACGGGGATCACGCAACGCCGCTCGCGCCCGCTTCAGCCGCGACTGCTGCCACTGCCAGACCCATTGGCAGGCGGCGAGCTTGACGGGCGACTCGCCCAGCCCGCCGGCACCCAGCGCTTCCTCCATGGACCAATCCGCCATGAAGTTCGCCGCGAGGAGGTTGACCTCAGCGAAGAGCTCGTCGCCGACGCCGGT
This sequence comes from Falsiroseomonas sp. E2-1-a4, assembly GCF_051433165.1. Lineage (NCBI taxonomy): Bacteria > Pseudomonadati > Pseudomonadota > Alphaproteobacteria > Acetobacterales > Roseomonadaceae > Falsiroseomonas > Falsiroseomonas sp. E2-1-a4. The sequence goes on along the minus strand of NZ_JBHMFS010000009.1, from coordinate 30,881 downwards.
CCACCCCCGCGGCGCCTTGCCCAGCACAGAGCCCAGGCAAATCGACAGCGCCACCTGCGAGCTGCGAACCGGCGGCTTGCGCGATGCGCCGCGGATAACGTCGATCAACGCGTGCCGATGCTTCGACCGCCGGATCACACGGAACAGCGCGAGGGCGACGGCCAACCGCTCCGTGTAGGTCAGGAACGGGATGCGTTGGTCACCGATGGGGAGGTTGGCGGCGGCGCAGGTGGCCAGGAGGCCGAGGAAGGCCTGCCCGACGCCTGCCTGGTTCGGATCGATGCCCGCGCCGGCCAGCCACCAACGCAAGACGGCAGCCTCGTCCATCAGCGGATCACCGCCCGGCGCTTCGCGGGTCGGGATATGGACCTGCCGCAAAGCCGCAGCGAGCACCGCTTCCTCCTTGGCAGTGATCGGTCGACCTGCGGCCAACGGCTTCGCCGGCAGCCCGCGCGGGCCATGGCGGAGATGATCCTGCCCGGCCTCAAAACGCCCCCGGCATGTGGTGGAGATCAGGGGCCAGTCGTAGTCGTCATCGTCATTCTGGGTCATGCACGCGCCCTCCTTGTGAAGCGCACGTACTGGTTACTGTTCCGCAGTTGGACGCTGTTCAGGTTGCCTGTGCTGCTCAACATGGATGTTGCGCGTGTCAACGCGGGGCCGGGGCGGATCGCGCTGAGCGTGCTGGTGGCGGCGCTAGTCGCTGAACCAAGCCGCCGCGCTGCTCCGCTGCGGACCTTGATGCTCGCCTGGCTTTGGCACGGGATTGCCGGCGGAAATCACCATGGCCGCAGTGGCGCATGCAACCCGCCGCCAGATCCGCTGCGGGCTGGTATCGAACACCAGGAAGCGGCGGGCATCTGGCCCGCCACGCCCAACATCACCGTCGAAGCTCTCGACCGGCTCTGCGCGGCGAGGTTAAGTGTGCGTCGTGGCGAACCCGCGTGACGTCGACGATGTCGCTTGAAGCGAGAACGGGCGGACGCATTCCGAGGACGATCAGGGAGTGGGGTGCAGACAGGTGTCGATCCTCGTGCGGCAGGGCCCCGCGACGGTGCCCTGGCAGGGACCAGATGCGCAAGCCGAAGCTTCACGGACTGCGTATCGCAATGAGGTCAGTGCCGCTGGTCTCAGCTGCCGAATAGAGAGGGAATGCCCGCCGCCCGAACATCAGCGCGCCGCGCGCACCGGGTGAAGCTAATGCCGATGGCCACCACCATCGGAGCATCACCATGTATGACCACCATACCCACTTCGAAGCACTCCACAGCATGATCTCGGTGCGCAACCCCGATCTCGCCGTCACCTTCAAGCTGAAGCGGGGGATGGATTTCTCCGGCCTGCAATCTGCCTTCGAGCTGTTCATGAACCTCATGCAGCGGGAGGTGGACGGTCGCCGGTGGTCGAGCATGCCGGCGGGCGACCGACCAACGGCAATTGGTCTGGTTCAGAAGCCGATCACCAACCCACATGTCCACGCGTCGTTCTATGCGCCGCAGCGGTATGTGGATTTTCTGATGAGCCCGGCGGCGCAGATCTTCTGGAAAAGCTGCCATCCGCAATGCGGCCAGCTGGCTGCCGGTGCGCTCAAGGATGCGAGGCGATGGACGGCGTATTATTTCCGACAATCGTCGGGGGTCGATGGCCAAGACAACATGGTCATCCACCTGCCGGAGGTTCTTCTGCGGGAGGCAGCGCCAAGCACGGATCGACGGCCGGAGCTGGCGCCGAAACTCGTGTCATTCCGCGCTCGCGGCGCGGTGCAAGCAACCTGCTGACCACCAAACACTTCAGATAACCGGGCTGCGCCAATGCGCTGGTGCGTCGGGGGCGACAGGTCGGGCGCCGACGACATAGGTGAATTGGGCATGGAACGCTGCGAACAGGCTGTAGGACGGCCATGTGGGCCGATACGGCAGGTGTCAGCTGTCAGGGTGGCGGGCACCGTCATGCACGGCAGTATGGCCTGCCCAGGCTCTTGCGGCAGGCCGCATTCATGCACGGGCATCGGGTGGCTAGGTTGCGCAAGCCAGGCAAGCGAAACACGGGCCGACGTGCGAAGATTCACATCGGCCCGTCACGGTTACCAACGGGCGACGCGGCGGCGCAGTCTCGCGTCGCTGCTGTAGATGAGTTGCCCGACCGGCCGCGGATTGAGCCAAAGCAGAAGCTCGGCCAGCTGGCGCGGCCGGAGTCGATGTTCCCGCTGAACCGGCGCCGGATTCCGCGGCGACCACCGCCGATAGCGCATCGGCCACTGGTGCTTCAGCAAGCGGGTGATGGCGGCGGTCCGGTCATCCCTGTGCAACCGAACGACGTCGACCGGCTTCTTGACGTAGATGTTTGCCCGGTAGGCATCGTGCCCGCTCAACCGGCTGTCGAGCAGCTTCCCGGTCGCGGCCGTGGTGATCGCGTTCAGATGCAGCTGGAAAACGCCCAACGTCCCGTCGAACTCTCCGGCCACGGCGGCCATCAGGGGGCCATCCAGAGGCATCGCGCCAACCTGGCTCAGTTGTGCCCGAAAACCGCGCAGCTTCGACGCTAGCGGGAAGGTGGCGAGCTCGCCTGCCCTCACTGCCCAGCCGGGCGGCTTGATGGTAACGAAGCACATGTCGTCGTCATTGAACTGGTAATGGCACAGCCCGCCCATCGCGTGCACAAACTGTTCCTGGATCACCCGACCGTAGCGGGCACTCGCGAGGGTCCTCGGAAAGTGAGACGGAGCCCTGCTCGGCTCGATGATTGAGGCTAGCCGCGCCGCGCCGGGCAAGCCCGAGCGGTACAGCGCCATCGCGCCCTCCAGATCCAACGCAATCGACTGCTCCTGAGTCTGGAGGCCCTCCAGCGATGCAACCGGTAGGTCGGGCCAAGCCGGTTGGTGGTAGTAGCCGTCAATGTCGATGTCCATGTCAGCGTCCTCTCACATGCGCCGCGAGTGCATCGCAGCACGGGATGAATATGGCCGTTCAGATTGTTGACCGGCCCGTCTTTGAGATCGGCAAGCGCCGTCATCTCCAGTTGCGAAATGGCGATACATCCGCCGAGCGGCGTGCGTCCGGCATCACCGCCGGCGCTACGGCCGCGCCACTGGCCTATGCCCTACCCCATGCGGTAAACCTCCAAACTCTCCGGATAGGCTGCCTGGTTGAGGCGCAGCGCGATCACGCGCTCGGAACGCCCACCACGGATCAACGTGCGATGCACCGCGAGGTGGACCTTGCCGTTCGCATCCGGGCCTTCGACGGTCAGAACGCCACAGGCGCGAAGCTTCGCCAGCAGGTCGTCGGCGATGGAGCCGAAAAGGGCGTTGAACTGCTCTCGCCTGAACAGCAGTTCGAGCCCCCCATTCGGTGTCCGACGCAGCCACCCGGCTGGCTCTCCACCGTCCGGAGCGGCGTGCGATCCGACTTCGGCGAGGCGACGCCGCACCTTGGCCAAGGCCAACTCAAGGCGCGCGACCGGATCAGCGTGGGCACCAGCACGAAGCGACGCGCTCGCCATCCGGAACAGCTGAAGGGTGCCGATGCCGGGCTGTTCCCAATCATCCGGGAAGATGCCCCAGCGACGCGCCAGGACACCCGCAGCGAAAGCCAGGCCGAAGCGGCCAACAATGCGTCCTTCCTCCGGCGACGAGGGGCCTTGCTTCTGGGCCCTCTCCTTGAACCGCCGAACTGCGGAGGCCACCTCCTGCCGAAGACGCTCGGGGCTGTCGTTCATCTCCTGCGTGAGGTGCGTTATGAAGGCGTGCATCGGAGCACCTCCGCACTGCTCTGCGCCGCAGTTCAGCGCGTCGATGATCGCACCCGCGCTCCCATCGGGCGCATGATCGAGAACACCATGCTCCCGCCCGACCAGATCGATGACTGACATCCGGACGCTGAGGGCCGGATCATTCGCTGCTGCGTTCTGCGCGTTGGTCGAGTTGATCGTGTTCGCGCTGCTGAGAAGCACGAACCGCGCGGGCGCCATTTCTTCCTGCCCCATCCGGACCTTGCCTCGGCCGCTAGCCAGGGTCATGGTCGCGAAGGTCAGGAGCTCAGAGCGAGCGCGCGGGCCCGTGCCGGCTGCCAACACCTCGTCCAGCAGCAGGATACCGTCGGCACAGCGTTTGACCAACACCTCGAGCCCGTTGACCGTGATCAGCCATGTGCCCATCGTGCCGACGCCCTGAAGCGATCCGACGATGCGGAGCAGGGTCGTTTTGCCGCAAGTCGTGCGCCCCACGAACACCATCAACGGGTTGTCGCGGACACCAGCCTCGACTCCGAACAGTTGGATCAGGGGTGCCTGCAGCGCGAAGCAAAGGGTTCCCTGAAGCAGCGTCTGCTTCCGGATCAGCGGCCCGAAGCGCGCCTTCCACGCCTGCAGGTCGCTCTGCATGGCGAATGCCGGATCAGGCGTGAAGTTGCACATCACGTCGGTCGTCTGCTCGCGGCCGGCGACGATAAAGGTTCCGTCGGGGCGGACGTAGGCGACGTTCGTAACCCAACCAGCCCGGTCTGCAACCAGCAGGAGGCGGGTCGCCTCAGAGCGCTCGGCAACGAGGCTCCGCAGGCGGCGCTGCTTCTCGGGCTCGATGATCTCGATCCTGCAGTCAGCGAGGAACTCGAGTGCCTTCACCAACGGGCCGACGAAAAGCCTGCGCGGAACGACGGCCACGTTTCCGTCCTGGGTCACCAGCACGTAACGCCGCCCGTGCTGGTCCTCTGCGCACTCGACGATGATGTCATCGCCGCTGCCGCCGACGGCATCAGGACGATCAACCATGGTGCCCCCCGTTTTCCCACTCTTCCCACCAAGTGCACACCCCGGCACGCCGTCGGCCGCTGGCCGCACCACGCGCCACGCAGTGTTGCTGAGCACACCCCCTCAACTTGGACGCTTGAGCCGTCAGCAAGGTGTCCTGAGCCGTCTTCACGGGACCTGACCCCGCATTACGTGTCGTGCTCATCGTCAGCCCCCGCTGCCCAAGCCCATGCGCAGGCGCATGCCGCTGATGGATTGCCGGTCGAGCCAGACGAGGTAGGTGCTGTGATGAGGCTCGGGGATGCGGCCCTTGGCACGCACCCGCTTCCAGCCGCGGTCCGTCCAGACGATGGGTCGCGCCGGCCACCAGCTCTGCAACACGTAGGACACTTGGCGTGGCGGGTCGACGAGCTTGGACACCTTCAGCACCACCCGCACCTTGGGGGCTGTGGGGTTAGTGGGGAGGGTGTTGCTCTGGACGTCGAGCAAGGCCTTCAGCAGATCCCTCAACTCCTCGCGCACCGGACCATCCAGCGCGGCGAGGTAGTCGCCGGCGGCGATGCCGTGAAAGTGGATGATGAAGGTGTTCGACTTGGCCTCGTATTCCCCGTGCAGCTGCACGTAGATCCAGCCGCTCGCGTTCGGGGGCAGATGCTTCAGGATCACCCGGCGCAGCCATTCGGTCCGACGCTTCGGCTTCAGGCCAAGCAGCGCGTCAGCCTTCTCGGCATGCTCCGGCCACACCAGCGTGAACGCCTTCACCTCCATGCCCGCGGCAAGCGCCTGGTTGGTGCGCCCAAGCAGCTGGCTGGCTGTCACGCGCTGGAACAGGCGCGTGTAGCAGGGGTCAGCCAGCGATGCCGGCGGCTCCTCGCCGTCGTCGCAGGTCAACTTCGCCGCAAGCTTTCGTGCGGCCGGGATCACTGACGACGACAACAGGCGGACACGCTCGTCGCGTTCGTCTACCGCCTCGGCCGTTGTCGGGAAGCCGGCCTTCTTCTCGGTCGGCAGGAGCAGCTTGGCGAGATCGAGCTCGATGTGCTGCGTCCCGAGTCTGGCGTAGCTGGCGTTGTGGGTGCGCCCGACCATTACCGTTCGCCTTGCGCGCAGCTGCGCCACCAACGCTCGGCCTCATCGGCATCGACGTAGGTGCGACGACCGATCTTATGGATGCTGATGTCGCCGCGGTTCACCAGTTCGTAGAACGTGGTGTTGGAGATGCCGCCGTAGATCTTGCGGAACTCATGCGCCGGAATCGCACGCCGACGCGGCGCCGCGCCCTGCGCCATCTGCGCGACAGCAGCAGCCCCGGCCATGAGCGACGCGGCGCGATTGCCGTTGTGGTCGGTCGACGGCGCGCGATACGCATTGAGAGCGACAGCCGGAAGCGAGGCCTCGACTGTGCGGGCAATAGATGTAGAAGGTGCAGTCGCGTGCGACTGCGCAGAACGCCCTGAGCCCATAGCAATCCCCTCAGACCTTTCGGTCCGTTGACGAGTGGACACAGGCCCTGTTCACCGGCGCGCTTTTGGCGACTTACCAATGAAAGTCACTGTGCAGACCACGAGTGGCCGTTACGTCATAGGTTGGATTGCTTCTGCCTCAGTAGGCTGGCAGGGCATTTGCCGAGAGGCGCTTGGTAGCGCGAATCGCTCAGCGGGTTCGCCGGCGTGCGGTGTTAGCGCACGTTGTTCGGCAACAACGAGATGGCATGGCGGGGGCGTCGAGCCAAGAGGCGGGCGCATTTTTTTTTTGCAATGATCGCAAATTGGCTTCGTCAGCGCCTGCTACTGGAGCGAAGCCAACGTGATCGCCGTGCTAACGCCGCAGTGGTGCCGTCTGGTTCACGTCAACCCAGGCGAAGCACACCCGGATGAAGCCCTCCAGGTAGCTGCTGCCGCGCGCCCGGCCTTCCGCCTCAGCCCATGCCCGGTTGTCGATGTTGCGGCCGATACACGCGAGGTCGACCGCAGCACCATCGGCGGAATCCCTTGCCAAGCGGCACTGCACGGCGGTGCGGGCGATAGTCACGCAATCCCGCTCGGCTGAGCTGCGCGGCGGCGGCGCGTTGCTCAGTGCCCGTTCGATGTAGCCCAGCCATGGTCGGCCATAGAAGCTTGCCATGGCCCCCGGGCTAGGCTGGGCGGCCCTTGGTGGCGGCGGCGGTGCGGCACCACCCTGCTGTGCGTCACGCCGCCGCAGCGCATCCTCGATGGCCGACCTGTTGCCCTCCCGCCCGCCGAAGGCGTCGCCCTGCGGCGCACGGAAGAAGTTGCCGTTCGGTGGCATGATTTCCCGCGGCGTCTGGGCACAGGCAGGTGTGGTGACGGCAGCCGCAAGCAGAACCGCGGCGATGGCGCGATGCATGGTGGTCTCCATTGGTCGTGGGGGAGGTTGATGGCGGCAAGCCGTGTCAGTCCGGGGCGGGCGTGTTTGTCCGCAGCCCAACGGCGCACGGTGTCGGCAGGGCGGATTAAGGCGGGCCGTTCACGCGCCCCGACCCGCTCCTGGCCAGACGGTGTTGGGGTTCAGCGCATGCCGTCGTTGGGCAGGATGGCGACCCGGTGCAGTGGCTTGGTGAACTCGGCATAGTCGGGGAAGTCGCACCACTTCAGTCGCAGCGTCGTGCCGTTCTGCTCCACCTTCAGCACCTGCGCCTCCCACCACCCATCCTCCTTGCTCTCACTGGCCAGGACGATGCTGCCGGGCTTGAGCGCGGCGTAGGGGTCCGGCCGCTCCGGTGCCGCCGGCAGGGGCGGCGCGGCCGGTGGTGGCACGCTGAGCGCGAACAGCCGGTCGTAGGTCGCGCGCTTGATTGGGGTGAGTGTCGGCTTGCCGGCGGAAGCCAGCTTGCCCTGCGGGAAGTCGGCGTCAACCTGGTCGAGCTTCGGCCCGTCGACCATGAAGATCAGGGCGGCGGTGCCGGCAAGAGCCTTGGCGATGGCGTCGCGGGCGGCGGGGTCGAAACTCGCGCCGCGGGTCAGGCCGTTCGGGTCGGCCTCGATCACCACGAGCCGCTGGGGCGTCGCGTTCATGTAGGGGGTGCTCCTTGATGGGTGGGTTCGGGGCGCAAGCCGCCCCATTATGATGTATAAGCCATTGTTTTGGCGTCTAAAAGCACTCTTTGTGCGCCGTTTGGCGGATGAAAAGGCGCGCCGTTATTGACTCGCGAGCTTCCTTGGCGCGTCGGCAAAGTTGAACTCGGTGACGCCTGATCGTGTCGGCCGTTGGCGGGAAGCCACGGCGATGCGGCGGGAAGACGCCAGGGCCAGTTGCGCGATGTTCTCGATCAGGGCCAGGATGCGGAATGAACGATTCATTCCGGGTGAGTGCATAACTCAGGTTGCGTATTTGCGAGAAGCTTCCGGCCCGGTGTCGTTGGCAATGGCGGAGCAGCCTCGCCTGCCGCCAGCACACGGCACACAAGACACTGCACCTAGCGCCGAGCATCCGGGATGAAGCTAAAGCCAATTCTGCTGAGCGCCGCCGTTCGGCACCAGCGCACCAACCATGCACCGTCCTCGATGTTCAGGAGCATAAGTCTTTTGCTGCCACTCGCCACTCGGCGCGCGCCCGGCGCTATTTGCGTGTGATCCGAGTGACCCTTGAACTGCAAAACCTATTACGCTTTCGGTCAAGATAAGCCCCGATCCGGCAGATAAGGACACGAAAAGATGTGTAAATATTATGTTTTGTTTCGCAAAACATTTTCTAACCTCCCGGCCGATGATATCGGCGTCAACGAAGAGACTTTATGAAATACTCCCTCTTACATTCGCTGCTTCAGTTGGCTCACGCAACTTCTCAGAACCTTGCCTTCGCGCACGGCCACGGAGTTAATATCAGTTATGGTGAAGAGACAATAACCGAGACTAATTTGCTCGAACTGCGCCGCCGCCATCCGGTCTCGATCCGCCTTCACACCTTTGGTAAGAAGCGAGAGGCGTTAAATGGTGCGGACTGGGAATGGCATATTATTGGGCGCGCTAGAAAATTACGTATGCGCGTCCAAGCCAAACGTCTTCAGAAAGACAATAAACTAAAGATACCGCATGAGATAGCCTCCTCAAAGAAGCAACAAATCGATTTGCTTATCAAGGACGCCAAAAAAAACAAACTGAAACCCGTCTATTGCATTTATGGATCGGAAGCGCAGAGGAATCTGTGGCAAAAAAGGAGCCCGCCGACTCCCGGATTTAAGGAATATGAGTATGGCTGCCTTTTGGTAAGCGCCCATCAAGTGAAAAGCAGTATGCCTCAGACGCTTTCCACAATTGAGGCCAACTGCATACCATGGCACTTTCTTGTTGAGCCTCATCGATATTCAGCACTTCCAATCTTCTCAGACATCGATGATATTCCTGCGCTGTATTCTGTAAGTCTCGGCATGACGACGCCTGTCGCAGAGGCGGGGAAGGATGGCACGAAAGCAGTCCGTGAATTTCCTACCGTCGACGACCTTAATGCTGCTGATAAACCCAGAATTAATCTAGAGGGTGTTGCAGAAGCAACATCATCCGAGTTTAGTTCTCCTATTGTCGACGGTCATTATTCCGAGCGTGGAGTCAAGCGGCTCGTTGAAATTGATGTGCGCGATATCAGTCCTGGGCCTGAAGCGTTGGAGTGATCTAGCTTCTCGCCCAATCTGGGTTGGCTTCTTATGCGCCTTCGTCGGCCTGGTCGCGTTCGGCGAAAAACGCTAAGCCGCGTTGCGGAGCCCAGGGCGCTTTTCGCCAGCCACTTCATCTGCCCAAAGCTGCAACGCGGCCAGCTTCTCCGGCAGGAAGTTGTAGCGGCGGTAGGTGCCGGCGACGCCTTTCAGGACGTGGCCCAGGCAGGCCTCGATCACGTGCGGCGCCACCCCCAGCCGCTCCATGTGCGTTGCCATCGACCGCCGCAGGTCGTGCACCACCCAGGGCTGCATCGGTCCGCCGAAATACCGCCCCGCCAGGCCGTCGATGACCTTCTTCGCGTCGCTGAAGCCGGCAATCGCCGTGTGCCCGCCATCCGACGAGAACAGGTGCGCCCCGGTGATCGGCGCCGGCAGGCCGGCCACAATGCTGCGCGCCACGGTGCTGAGCGGTGCGATGTGCGGCCGGCCCGTCTTGTAGTGCTCGGCCGGAATCTCAAGCTGCGACCAGCCAGCGTCGAGCCAGTCCCACCGCGCCACCGCCCATTCGCCCCGGCGGTCGCCCGTCAGCAGCAGCAGCTGGAAGAACGGCCCCCAGGGGTAGCCCATATGACACGCCGCATTCCACACCGCCGCGAGCTCGGGCATGGACAGCACGCGGTCGCGCGGCTGCGCCCGGTCGCGGTTCCGCACCCCGGTGAAGGGGTTGTCGGGCCGCAACTCCGCCTCGAGGGCATACTGGAACATCGCCCGCACCCATTTGCGGACCTCGGTCGCGGCGCCGGTGCCGCCCCGCATGCTGGTGAAGGTGCCCCGCCCCCGCGTCGTGACCTCCACTTCGCGGGGCGTGCGCACTTCTTCAAGCAGCTTCAGCAGATCGCCGCGGGTCAGGTCAGCAACGGGGCGGTCGCCCCAGGCTGGGACAACGTGGCGGGTCAGCAGGGCCTCCACAACGGGCGCCGAGCGGAGATTACGGCGCAGGTGGCCGACGGCGTAGCGGTCAACCAAGTCGGCGACGGTCACCAGGGCCTCGCCCGGGGCCGCCAGGGCGCGCTGGGCGGCGCCGGGGTCAATGCCCTGCCGCGCAGCCCGCCGCGCCGCCAGGGCCGCGCCACGGGCCTCGCCGAGGGTCATGTCCGGGTAGGCGCCAAGGGTCATGCGGCACTTGGGGCCGGCGAGGCGCGCCGCACGGAGGGTGCCGGCCTCGCCGATGCCGGCGACCCGATAAGTCAGCGTCCAGGTCATGGAGCCCTTCGTGCCGACCCGCAGCACCAGGCCGTCGCGGTCGGGCAGGTCGAAACGCTCCCCGGTAGGCCGCACCGCGCGGAGCTTGGTGTCGGAAAGCGGCCCTTTGGGTCGGGCGGCGGGTTGGTCGGGATCGAGCGGGCGCGCGCCGGTGGATGGCACCGCGCGAGGCTTGGTGTCGGTGAGGGACATGAACCGATGGGGCGCCGCGAAGGGCTGGAGAGAAGGGCGCGGCAGCGAGCGGCAGCCTACCGGCAGGGGCAGCATAGCGCATCTATCACATTGTAATCAAACAATTCTAATGAACGCCGGCGGGCCTCGGCGTATCTCGGCGAACGGTCGGCCCTACAGACCTCTGGAGCAATGTAGAGAGCTTCCGAAATTGTTGATGATGGGGGCGCCGCCAGCCTTTCGTCACATCTCCCCCACATACCCGCTGCCAAGGGGCCAAGCTGCCCCGTAACGCCAGGGTCCGACCTAGAGCCTGCGGGCGTAGGCCTCCGCCGCCTCAATCGCCTGCGGCAGCCCGCGAGCTTCTCGGTGGCCGATTTGGAAACCCAGCACGATTGCGGCTGCCCTTTCGTCCGGTGTTCCATGATGATCAGGATTGTCGAGCATGCTGTCCCCGAGACTATGCTTGGTCGTTGCGAATACCGCAGCGGGGAAATTTGGACGCTCACGCTTGCGCACACCCGCAAAGTAGCCCGCAAAAAAGTCGGCTTGTAGTTCCGCTGGGCGCACGCGCCCATTCAGTATCAAAGACCTATGAAGCCCATGCTTGAACTGAAGGATATGACCAAATTCGTGGGCGCACACGGCGGCAACTGCAACATCCGGATGTTCGGGCTGCCTAAGCAAATAGGAGAGCATATTTTGACCAAAAAGAACAGTACCGTCCTGCCCCTCACCGCGCACTGCAGTCGTGGCATACGCGTTTTTACTTCGGCCGTCGTTAAAATACGCGAATCCGGGAAGGACCTCGAACAGGCGGGAGAGCCGACCCAGCGTCTGCGCCAAAGAAAAGTCAAATTCCCGGTCACCAGAGTGCGCTATCATTGGTTCATTGCCAGATACAAAAAGGCGCGTCTCGGACGCGTAACGGAATACCCGGCCCGCGTGTTCAGGCGGCACCGCGCAGCCGAGGAAAATTGGCAAGCCCTGCGCGTGTGCACCACAGCAACCCTCTGCCGCCCAAATCAACGATAGCGCACCCCCGGCAACAACTTCACGGCGACCAAGCATAACAGCGTACTCCTTAACAAAGGTTGGGAAAGCGCCGGCAGGCATCGGACTGTGATGTCGGCAGCATGGGCGGTGGAGTAGGCGCTGGATTGCCACCTTGATCTGGTGAGGGGGATGGGTTGCCGAAGGGCGCAGTGTTTTGAGTGTCTGGTTGGGAAAGCCCACCGCGCGGCAAAAATTGCGCTTCAGCATACTCGATACGAGGCACCCAACGGCCAATAGAAAGCAACCAGTTACTTACTCCATTTGTGTGCTGCGCCGAAAATATATATACTGTCCCAGCGGGCAGTTCGTTTAGATTTAACAAAACGATATTCTGAACTGGTCCAAGTAAGTTGAGCATGGGATACACCATCGTATTTGATGTCTGCGCAGCAAAAATCTGCCAAAGCTGTGGACTGTACCAGCTTGGGTCGGGGCGACCCGCCTGAAACTGAACAATCACTTGCTGAAGAACAAAACGGGGGTCGATCTGGGCTCGCGCAGTAGTCCCCGAGCATACTAGTGCGGCGGCCAGTATTGCCCCGAATATCCATCGCATTTCTTTTCTCCTGGATGCGCTACTGGGCTAGGTACACGTCGAACACGTTGCGCGCGTTAACTTGGATAACATATCGATTGCCGGCTCGAAGATCGTAGACCAAGCGCTGGCCCGCCGTCGTAACCTCAATCTCGAAAACACCACCGCATGGGTTGCAGGAAAAAATCTCAGTCTGACCCGGCGCTAACCGGTGCTGCGCCCAGGTGCCGTTCTTCGGGCGTAAGCGTATCACGACCGGGTTGCGGCTATCGTTACCGATACCAACGTTGAAACTTAATGCGCCGGTTCCGCCCTTAGGAATGATCGTAGAAGGCCCGTCTCGACTTGGCGTCTGCGCTCCGGCCGAAGCCAAAGGCACCACAACCAGGGGTACCGCAGCCACCATCATAGAAATAAGACGCCCGTTCACAAATCGGGTCCAGGCGGCTTGGCTGGCGCGAGCGGCGTAGACGCTGCTGTGCCCCCGCTCGGAGCATCTCCGATCTGAGCAGCGCGGTTGCGCATCCGCTCATCAGACTTGCCGAGCAGATAGCCCAGGATGGTGCCGAAAAGCCCGAGAGCAGGTGCGATCTGTTGGCTCGAATAGCCAACAGCGATGAGCGACATAGTTCCAATGATAATTGTTGTTACAGTGAAGAGACGCAGTACATCGTCGGCCGCAGCCTCAACGCGTCGCAGAAGCACGAACTGCATGCCCAGGACTACCAAGCCGAACACAATAATCGCGGCGGCAAGCCAAAGCTCAACGCTGGTGAGGGCGCTTACCATCCGCACACTGCCTGCAACTGCTACCGGAGTTGGGTTGTCGGTCTGAGCCAACGCGATGGTCGTAAGCAACGACCAGGCCGAAGCGGCAGCTACTGTGCGAAAGAACATCCAGCTAGCCCCCAGCACGATCACCATCATTACCTTAGCAGCTTGCCGGCGGCACGGCGAGCAAATGCTGTGAAACTCGAGCGCGAGAGTTTGCGCCGGTAGGGAGGCTGGCGTGATCGGCTCGGCGAAAGAGCATGTGTCCTGCTCCGACGGCCTCGGCGAAGTCGAGGAACCGCCGCTCCATGCCGAAATAGTCGCGCGGGAGCCGGACCTCCTGTTCGAACAGGCCGATCAGCTGGCCCGCACGAATGACATGGATGTCGAGGATCGCCACTGACGCCGCGCCTAGCCAGTTTCGGGCAATCCAGGACGCGGTCGTGGGACCAATGCCATTGAGGCGCATGGCGGAGCGTTTCCGCCTGTCGATCTACGACGCGACCTATCTCGAATTGGCACAGCGAAAGCGCCTGCCGATTGCGACGCTGGATCGTGACCTGAAAGCCGCAGCAGCGGCGGTTGGCGTGGAGGGGCTGGGGTAGGAGCCGCATCATCCTGGTGGGGGTGAGGCAGGCTGGTGGCAATTGAGGTTTACGGGCCCTCGGCACCGCCACCTACCCAGAGAGCAATGGCAACCGCCTCCCGGACATGCGGCATGGGCAGCGCGGGGCAGTAGGCCAAAGCAGCATCATGGACCCGGAGCGCCACTGCGGCCGGAGGACATCCAGCGGCGACCTCGACTGCCGCGAGCCTTGCGAGGGTGCTGATCAGCGTCCCATCCAGCCAGGCGGGAATTGAGCCTCGCGAAGGTGTGGTCGCCCCGTCCATAGGGGCATTCTATGCATGAGAACAATTCGCGAACAAGGCCGATGACGCGTTGGGGGTATCGGATCCCCCCCCTAGTCATGCCAACCCCACGCCGACAGCCCGATAGGGCGCCGCTATTGCTCGAGCCTAGTGGAGGAATTGCAAGACCACGCGCCAGGCCGGTTGCAAAGGCCGGGCTTGGCCCAATGGCTGCGTTTGCAGAGCGCCGGACTCGCTCGCTTGACATGTTCCTGTCGCTGAAGCCCAGGCGAGATCTGACCATGGAAGTGGATTTCTACCACCAAATAGACTTCCAATCCCTCCGAGTTGACTTCCATCGCAGCTGTCGGGTAGGTTTACCCTTCATCAGGGGCGCTTTTCCATGGACGGTAACACCTTAGATTTCACCGCGATCCGCGGCGTTCAGGCGGGCAGCGCCTACTACGTCATCATGGTGCCGCTGAAGGTGGTCCCCCGCCTGTTCAAGTTCGACGACGAGGCCATGCCGGCTGAACTTCGCGCTCAACGCGTGCTGAACAAGGCGCGCGTCCCGGCCATCGCAAACTACATCACCGGCAATGCGAGCGAGTATATCCTGTCCTCGCTCTGCGCCTCGATCGATGGCGAGATCGAATTTGAGCCGGCCGCGGCCGACGGCCCGTTGCGCAAGGTGGGGCAGCTTCGGATCGACATGGGGGCGACGATCCTAATCAACGATGGCCAGCATCGCCGTGCGGCAATCGAGGAAGCCATCTGCGAGCGGCCAACCCTCGGCGACGAGACGATCTCGGTCGTCGTATTTGTCGACAAGGGCCTGCACCGGTCGCAACAGATGTTTGCCGACTTAAACATCCATGCGGTCCGGCCGACAAAATCGATCAAGATCCTCTACAATCATCGCGACGCGCTATCGGTGCTGTCACGCGACGTAGTGAAGGAAATCCCTCTGCTGCGTGATTTCACCTGCTATGATGGAACTAGTATCTCAAACCGATCGATCAAGTTTTTTACGCTGAGCAGCTTTCATCAGGCAATCGGCGAACTGGTGGGCAAATCTAGCTCGGGGACGATTGACGCAAGCGACAAGGTTTTGGCAATTGCCTTCTGGAATGCCGTGATCGAGCAGATGCCGGATTGGCAGCGGGTCGGGACGCGGGAAGTTTCCTCCTTCGAGCTGCGTCGCGACTATATCCATGCGCACGGGGTGGCGGTGCTCGCGATCGCTAAAGCTGGCGCGCAGCTCATCAGAGCATATCCTAAGGATTGGGCAAACCGGCTGGCAAAGTTGCGGACGATTGACTGGGCGCGCGCCAACCGCGCTCTGTGGGACAATCGTGCCCTAGTTGCCGGTAAGGTCAACAAGTCGAAGAACAATGTCACCTTGGTGACCAACGTGATTGTGCGCGCACTTGGCCTGCCGCTCGACGAGGAAGGGAAGCGCGTTGAGGATCTCTACGCACCGGGGGAGAATGTTCCGTTGAAGGCGGTCGGCTGATGGCGCGTACATCACTGCTCGACGGTAACGGCCTCGAGGCGCGCTACCGCGAGATCCAGCAGGTCTATCTCTCGGATAGCCGCCCCTGGGTAGTCGGCTATTCCGGCGGGAAGGACTCGACCTGCGCCTTGCAGATGGTTTGGAAGGCACTGCTCGGCCTGCCGCTAGAGCAGCGCCAGAAGCCAGTCTATGTGATCAGCTCGGATACGCTGGTCGAGACGCCAGTGATCGTCCGCTATATTGACGTGACACTCGAGCGGATCGAGAAGGCGGCCGTCGAACAGGGGCTGCCGATCAAGACCGAAAAGGTCATGCCAACGGTTGATCGCAGCTTCTGGGTAAATATGATTGGCCGGGGCTACCCTGCGCCATCGCGACGTTTCCGCTGGTGCACTGAACGCCTTAAGATCGAACCGGCCAACGACTTCATTAAGTCCAAGGTGGCCGACTTCGGTGAAGTGGTGATGATCCTGGGGGTCCGCTCGTCCGAGAGCGCGACCCGCGCCCAGGTCATGTCGTTCCACCGGATCAAGGGATCGCCACTCTCGCGGCATTCCTCGCTGCTGAACGCCTTTGTATACGGCCCGATCGAGGCGCTAACCACCGACGACGTCTGGACTTACCTGCTCCAGAACCCATCGCCGTGGGGAAATGACAATCGCGATCTTGTCGCAATGTATCGTAATGCACAAGCCGGCGAATGTCCGCTGGTGGTAGATACAACGACACCAAGCTGCGGCAATTCGCGCTTCGGCTGCTGGGTCTGTACGGTTGTCGAGCGTGATCGCTCGATGGAAGCGATGATTGATTCGGGCGAAGACTGGCTCGAGCCATTGCTCGAATTTCGCGATTTGCTGGCTGAGACGCAGACGCCCGACAAAAAGAAGCTCTATCGCGACTTCAGGCGGCGCAGCGGCCAGGTCGCCTTCATCAAAGGAACCGATACGCCGGTTCCGGGGCCCTACACGCTGGATTTCTGCAAGACGCTGCTTCGCCGGCTGCTCGAGACGCAGATCCGGGTCCAACGTGAAGCCCCGCCCGGCAATGAGACCCTTCTCGTCCACGATGCCGAGCTGCACGAGATCAGGCGGATCTGGCGTGCGGAGCGCGGCGACTGGGCAGACTCAGTGCCGCCGATCGTGCACGATATCCTTGGCCGCGACCTCAAGTGGATCGCCGAAGACGCCGTCACCTTCACAGCTGATGATGGCCGGCTGCTAGCCTCGATCTGTGCCGCCCATGAAGTACCGACCGAACTCGTCATCAAGCTTCTCGATGTCGAGCGTGCCGCGCATGGGCTAAAGCGCCGGCATGCGGTTCATACAAAGATCGAGGATCTGTTCCGGCAGGAGTGGCGCGGACTCAATATGGTACTTGCGGAGCGGCTTGCCGGTCGCCCCTCCGTTGAAGTGGAGAGTACCGAACTCGACGACGACGAGGGAGCACTTGCCTCGGCGGCCAGCGGCGAAGGTGCTGCCGAATGATATTGCGCAACGTCATCCTTAAAGATTTCGGCCTCTACGCCGGAACGACGGAAATTGATCTCGTGCCCCGCAGCCGGCGTGGCGATGCCTGCCCGATTGTTCTGGTTGGTGGCAAGAACGGGTCGGGCAAGACGACCCTGCTCGAGGCCGTTCGTTTGGCATTGTACGGGCGCCGCGCATTGGGCGCACGCGTCGCTCAGTCCGACTACGAAGCCTATCTACGCGGTCGCATCAATCGGACGGCTACCACAATGGCTGCGGCGGTTGGCCTTGAGTTCGATTATGCGGAAGCCGGCATAGTGCATCGGTACCGGGTGCGTCGGGAATGGGCTGTGCGGGGAAAGGCCTTGGCTGAGACCTTGCTGCTTGAAATGGACGGCGCGGTCGTCAAGTCGGTTCCGCGTGATGAATGGCATCATTTCCTTCAGGAGCTGATACCGCCCGGTGTCTCACAGTTTTTCTTCTTCGATGGCGAAAAGATTAGTGAGATCGCTGACGGCGAAACCGAGAACGAACATCTCGCCGAAGCGATGCGCGGATTGCTGGGGATCGAGCTCGTCGGTCGCCTGCGCGCTGACCTGGGCCTCTATCTTGCGCGTCACCTGCGCGACGACGATGGCGCGTCGGCTGCACAGCTTGAGACGGTAAGCCGCAATATCGCCGCCTCAGCGCGTCGTGCCGAGGAGATTGGCGATGCGGTGGCCGAGCTCGTGACTGCACGGGACTCTCAAGCTCGCCAGGCTGAGCGTGTCCGGCGGCAGTTCGTGGCGGAAGGCGGCGACATAGCCTTGCACCGCGCGCGCACGGAAGCGGAGCGGGACGAGGCCAAGCGGAGCATCACGCGCTGCGAGCAGGAGATGAGGGACCTAGCCAACAGGCTCCTACCCTTCACCTTGGCGCCGAGGCTGGTCGGCAGCTTTCGAACAGCGCTGGCACAGGCCGATGGGCCTGAGCGCCAACAAGGCTCGCTGACGATGGTGCGCAGTCTGCTGGTTGCATGGCGTGGCGATAAGGCCGCGAAGCGGCAAGCCAAATGGGACGCCGTGCATTGGACTGACCTGCAACAATTTTTTGAAGAGCAGACCCGTCCGCATTCAGAAGTGCTTAGTCATTCGGCGTTCCGGGAGGTAGGCGATGGCGCTGCGACATTGGGCCGCCTCGCAGAAATAGAAACGGACGTTCGTCCCCGCGCCCACGCCTTGCTGAAGAAACTCGACGCGCTGACCGCGAAGGTGCGAGCCCTAGATACTGCACTTGCCCGAGCAGATAATGCGGCGGCGGGTGTCCTGCTCGACGAGCTCAGACTGGCCGAACAGAAGGTCGGCGCCACCGAGGCGGCTCTGAGCGGTCGGCAGGAGGAGCTCAAATTGCTGCGCGGCCAGATGGTCACTTTGGACCGGGAGCGGCGTCGCCTCGAGGATGAACAGGCGGGTTCGGTCAAGGCTAGGCAACGTGCGGAACTCGCCGTGCGGACCGCACAGGCGCTCAGCGATTATGAGCGTCGGCTGCTCGAACATAAGTTGGGTCAGCTGCGCACCGAGTTCGTCAGCTGCTTCAACCGGCTGGCACGCAAGGCCGATCTGATCGCGGACATTCGGATTGATCCTGAGACCTTCGCCACCACCCTGATCGATCAGCAGCGCCGGGAAAATCCGAAGACGGCCCTTTCGGCGGGCGAAAAGCAGATCTATGCCATCGCCATGCTGTGGGCGCTCGCACGCACCAGCGGTCGACCGCTGCCTATGATTATCGATACGCCGCTTGCCCGCCTGGACTCGGAACATCGCGCCAAGCTAACCGGCCAGTATTTCCCGGCCGCATCACATCAGGTGATCCTATTGTCCACCGACACTGAGATCGACGAAGCCTTGATGCACGATCTAGCGCCGAACGTCTCTCATGCCTTCAGGTTGGATTATGATCATGTGGCCGGCCGCACGGTGGTGTCGAACGGCTATTTCGTGGCCGAGCCTACCGGGAGGATCCATGCACTACAGCAAGCTTAAGATCTCCAGCGACGCGACCAGCAAGCTTCGCTCGCTGCGCCAGCGGACCGGGATCACGCCAAATCTCCTTTGCCGCATGGCAATCATGATTTCTCTGGAGGAAGGACCGCTCGGCGGCGCTGCGATCCCGGATGAGGATGGGTCCGAGTTCAACGCCTACACGCTGACCGGTGAATATGGCGCGCTGATTGCGGCCTTGCTGCGCTGGGTCGAAGAAGGTCACTTGGGTGATGAGCAGCTCGACGATGAGACGCTGCTCGACCGCCTGCGGGGCCATATTCATCGCGGTGTCGGCACGCTCGCGGTGCGTGCCAAGTCGCCTGCGGACCTCCTCCGGCTCGTTCCGATGGCGGCCTAACGCCTAATGGCCCGTATTTATCTGGACCACAACGCGACCACCCCGATCGATCCCATCGTGCTGCAAGCGATGGAGCCCTATCTCCGGGAGCTATTCGGCAATCCGTCGAGCGTGGAGCATGAGGATGGTAATGCGGCAGCGCGTGCGGTCGGCGCCGCTCGCGCTCTGGTCGCCGAGGCCATCGGTGCCCGTGAGAACGAGATCATCTTCACCGGAAGCTGTACCGAAGCGGACAATCTGGCCCTCTTCGGGGTTGCGCGCGCCAACCCTCAGAAGAAGCATCTCATCACTACCGTTATCGAGCATCCCGCGATCCTAGAGCCGGCACGCGCGCTCGAGCGCGACGGTTGGCGCGTCACCTATCTGCCGGTTGATGCCGACGGACGGGTGTCCGTGAACGCTCTTTCCCGGAGCCTTTGCGATGACACCGCCTTGGTTTCTGTCATGGCAGCCAACAACGAGGTCGGCTCGCTTCAGCCGATCGGCGAAATCGGCGCTGTCTGCGCCGCGCGCGGCATTATCTTCCACACCGATCTGGCGCAGGTCGCTGCCTGCGGCGACATCGATGTCGAGCGCGACAACATCCACCTTGCCAGTCTGTCCGCGCACAAGGTCTATGGACCCAAAGGGATCGGAGCGCTGTACGTCCGTTCGCGGCGCCCGCGGGTGAAACTCGCCCCCATGCTCTTCGGTGGCGGTCAGGAACGCGGCCTTCGGCCCGGGACCCTCAATACCGCGGGCATCGTCGGCATGGGCGCTGCCATGGCGGTCGCCAAAAAATCGGCCAAGGCCGAAGCGGCGCGGTTGTCAGCGATGTGTACCGAGTTCCGGGATCTATTGCTTGCGCAAGTGCCTGGCGCTGTACTCAATGGGCATCCAACCGAGCGGCTACCGAACAACTTATCCTTCTCTATTCCAGCGCTTGAGCCGCTCGCGCTGATACGGAGTCTTCGCGAGCAGCTGAGCTTCTCGGCATCGAGCGCCTGCACAACGGACAAGATCGAGACTTCGCATGTCCTCTTGGCCATGTACGGCAATACCGAGCGGGCTCGCGGCGCATTCCGCATCGCTCCCGGCCGGTTTACAACAGAGGCGCAGATGAGGGATGCAGCTGCGCTGATCATCGACGAGTGCGCCCGGCTGCGGCGCTCATCGCCGGCGCCGGCGATTGTCTAGGCGGCAGACGCCTTTTCCACCGCTTCCTCAATCAGAGCGGTGTAGCCCTGGATGAACTCTTCGACCGTATACGGCTTCATGTCGCGCTTCTCGGCAAGGTATTCGTATCCACCGCTCGCATAGGCGTTGAGCCGGCGCATGCCCATCTCTGTCAGGCTGTTGGGGCTTTCAGAGTCGACCAGCCGCTTGAAGAGCGCACGAACCTGCGCCTTCTCACTAACATCAATGCCGTTTTTCTTGAGCTCCGCAGTCACCAGCAATCCAATAATCAGGCGGCTTGCCGGCCGATAATCTTCGACGAACTTCTCCACGAGATCGGTGGCCGGGTTACCGGCGCCGGAAAGCTCCGCGGCGCGACCGCTCGCCAACCCGGCCAGTAGGCACAGATAGTAGACGTCGAACTTGGTTTTGAAAGGCGGCGCATCGGCGATCTCGGAAAACCAGCTCTGCGCGTCGGTGCGGAGACGGAAATAGGCCAAGCTATTGGTCCTCTTCGTCTTCGGTGACGTCGAACTTCACGAAATAATCATTACCCTCGACTACTACCGAGTGATCGTTCTGGGTGACGCCTGTCGCGGGCAGTGCCGGGAGCAGGCGCGCGGTTCCAGGCGTTTTTCGGAACATCGTCAGATAGCGGATCTCTTTGGTTGCTCCAGCGAGCGCCGGCACGAAGCCCGGCAGCTCAGTGTTGATGGTGAACGCCACGAATTGGCTGCACAGTTCCGGGATAAGGCCACCCACGCGCCGCCGCCGGCCCAAGTCCATTGGGTTTGCCGGACTGTCGACCACAAGAGGGAAGTCGTTGTTGCCGCGCCTAAGCGCACTCATGAGGAAGACATAGCCGGCAGCCAGCACCTGTGCGGTGCTGCCGGTCCCTTGACCTTCCAGCCGGATCGAACGGTCGATCCGGGCAATCGTCAGCGGATCATTGGCAAGCACTTTGGCAAGTCGTTCGTTACTGAGGGCAATGAGCTCGGTCTTGATCTTCTGGCGGGCGAGCTCCTTGGTCCGCGCCATGATCCCCCTGACGACATCGGTCTGCTTGCGAAGCGTCACGGTTTGAGTGATTTCGGAGATCTTTGAGCCGAAATCCTTGATTTTCTTGTCGATCAGCTTCAGCGAGCAAGGCTCGGACGCGCCGTCCTTCTCGTCGTCGGCATCAATTTCTTGAAGCAGGCGGGCGCATTCGGTATTGAGCTCGGTCTGCCTTTGTAGCTGCCGCTGCCAAGCCAGAAGCTCGTCATCGCCTTCATCGATCAGCTTCTGCTGCAGCGCGAGTACCGTTTGCCGCGCCATCTTCTGGTCGCGGCGGGCGGCCCCGAGCTCGGCCATCGCCGCAGCAAGGGACTCGGACGGTGACTGGGTCTCCGAAGCGGCGGTGAAATCGCCAATATCCTGCTTGATCGCATTGATGACGCCCGCCTCGGAAGCGTCGAGGTAGCGTAGCGAGCGGATGCCGATTTCATGCTTGGCGCCTGCGGTCATCTCCCGACCACAGATGCATTCATCCTCCTCGAGTAGCTCGTTGAAGAATTGTGCTGACGTGTTTTCAGGGAGGCGCAGATTATCGAGATTGTCCTTTAGCGCGATGAGCGAGCCGGCGAAGGAAGGATGGATCGCCAGCGGCTGTCGCAGCGTCTGCATCGCGTTGCCGGCTGCGGCGACGAGTGCGCCTTCTGCCCGCGTCATCTCGATTTTGGCCTCGTTAAACTGTTCGCGTGTCGATCGCCCCGTTCCGAGCCGTTCCTCAATTCTTGCCTGTAAGTTCTCGATCTGGGCCACGGTGTCTCGGACCTGACCTTCGGCCTTAACCCGCGCCTGGGCGATGACCACGCGCCTGGCGGTCATGCTGGCGAGCTGCGTGCGCAGGCGGATAAGTGCGCCGTCGCTTTTAGCACCGGTCTGCTTGGTTCGCCGCGACCATTCCTGCTCGACGAAATCCTCGACCTCATCGAGCAGATAGAGCTGACACAGCGCGTCGATCGCGTCGTCGGCCGCAGTTTCGCGAGAATCAAGCAAACGCGCGGCGAACTCGCCGTTGAACACGAAAAGCCCGAGGAAATCCTTTGCGAGAAACCGGCGCACGGGCGGCGGCGGTGACCAGGATTGCACCACGCCTCCGCTTCCGGGGTTCGTCGTGCGATAGCGTGCCGTGCCCATCTCGAAGTCGAGAACAAGCTCGATCGAGAGCGGTCGTCCATCGACGAGCAGCGATACGACAAAAGTCCCGAGGTCGCGGTCGTCGCCCTTGCGGCGATAGCTGCGGACCGTCTTCTCGTCCCATGAGGTCGCAACGCCGCTCAATGTGGCGATCAGCATTTCGAGCGTGGTCGTCTTGCCAGTGCCGTTGGGCATCTGGAGAAGAGTGACCTTGGGAGGGGTTGGTGACGGGCCGAGCAGATCGATGACGACGTCGGGGCAGCGCAGTCCAGCAGTCGACCAGCCGGCAAAATCAATGCGCATTCGGTTGACGTTCCAACTGAACGGCTTCCCTGACATCCTCGTAACGCTGGGCCTGATCCTCCTGGGCATCGTCGCCTTCGATCATCGCCTGAAGCCACGCCTCAAGCCGAAGCGACAGCGCGCGTGGCTGCCCGCTTTCCTCCACGGCTTCACGCAGCGCCGCCGCCAGCGCAGTATCAAGCGCCATCGTCGTCCCCCTTTTTTACCGTCGCCAGATTAGCAAGCCAGGCGTGCCGTTCCTGATCCGCATTCGGAATCGAGTCAGCTTCACCTCCCGGCCGCACGAAGTCCACCACCAGCGCGCGCTTTCTCGCATTGGTCGGGTCGATCCGAAGGCAGCGTCCAATGCGCTGGATTGTCTCGAGCTTAGCCCGTGCCGATGCGAACAGGATCACCGTGTTGAGCGACCGGATGTCGATCCCTTGCGAGATGCGGTGGCAGGTGATGAGGCAGTCGATATCGCCGCGCGCGAACGCAATCAGGTGGTCGCGATCGTCGTCGGCATAATAGGTGCGGTAGCGGTGCGTGCGGCGGTGAATGGATGCGAGGATCCGCTCGCCATATTCGATCGTCTCGACGAAAACGATGCTGCGATTTAGGATCTCCGGCGCCACCCGAAGATGCTCTTCGAAGATTTCGGGCTTAGCTTCGGCAGTCTTGTAGACCTTGGCGATCTCCGTCCAGAGTTCCTCATTCCCCATCGGCCGGCCCTCGCGCAGCCGCGCCGCCTTCTTAGCATAGATCATGCGCAGCCGCTCGCGGTCGCCATCGGTGAGATCATATTCGAGCGGCCGGTAATCAAACTCGCTGAGGACGCCCCGCGCGATCGCCTTTCCCAGCGGGAACCGATAGAGCGTCGGTCCCAGCTCGCTCGTGATAAAGTCGTTGCCTTTGGCGTCATAAGCGCGGTCGGGGGTGGCGCTGAGCCCGACCCGCCAGCCGAACGCTTCATGTTGTTCGGCCAGGCTCTCGACCAGACGGGGCGTGCCAAGGCCGTGGACTTCATCATGGATGATGAGCGCCTTCGCCTTAACATGATCCGGCAGCCGCGGGAGCAGTCGAGATAGCTGGCCACGTGCGACGACGATCAGCGCGCGCCCAGGGTCGACAAGAAAGTCTCCCATCTCGTGATGGCGGCCGAAATGGCGATAGATCAGCCATTTCGGCCCATCGTCCAGGTTCCAGGCGTCAAGCTCGCCTGCCCATTGCTCAAGCAGGTCTGTGCCCTCCATAGTGACGATTGCGCAACTGATGGCACCGTTGGAAACAAGACGGGTTAGGATTTTTATCGCAGTCCGCGTCTTGCCGGTGCCGGTTGCCATTTCTAGGATACCGGCAGGACTCTCCAAGAAAGCCGCGACCGCTTCATCCTGATGTCTCCAACGCGGGTCGGTCGTAGGCAGAGCTTCGGCGTCTTCTTCGGACTCTGGCTTTACGAAGGGCCAGTCAGCAGTCTGACAAAGCCTGCTCAGTATCTTGATCGAAGGATCGACGACCGCGAGTCCCGAGGCCTTACCAGCCCATGTTTCGTCGAATTGCTCTGCCTTGGTCGCGACGCGGTCCATCTCGCCGGGTAGCCAGTCGCAATAAACATCGATGCTCTCGTAGTTCCTGCTGTGGCCTCCGCTCGTTTCGTTTGCCGAGCCGGTGAAGGCGATCCTGCCTCCGCCTTCCAGGTCGAAGATCCCGAACTTCTCATGGAAGATACCCGGTTCGTCGAGATGTTCGGGGAATGCGAATTTCAGCTGCAGACGATCATTGGCAATTAACCAGGCAAAGATGCGCGCGCGAATGGCGGTGTCGTTCGGAGAGTGCGCCAGCTCCGCGATCTCCTCTAGGATGCGGTCGACAACAATGGATCGGTAGGCTGCGCGGGCTTGGTCGTCTTCCATCGAGGTAAGCGTCTGACGATCCGCTTCTGAGATTATCGGTGACGATATGAGCTGGATCGAAAGCATCTTCAGGGCAGCACGCGGCAAGCCGTCGATCCAGGCAAGGAGCGCTGTGCTGGAGAAGTATCCGGCAGCCCTCCGGTAGAGCGTTGCTACGCGAATGCAGGGCGCGAAAAAGTCTTCGGCCAAGCTGTCGCGGCCGCTTCTGTAATGGCTTTTTGGATGAAACGTCGAATGTCTGGCTGCTCTAGCCATTTATGCCCCGATGCTGCATCATTCTTCGAGTAACCATCGTAAGAGGTCCTCGCGCTTTTGCCTGTCCAACAACTGGCGTCTCTCTGCCATGATCGCATCGAGCGGATCGACGATCCGGCCTTCTTCGGACGCTGAATTATCGGACTCAGCGTCAAACATCGCGGCCAGGCGGTCGGCATCCGGCCAGCCCTCAATCTCCGGTGCGGCAGCGAGGATATCCCCCGCCAGGCGAAGGCCGATCCCGCGCTCCCAGGACGCGACACCGGTCGATGACAGCTCGTCGCTCATCTCGTCACGCAATGTGATCGAACGATCCGTCGCCTCATGGGATCTCTGCCAGGCGGCTGGATCAGCGTCCGCGATGCGGACCGCACCCAGTCCCAGCAAGATCGCGATGGTCGAGGCACCAACCTGACTGTCGATACGTCGTCCAGCCATCCGATTGACGGACATCCAGTTCAGTTTGCCCGTGTTGGCCAGCTCGATGCAGGCCGCAAGGAGGCGATCCAGGTCCGGGCGAACATAAGCATCGGGACGCAAAGGCTCGGCAAGTTCAAAGCGCCCTTCGCGCCGAGCCACGTCCCGCCAATGGCTCCGCTCCGACGCCGAGATGGGCCAGGCATCGATGTCGGCAACGGCCAGCAACGAACGAAGGCTATCGGGAGCGCCGTGTTTGTATCCCCACCGGGCGAGTGCGAACTCGCCTTGGAGCGACCACAGTGGAAACACTTCACGACGCTCGCCTGCTCGCCGCGCAAGCGCCATCAACCGCAGCTGCATATTATCGAGCAGATAAAGTGGCGGGTCGGAAAGCAGGTCGGCGGCTGAAGGCACCTGATGAGGCAGCCCATAAATGCCGGGGAGTAGCCGGCTGAAGATATGGGCATTGGTCAGCAGCGTTGGGCCGACGCTGTTGGGCGAGCGGCCTGCGGGAAGGATGTCCTTTGCATTTTGATAGAGGGTGACCAGACGCTCGGGGCCGCGGCGTTCCAAAGCGGCCATCAGCGATGCTGCGCAGGTCTCTTCGTCGCTATCGGTATCACTTTGCTCGAAAGGAGACCGGATACCTCCCTCAACGGCGCAGGGTGCGTCCAGAACCGGGGGCGAGCCGCAGACGCCAATTCCAAACCAAACTTGGTCGTAGGTTTCGATGAAGAGGTGCGGTGCCGCCAGCATGACGATCTCTGCGTCGCGCGGTGAGCACAAGTCGGATGGGCAGAGCCGATGATATTGTGGGATCAGTCGATCTGCCGGCAGCGGGCTCGACGCCGAAACGAGAAGCCGGTGCAGGCCAAGCGCCCGGCGCATCCGGACGCCTGGCTTCGATTGAACGACATACCCTTGCTCGAGCTCGAGACCGAGATGGACCCGAAGCGCTGCTTCGACCTCGGCCGGAGCATCAGCACAGGGTGCGCCACGGACGGAGCGGGGCAACGGCAGCTTAAGGATTGAGGCAAGCTCGGCTGCGGCCGACTTGACCGGGTCGGGATCCAGGGGCGATCCAATCCAGCCATGCACCGACCGCTCAGCAACCTCAGACAGCCATGCGTGCGGCGATATTCGGAGAAGTTCGAGGGCAAGTTGAAGTTTGCCCTCAAGCTTGCGCAGAGCCACATCTGACCGTCGGTCCGTGATCCATCCACGGCCTTCGCAGATCTCGAGCCATGCGCCTTTGGACGCTGCTTTCACATGATCCGCGATCGGCACGCGGCGCATCCGAACCCGCATCCGGCCAAGCGCTCGTTTCTCGATCTGGCGTATGCGCTCGCGCGTCACGCCAAAGTCGGCACCAATCTCCTCGAGCGTTTCGATGTCCGCCCGCTCGATACTGAATCTGCGGCGCACGACTTCGCGATCTCGATCCTTGCACTGGCTGAGCAGCCAGTCGAGACACTCCGCCAGTGTCTCATGCATCGGCACATCATCTGCCGAGCAAAGTGCCTCTGCATCCATGTGGCCGAATAACGTAGAGCAGGTGCGCACGATTTGGTCGTGCGCAACGCCATTTTGGGCGAGTAACCTTGGTACCAGCCGGTGCATAAGCTGGGTAAGCTCACGCGCCGAGATGCGTCCGACATTGGGCAGACGCCTGAACTGAGTCAGGAAAGTTTCTAGGTTGAGCGCGACAGTACTGACGCGCATCGACTGAATCTCCGGCGCAGCCAATCCATTCTCAAGCCGCACCGAGAGAATTTCTCCCTCCGTCGCTTGACGTATGGAAATGTGGCCGATGAATTCGAGGACCTCCTCCGGGCTGGAACCGTCTTTCACGGTTGTGGCTATTTTGTTCGATCGGGTCCATGTCTCGGCGCTGGCCTTGAGCATGGCATCGAGCTCGCGGGCGGTCTTGGCCCCAAAATTCGGGACCTTTCGCATCATGTTCGGGATCGCCATTGCACCCGCCGCAATATACTCCGCCACGGTGAGGTAGGGCAAAATTCCGGTTTCGGCTGCTGCCGTCACCGAGTTGCGCAAGCGGACCGTGGTGCCCTCGGTGAGCACGAACTCAGCCAGACGGGGCGAGTCATCGGCCTGCGCAGCTTCGACGGGTTCCGCGGCAGCGCCAGGTAGCAGTTCAACGTTGCCAGCACCTGGCCTGACCGATGCTCCGATCCTGGCGAACCAAGTGCGAGGTAAGGCGCTGGTCATCGCACGGGCAACAAGCTCATGCGGCGTTTCGCTCGCCGCTCTTCAGGCTCTCCATGAAACGATCGTACAGGCGGGCGATATAGAATATCCGGGCTGGACGTCCCTTGCCCCGCTCGGAAGGATGGCGGTCGAAGAAGGCACCTGCAACTTTGTGCAGCACGGCCACCGTCAGCACGTCGGCGGAAGCCGGATTTAGGCCATATTCGGCGCCGTCGACAGACATGAGGTAGCGATTGAACGCCTCGATGCGCTTCGAGGCGACCTCCGGACTGAGCGCCTCGTCACCCAGACTCCCCTTGAGCGCGACGACGGAGTTAAGCCCCAGTTCGGTGATCGCATCGAAGGCTTGGCCGGCATTCACCGATAGATCGGCCTCGGGGAAGAAGGGGCGGAGTCGAGCTACAAAATCGTGAACGTCGACGAAGTCTCCGACATTCTCCTGCATCCGCGCGGCATTGGCCGCTAGCAGGCGCGTAATCGCAGCATCTCCGGAGCGGGTGAGGTGCCCGAGCGCCTCCAGAAGACCCTTCTCCGCATCGCCGGGGCCCCCGCCTTCTGGCTTATATCCGATGTCGTGTTCAATTTCGTTCCAGACGTGCGCCATCATCGAGCACACCTGGATCTCGCAGCCCGTGCCGCGGAGATTCTCGTAGTGTCCGACTAGGTCCTCTTCGCGCAGGAAAACCTGGCAGTGGGTGGCTCGGTAGAATTGGTAGCTATTCACGGCGAGTTTGTCCTTCTTGTCGACTAACACCTCCCTGCTGCTTTCCCCTTCGAACAAATTCTTGATCTCGTCGGTGACTCGGCGCTCATCCTCAGGCCGGTAGGTTGCGATCCGAACGCCAGCGAAGTCTCCAACGCCGGCGAACACCTCGTCGACGCTGGCATAGTCCCTGTCCGGCCGGCGGGCGAACCGCTTGAGCTTGCCCTCGAAGCTACGGACGGTTTTCGTGCGGAACGTGACCTGCGCGCGGATCGCATTGTCCTCCACGATGCTGGAGCGGCAGATGTCGGATACACGGGCAGCAAGCTTCAGATAGCGGTCGCGTTCACGATCATAGCGCGCGACCGCGTCGCGAATGACATTATCTGCAATTGGCATCGACCGCCCCCTCACCGCCTTGGTGCCTCAAACAGTCCAAAAAGTCGAGATGATCTATGTCCTTGCCGGCAGGGAGAACACGACCGACAACATCCCCGTCCAAGTTGACCGCCCGCTGCTTTGGAACGGCAATTCGCCCGGCGGTGGGCTGGATGGGCGGGCTGCATCATCGGTCGACTAGGTTGCGACACCTCGGACGAACGACGCGATGTGGATCGCCGGCCACCCGGCGGCACCATGGCCGCGCGGGCCTGCGCTATGCGAGTGACATGACCGACGCCGATGGAGGATGCTGGAGCTGCTGTTGCCTGCCGCACCTTGACGAGGACGACGGCGAGCCTGGCCGCTGCGCGAGATCGCCAACGCCATCTTCTACGTGCTGCGGGAAGGTTGCGCCTGACCGCGGCACCTGTGCCTGGCCACGTGCTGAAACAGCAGTGTATCGAGGGGCCTGGCTTAAGGAATTTTGCTGGGGCACAACCTCCTCCCGGGCAGGAGTTGCGGCGTCGCGGGGGCCGTTTAGGGTGCCGTTTTCGAGTGGCTGGGGCCGGCTCAAGGCGAACATCAGCGAACCAGCGCGGCCGCAAGCCATTGATTCGATTTGACCCGCCGAACGTCGGCGAACACCCACAAACAGGCCCGCTGCACTTGCCAAGGTTGGGGTCGAGGGTTCGAATCCCTTCGCCAGCTCCAGTCGGCTTCCTAACCTCAGGCTTTTCAATCGTGTATAGCGCCGTGAACCGCAGGTTTCCTGGGGTTTTGCCGCGACGGCTTGAGCGACTGTGTTGGTCGTCAAGTGTTTTGGGCGAGCCATGGCCTTCCGCTCCGTATGATGGCGTTGAGGATGGTGAGCAGTTTTCGCGCCACGGCGACGAGGGCGACCATCTTGGGCTTACCGGCGGCGAGGAGGCGGTCGCGGAAGGCCTTGAGCGCCACCAAGCGCGCCACGTTGATCAGGCACTCGCACCGCGAAGCTCATCGGGGCCCGCGGCCATACCGGCCGCATTCGAGGCCGGACACATGACCGCACCCGTGCTCTCGGTACCGCCGCCACGCTCAAACACCTTGACCCGCAGGGGGCATCCACACATGATGATGTGGCCCTCCTCTCGACCCGATCGGTAACATCCCTCCGCCGAGGCCGAGGCGCGTTTACTGCGCCGCATAGCAGACCCACGCCCTGGCAGCGTGACTCACAACAAACAGCCTCCGGAAAATCCAGCGCGGTTCACGTCAGGGCCGCGCTCTCAGTGGCCTGCAGCAGCTCCTGCAGGGAGCCGAGGAAGCCGAGGGCGCCACGGTTGAAAGGCGGGTTCGCGCGGGCGGCAAGTGCGCGCAGGCTGTGCGACATGCGCAACTCGCGCGGCGAAAATCCGAAGGTGCGGCGGAACATGCGGCTGAAGCTCGACGCATCGAACAGCCCGCTCGCCTCGGCGATCCTGCAGATGCTGCGCGCGTCATTCGGGTCTGTCAGCGCACGGTATGCGGCGTTCAGTCGCTCCCGCTGGATGAACAGTGCCACGCCACCATGTGGTTCGAATAGGCGGTAGAGTTGTGAGCGCGTGATGCCGGCTAGCTGGCACAGCCGCGTTGGCCCGAGCCGGGCCGAGCTAAGGTGGATGCGTATCAGGTTTCGCACGCGCGCCGCCTGCGCCGTGCTGAGAGGAGCCGCCGCCTCCCGCCGCGTCGGGCCCTCTGAGACCGCGAGGGCGATCATCGCCTTGGTGACTTCCGCCAGGCGCTCCCCATCCGCGAACGTCATACGGGGAAGCTCATCCGCCAGCAGGCTGAGGTAGTCGCGCAGGAGAAGCTGATTTGGCGTGTCCAGAACTTGGCAACCTGGCTCCGGAGAGAAAACGGCGGAGAGCGGAGCCTCACGCGCTAGATTCAGATCCAGCAAGCCCGAGCGGGTGCGTCCCGCCTCGAATGGCTCTGCCAGCAAGTGCAGCACGAGCTGTCTTAACTGCATCACCTGGG